>CALMPJ010000195.1 GCA_937871585.1 uncultured Acidobacteriota bacterium | reverse complement strand
GGCCGAGACCGTCAATTCGCCAACATTGATCGATCAGTTCAAGAAGATCACGGCTGAATTGCCTAATGCGAAGTTTGTTCAATATGAGCCGGTCAATCAGGATAATGTTCTCGCCGGAGCAAAACTTGCATTTGGCTCGCCTGCACAGCCTGTTTACAAGTTTGATAAAGCAGAGCGGATCTTATCGCTCGACGCAGATATCTTCTCGGGCTTTAACGTCGCTTATATTAAGGACTTCGCCAAAGGCCGAGCTCTCGACGAAGAAACCAAAAAGACGAATCGCCTTTATTCTATCGAATCATCAGTTAGCCTGACCGGAGCCAAAGCAGACCATCGTCTCGCGATCAAACCGAGCCAAATGGCTGAGGTTGCAAAGGCGATCGCGAAGGCTGTCGGCGTTGCCGGTGCGAATTCGACATATACCGAAAATGCGGCTTGGATCGCTGGTCTTTCAAAAGACTTGATGGAGCACAAGGGCAAGTCCCTCGTCGTCGCGGGAGACAGTCAGCCCGCGATCGTGCATGCAATTGCACACGCTATCAACGGAGCTCTCGGCAATGCCGGTCAGACCGTTACGTACATCGAGCCAACTGCTCCGGGCAGCGAAAAATTGCAGATCGAACAGCTTAAAGAGCTTGTCGCTGACATCGACGCCGGAAAGGTCAAGGCTTTGATAATTCTTGGCGGCAATCCTGTTTACAACACTCCGTCAGATGTTAAGTTGAGCGCTGAGCGGCTGCAAGCTGTTGCAAAAGCAGGGCTTACGGTTCATCTTGGTCAGCATTTCGATGAGACGGCGGAGCAGTGTTTGTGGCACGTTCACGAAAAGCACTACTTGGAGAGCTGGAGCGATGCTCGTGCTTTTGACGGAACGGTGACGATCGTACAGCCGCTTGTAACGCCGCTTTATGACGGCAAAAATGCACACGAACTTGTTCAATTGTGCATGAAAGAAGGCTTTGACAAGAAAGATTACGACATCGTAAAAGCCTACTGGCAAGCCACGAATATTACCGCGGCAGCTGCTCCGGCGAAGGCCGAAGTCAAAGAAGAGCCAAAGAAGGAAGAACCAAAGACCGAAGCAAAGGTCGCTGCTCCTGTTGTCGTTGAGAAAAAGGAAGCTCCAAAGGCTCCCGTTGCAGCCCCGTCAACACCTGCTGCCGCGCCTGCGGCTCCTGCCGGTGCGAAAACTTTCGAAGATAATTGGCGAAAGGCAGTTCATGATGGTGTTGTCGCGAATACTGCTTCGCCTGCAAAGGCTGTTACGGCTACGACCGCGTTTCTTTCGACGCCGGAAGCAAAGCCTGCTTCGTCAGGCTCGATCGAATTCAACATCATTCCTGATCCTTGCGTATATGACGGCCGATTTACGAACAACGGCTGGCTCCAGGAACTGCCAAATCCGCTGAACAAGATCACTTGGGACAACGTCGCGCTTGTCAGCCCAAAGACTGCCGAGAAGCTTGGCGTCAATAAAGGCAACGACAAACGCGAATACGTCGGCGGTGAGCAGGGAACTTCGTTCATCAACACGAAGGGCGGAAATCAGTTCGCGGATCTCGTAAAAGTTAAATATCAAGGGGCTGAGATCAAAAAGCCTGTCGCGGTATGGATCACGCCGGGGCAGCCTGACGACGTAGTCACGTTGACAATGGGCTATGGCCGTACGCGTGCGGGAAAGGTGGGAACCGGACTTGGTTACAGCGTTTTTGATGTCAGGCGTTCGGATGCGATGGATCATGGTTTTGGTGAAATTACCAAAACCGGCGAAACGACCGATATCGCTTCGACGCAGATCCATTTCAATATGGAAGGCCGCGATCTACTTCGCAGTTGGGATGTAAACCATCTCGAAGAAGAGATCGAAGGCGGACATCAGCCTGACTACGCGAACATGTCGATGTATCCGGCCGAGGATCATCAAAAGGTTTACAACGAGAACACGAAATGGGGCATGTCGATCGACCTCAACTCGTGTGTTGGTTGTAACGCCTGTGTCGTGGCTTGCCAATCGGAAAACAACATTCCGGTGGTCGGTAAGGAGCAGGTCAATCGCAGCCGCGAAATGCATTGGCTTCGTGTCGATGCATATTACGCCGGCGGCGATATTTCAAATCCTGAAGGGCCGTACTTCCAGCCTGTACTTTGTATGCAATGCGAACTCGCTCCGTGCGAGGTCGTCTGTCCGGTTCACGCAACAGTTCACAGTGCCGAAGGCCTCAACGACATGGTCTATAACCGCTGTGTCGGAACACGATATTGCTCGAACAACTGTCCTTATAAGGTGAGACGATTCAACTTCTTGCTATATCAGGATTGGAACACGCCGCAGTACAAGCTGATGCGTAATCCTGAAGTTTCGATCCGCAGCCGCGGTGTGATGGAGAAATGTACGTATTGCACGCAACGTATCTCGATCGGTCGTATCGAAGCTGAAAAGGCAGGACGCAAGATCAAGGACGGCGACGTAATGACGGCCTGTCAATCGGCTTGTCCGACGAATGCGATCGTCTTTGGCGATATGCACGACCCTGAAAGTGCCGTCTCAAAAGCCAAGAAGGATGAGCGTGATTACGTACTGCTCAACGAATTGAACACGCAGCCGCGTACGACATATGCGGCGGCACTCAAGAATCAGAACAAGGATATGCCGGATTATCGTCCGTTTGTTCCTAAGAAAAGTCATGCACCGAAACCATCGGGCGAGAAGAAAGCGGGAGGAGAAGCTCACTAGTTCGCGGTTGCCGAAGATATCGGCAGCGTGGGTTGCATAAGCTATGCAGGATAACCAAGACCTAGAAAAGAAACTTTTGCCGCCAATGGTCGAGGGCGACCATTCATTCGCCAGCGTCACTGACAAGATCAGCGACGTTACGCTCAAGAAGCGCACGCCGTTCCACTGGTTCATCGGATTTGGTATCGCCTTTATGGTGGCCCAATTGCTGATGGTGTCGGTAGTTTGGCTGCTTGCGAATGGTATCGGAATTTGGGGAAACAACCAGCCGGTCGGTTGGGCTTTCGACATCATCAACTTCGTTTGGTGGATTGGTATCGGTCACGCCGGAACGCTGATCTCGGCTATTTTGCTGCTTTTGAATCAAAAGTGGCGTACGTCGATCAACCGTTTTGCTGAGGCAATGACGCTTTTCGCCGTTGCCTGCGCCGCGATGTTCCCGTTGCTGCATACAGGTCGTCCGTGGCTCGCTGCATATTGGCTGTTCCCGTATCCGAACACGATGGGTATTTGGCCGCAGTTTCGCTCGCCTCTTATTTGGGACGTTTTTGCGGTTTCGACGTATGCGACGGTTTCGGCTTTGTTCTGGTATGTCGGTCTAATTCCCGATTTCGCGACTTTGCGTGATCGTGCGAAGAATAAGTATTTCCGATTTGTTTACGCGGCTCTTTCGTGGGGCTGGCGCGGCTCAGCTCGTCATTGGCACCGATATGAGATCACGTATCTCATACTCGCGGGCCTTTCGACGCCGCTCGTGCTTTCGGTTCACTCGATCGTCTCGTTCGACTTCTCGGTTTCGCAAATTCCGGGCTGGCATGCAACGATCTTTCCGCCGTACTTTGTCGCAGGGGCCGTGTTTGCGGGATTTGCGATGGTGTTGATCCTCTGTATTCCGCTCCGTCACTGGTACAGAATGCAGGATTTCATCACGCATCAGCATCTCGTTTACATGGCAAAAGTCATGCTCGCGACGGGCTTGATCGTGTGTTACGGCTACGCGATGGAGGCTTTCTTTGGCTGGTACAGTGCTTCGCAGTACGAAGTCTTCATGGTCAAGAACCGCATCTGGGAAGGTCCGTACTGGTGGTCGTATTGGCTGCTAATTATTTGTAACGGCCTTTCGATCCAGTTGCTGTGGTTCGAGCGATTCCGCAACAGCGAATTCTGGTTGTTCGTCATATCGCTGGTCGTTTCGGTCGGTATGTGGCTCGAGCGATTCGTTATTATCGTTACGAGTTTGCACCGCGATTTCTTGCCGTCATCGTGGGCGATGTACACGCCTCAGGTTTGGGATTGGTCGATGTTCATCGGAACGATGGGCTTGTTCTTTACCTTGATATATCTGTTCGTCCGATTTGTGCCGATCATTTCGATATTCGAAGTTCGCACGTTGCTGCCTGATGCAAATGTCCACGGGCATCATCAGGATTTCGAAGAGAACGTCGTTCTGGTCGAAGAGACGTATGACCGGACAGATCCGCCGAACCACTAGGCAGCGGCAGGGAAGAAGGGAAGTTTTTTTAGAGCTTAATATTTGAGCTATGGCAGATAAAATTTACGGAATAATGGCCGAGTTCGACACGCCGACCCAATTGGTCGACGCGGCGAACCGCGTTCGTGAAGCCGGTTTTAAGAAAACCGACGCCTTCACGCCGTTCCCGCTGCACGAGATCGACGAGGCGCTTGGCATTAAGCGAAGCATCTTGCCTTATATGATCTTCGGTGCCGGTGTCACTGGGCTTTTGAGCGGTCTTGGTCTCGTTTACTTCGTACACGTGATCGATTATCCGATCATAGTCGGCGGCCGTCCGCACTTTAGTTTGCCGGCCTTCATTCCGCCGATGTATGAGTTGACGATCTTGTTTTCGGCAGCCATGGCTGTTTTCGGCATGTTGTTCCTGAATGGCCTGCCGTCGCCATATCATCCAGTATTTAATGTGCCTCGATTTGCGTTAGCGACGCGAGAGAAGTTCTTTTTGGTTATCGAGGCGAAAGACGAATTGTACGATTACGAAAAAACGCGAGCATTTATGGAAGGTCTCGGCGGTCAGGAGGTGTTCGATGTCCCTGAGTAAGCCCAAAGTCCCAAATCCAATGTCCAAGGTCAAGAGTCGTCATTTCTATCTCTTGGTGATCGTTGTGATCGCGGTCGTTTCGTCGGCGTGCGGCCTGCGGCAGGATATGCAGGATCAGCCGCGATATAAGACGTATAAGAAGAGCGATTTCTTTGCCGACAAGCGTGGTTCGCGAAAATTGCCTGACGGCACGGTTGCTCGCGGCCAGTTGTTTGACAACAAAGCGTTCTACACCGGAAAGATCGATAATCCGAGCACGACGCCCGTCGAAACCACGACGAATGCTGCCGGAAACACGGTAGTCTCAAGTTTCCCGAACGACATAGACGAATTTCCGCTGCCTGTGACCAAGGAGCTCGTCGATCGCGGGCAAGAACGTTACAACATATATTGTGCGATGTGTCACGGACCGCTTGGCAATGCCGACGGTATGATCGTTCGTCGCGGATTCTCGGCACCGCCGACATATCATGACGACCGTTTGAGAAATGCGCCGGTCGGACACTTTTTTGACGTGATCACAAATGGTTGGGGCAAGATGAGCTCGTATGCTTATCAAGTGCAGCCAGCCGACCGTTGGGCGATCGTCGCATATATTCGCACGCTGCAGGCAGGACAGAATCCTGACAGTGCATTAAAGATGAACACAGTTGCTGCGCCAAAACCTGAGGCGCCAAAAACAGCGACACCCGGAGGAGCTAAGTAAATGGCGGAACTCGACAAATACTATGCTCCAAAAGAGCTGCTCGGCGTTCGTTCGATCGCCGTCGGTGTTGGCGTTATCGGCACTTTGGCTTGGGCAGTTGGCACGTATTTCAGCCCTGAGCAGGGACTTCGCTCGTGGCTGCTCGGCTTTATTTTCTGGACAGGACTTACGATCGGCGGTCTCGGCATCCTGATGCTGCAGTACCTAACGGGCGGTGCCTGGGGCATTGCTATTCGACGAATTGTCGAAGCTTGTTCGCGTACGTTGCCGCTCATAATTGTGCTTTTCGTGCCGCTTGCGATCGGCGTCGGTATGCACAAGTTCATGGAGTTCACACACTTGCCGCCGGATGACCATGCCGTTTTGCATCGCGGCGTTTTCATGGCTCCGTGGTTCTGGATCGTGCGTTCGGGCATTTATTTCGTGCTGTTCGGGATCATGATCCATTTGCTTAATAAATGGTCAGCGGCTCAGGACAAGACCGAAGATCTTGCAGCGTCGGAACGTCTGCTTGAGATCTGTTCGAAATTCTCAGGCCCGACGATGGTCATTTATGCTCTCGTCGTAACATTTGCTGTGGTCGATTGGGTAATGTTCCTCGATCCACACTGGTTCTCGACCATTTGGGGGCTGCTGTTCGTCGCCGGATGGGCGTTGAGCTGTTTTGCGTTCTCGATCATCTTGCTTTCATGGTTGGCAACCAAAGCTCCGATGGACGGCGTTGTGACCAAACGGCATTTTCACGACCTTGGCAAGCTGATGCTCGCTCTCGTGATGGTCTGGGCGTACTTCAATTTCTCGCAGTTCCTGATCATCTGGTCGGGCAACATTCCTGAGGAAACCGGCTGGTTCATCACGCGAATGAAAGGCGCGTGGGGCTGGATGGGAGCGGCGTTGATCATTTTCCACTTTGCGTTCCCGTTCCTGATCTTGCTGCAGCAGGATTTCAAACGGCAGACAAAGCGGCTGGCGACGCTCGGCGTGTTCATTCTCGTGATGCGACTGATCGATATGTTCTATCAGATCGCACCGACGCCGCGATTGACCGAGGGCATCGAGAAAGGTGCGTTCATTGTCAGTTGGATGGACGTTGTTGCACCGATCGCTATCGGCGGTCTGTGGCTGTGGTTCTTTATTGGCGAGTATATGAAACGCCCGATCGTTCCGGTCAAAGATCCGTTCTACGAACGCTGCGTTTCGCACGGACGTGCACATTAGTTTGTTGTTGATTGAGCAATAGTTATGTCTTCGAAGAAACATACAATGACGCCGGCCGATTTCGATAAGGCGTACGAAGAGAACGAGATCAGCCTGCGCGGCATCATCGGTTTTGGTGTTGGCTTGTTCCTATTGATCGTCATTACATTCGTGCTGATGCATTTCTTTCTAAAAGGAATGTATGAGGTGAATGCTGAGATGGCACCGCCGGCGAATCCGATGCAAATGACGCAAAAGGAGCAGCTTCCGCCCGAACCGCGCTTGCAGTCGGCTCCGGGATTTGGTGTTCAGGGGCCGAATGGTTGGGTCAATCTTGAGCTTCGCGAACCTCAGGCTGAGTATCGCGAACTTGTAAAGATCTGGAACGACGTTCTCAAAAACGGCAAGAAAGATAAGGCGTCGGGAATTGTTACGGTTATGCCGATCGACGAAGCGAAAGCGAAGTTTCTCGCGTCAGCGCCAAAGGCCAAGAGCGGAGCGGATGCAGAGAAAGTAGCCGCCGATTCGAGGATGTTCTATTCAGACGCGAGTTCGGGAAGGACGGCGTCGGAGACGAGAAGGTAGAAGGGGAGAAGACGTGAAGGGGAGAAGAGGAGAAAAGACGAAAGGGCTTTGCGGGGCAATAGGTCTCGTCGTTTTCACTTTTTCACTTTTTCACGCTTTCACATTGCCCGCTTCGGCTCAGAAGAATGAGCATTACAATTCGCCGCTGTATAGTCCGCGGAAATATGATCCTGCAGCGGATACGTCGGTTGGATTGCCTGAGGCTCTTAAGAAGATCGGCATCGAGCAAAAGCTTGGTGAGACATTGCCGGCCGATGCTGTACTAAGAGACGAGAATGGAAAAGACGTCACTCTCGGAAGTTATTTTGGAAAGCGTCCTGTGATCGTAGCATTTGTTTATTACGAGTGCCCGATGCTCTGTAATCAGGTTCTGAATGGCCTGACAGGTTCTTTGAAAGGAATATCGCTAGAAGCCGGAAAGGATTTCGATGTTGTCGCGATCAGCTTTGACGCTCGCGAGCACGAGAAGAGCGATCTTGCCAAAAACAAGAAAGCCGGGTACATGGAGCGATACGGACGTCCGGGAACGGAGAACGGTTGGCATTTTCTGACCGGAACTCAAGAAGAACTTGATAAGGTGACGAACGCAGCCGGATTTTCGTACAAATGGGACGAAAAGAGCGAACAGTTCGCACATGCCGGCGGGATCATGATCACAACGCCTGAGGGCAAGCTTTCGCGATATCTATTCGGCATAGATTATTCGCCGAAAGACGTGAAATTCGGCGTGATGGAATCTTCGAACAACAAGGTCGGCAGTGCCGCCGAGCAGTTGTTGCTTTACTGCTACCATTACGATCCATCGACCGGAAAGTACGGTTTGGCAGTGTTGAGAATTATGCGGATCGGCGGAATTGCGACGCTGGCCGCGATGGGTTTGATGGGTTTTGTCTTTTGGAGACGGAACAAGCGGAAGTTAGTGAATAGTGAACAGTGAACAGTGAACGGCATTTGCTTGCCTAACTCTAGCCGCTGACAACTGATTATGCAGAATTGGATACCAATTTTTCCGGAACAGGCCTCGACGTTCGCGTGGCAGGTTGACGCATTGTACGCGTATTTGATCGTCATCAGCGTCGCTTTCTCGATCCCGATCGTGGCGGCAATATTCGCGTTTGGTATCAAGTATCGCGAGCGTGGAAAATTTGCAACGCCCGAGGAAATGCATGGTTCGATGGTGCTCGAGGTTACTTGGTCGATCATTCCATTTGTCGTTTCAATGACGATATTCCTGGGTGGAGCGATAATCTATTTTCAACAGTACACACCTCCGGACGATGCGATGCAGGTCTATGTCGTTGGGAAACAATGGATGTGGAAGATGCAGCACGAGACCGGACAGCGTGAGATCAACGAGCTTCACGTTCCGGTTGGCCGTCGGGTAAAACTGACGATGACGACCGAGGATGTTTTGCACAACTTCGATGTTCCTGCGTTTCGGACAAAGGCGGACGTTGTTCCTGGAAGATACACATATCTCTGGTTCGAAGCGACCAAGCCCGGAAAATACCATCTATATTGTGCGGAATATTGCGGTTTGAACCATTCGGGAATGATCGGTTCGATCATAGTGATGGAGCAACGTGATTTTGATAACTGGCTGAGCGGCAACGTTTCCGGTCAAACACCTGTAGAGGCGGGCAAGGACCTTTTCGAGAATAAACTCGGCTGTGCATCGTGTCACTCGGGCGGACAGGCTGCTCGTGGAGCTAAGCTCGAGAACATCTTTAATACGCAGATCGCACTGGTTGGCGGTGAAAAGGTGACTGCGGATGACAATTATATTCGTAATTCGATATTGAATCCCGCGTCTCAGGTCGTCGAAGGCTATCAGCCGATCATGCCGACATTTAAGGGCCAGGTCACCGAAGAGCAGTTGAATTCGCTTGTCGCTTATATCAAGTCGCTCAGCCCGAACGCATCGGCGACGGCGGCGAAACCGGCCGCATCGGCTCCGGCTCCGGCTACGCCAGCGGCAGCAAAACCGGCGAGCAAGTAACAAGTAGGGAATAGTTGAATATGTATTCAGAAGAAACAACAAGTGCCGGCGAACCAAAGGTTAGCTATATTGCTAACGGTTCGACGCTGCGTTCCTGGCTGTTGACCAAGGATCACAAGCGCATCGCGTTGATGTATCTCATTTCGGTGTCGGTGTTCTTTATGATGGGCGGCCTTTATGCGGCTGCGATCAGACTGGAACTGCTGACGCCTGCCAGCGACCTGCTTGAAACTGCGACATATAATAAGGTATTTACGCAGCACGGCGTGCTGATGATCTTTTTCTTCCTCATTCCGTCGATTCCCGCGATCCTCGGCAATTTCCTATTGCCGTTGATGATCGGTGCGAAGGATCTTGCCTTGCCGAAGATAAACCTGCTGAGTCTTTATATTTACTGGCTCGGCGGAACGCTTACGCTGATCGGGCTGATGCAAGGCGGCGTTGATACAGGTTGGACATTTTACACGCCGTATTCGACGACATTTTCGAATTCGTACGTGATGCTCGTCGGTCTTGGTATCTTTATCAACGGTTTCTCGTCGATCCTTACGGGACTGAACTTTATCGTCACGATCCACACGATGCGTGCTCCGGGAATGACTTGGTTCCGTATGCCGCTGTTCGTTTGGGCTCATTATGCGACCAGCTTGGTGATGATCCTTGGAACACCTGTAGTTGCGATCACGGTTCTGTTGCTTGCTATCGAGCGTGCTGCTCACGTTGGCATCTTCGATCCGGCGATCGGCGGCGACCCGATCTTGTTCCAGCATTTGTTCTGGTTCTATTCGCATCCGGCGGTTTACATCATGATCTTGCCGGGAATGGGCGTCATTTCCGAGCTGATCTCGAATTTTTCGCGTAAGAAGATCTTTGGATACGAATTTATCGCCTTCTCGTCGATCGCGATCGCGGTATTTGGTTTCCTTGTTTGGGGGCACCATATGTTTGTCAGCGGTCAGTCGATCTATGCGGGACTTGTGTTCTCGTTCCTGACGATGGTCGTTGCCGTGCCGTCGGCAATCAAGATGTTTAACTGGACGGCCACAATGTTCAAAGGCTCGATCACGTTCGACACGCCGATGTTGTACGCGATGGGCTTTATGGGATTGTTTCTTATTGGTGGTCTAACCGGACTGTTCCTTGGTTCAGTTGGGCTGACAGTACACCTAACGGACACATATTTCGTCGTTGCCCATTTCCATTACGTGATGGTGGGCGGTCAGGTGATTGCGTATCTCGGCGGTATCCACTACTGGTGGCCGAAAATGACGGGCCGAATGTATTCGGAATTTTGGGGCAAGATCTCGGCTATGCTTGTTTTCGTCGGGTTCAACCTGACGTTCTTCCCGCAGTTTATCCTCGGATATCTGGGGATGCCAAGGCGTTACGCCGCCTATCCGGAAGAAATGCAGGTGCTAAACATATTCTCGACTGCAGGTGCATCGGTGCTTGGAGTCGGTCTCGTAATGCCGGTTGTTTATTTGACGATGTCACTTATTAACGGCAAGAAAGCTGAGGATAATCCGTGGATGCATCCTGGCCTCGAATGGCGAACATCGTCGCCGCCGCCGACCGAGAATTTTGACACGCCGCCGGTCGTTACGTGGGAAGCGTACGAGTTTGGCGAGGACAGCGGCCTCGATATCGAAGGTGCACGCCGCCGACATCGCGAAGAGGTTGTAAACGCTTAAGAATAGGAATTTACCATTAGAAACTAATGTCTACACACGCAGACACACACGAACATAGTCACGCTCCGGGCCTGCAGCATCAGTTCGAGAACATGCAGCAGCAGGAAGAGAGCGTCTCGATCGGGATGTGGATGTTCCTGGTTCAGGAAATTCTCTTCTTCGGCGGGCTCTTTACGGCGTATCTCGTATTTCGTTCGCGATATCCGCTGGCATTTGCCGAGGCGAGCAACCACCTCGATGCGTTTTGGGGCGGCCTGAATACGCTCGTGCTGATCGTCAGTTCGCTGACAATGGCGTTAACGGTTTTCTACGCTCAGCGCGGCAACCGGATCATGCAAATGATCATGATCGTGCTGACGATGTTCTTCGGAACAGTGTTCTTAGGCGTTAAGGTCATTGAGTACACAGACAAATACAACAGTGCACTTATTCCGGTTCACGGTTTGAACAAACGGATCAAAGAATCTGATGCGGACCACAAGGCAGAACCGGCGAAGAAAGAGCACTCATTTGCGATACCTCTGATCGAGACAACTGCCAGTGCCGCTGCAACAGCCGGTGACGATCATAAGGTCGTGCCAAATCCGCGTGGTGAATTCCAGTGGCACTACGGCCAGCATGTATTCGACTACGCAATGGAGAAAGAGAAGGCCGGCAAGCCCTATTTGACTGCGGCTGAGCGTAACGGCTATTTCTCGAATGGCGTTTTCGATCCTGATAAATATCGAGACAAGATACGCATTTTCTACTTTATCTACTTTGTGATGACGGGCCTTCACGCTCTGCATATGATCGTCGGTCTCGGCATTATGGCGTGGTTGCTATGGATGGCGTTTCGGAATACATTTAGTGCCGAATATTATGCGCCGGTCGAAATGTCGGGCTTGTATTGGCACTTTGTCGATATTGTTTGGATATTCCTGTTCCCGCTGCTGTATTTGCTGGGACGACACTTTTTACATTAATTGAGGCTTTATGTCAGATAATCATAACGACAATCACGGCGAAGGCCACATCGGCTATCCAGGCTATATCGGAGTTTTTGCGATACTTGTTATCGGTACGATATTTACGTATTTTTCATCATTCTGGGATCTCGACGGAACGCTTTTTCCCGGTGCAAATACGCTGTTGGCTTTGGTGATCGCGTTCACGAAAATGACGTTCGTGATCTTGTTTTTCATGCACGTTTACTGGAACTCGAAGCTGATCAAGCTATCGGCCGTCGCCAGCTTTTTCTGGCTCGCGATCATGTTCGCTTATACGATGCAGGACTACTTCACTCGCGGCACCGGTGTGTTTGGGCAGTAGCCTCGAAATTTTTAGTTAAATCACGCGGTACAAGGAACATTTCGCCTTGTAACCGCGTTTTTCCTTGCTAAGGTTTGGCCGTTTGGCGTGATATACTCTCGTTTTTGATTTTGAACGTCGGCTCGCATACAGACACTGCAACCGACGCGGCAAGATATACATCAGATTGTGATGAAGTTCTTTGGGTTTTCCCGAAAAATCATAGTTTCCGGACTGCTTTCAGCGGCCGTGTTGTCCGCAGCGTGTGGCGGAATCATCAAAGATGACCAAAAAACAGCGCGTTTGCTCAAAACCGAAGAGGCATCACGAGCCGACCTGTTGAAAGAGGTTGATCGATTTGCCCGAGTTGGTTCGATGCAGGCGAAGTTTTATCTCAAATTTGAGGATAATTCGTTTGCAGAGTTTGGAAATAAGGAGGTCTATCGCAGTGCAGATGGCGAAATCGTTGTCCAGCGTCCGGCGAGCATCAGGATGAAAGTTCAGGTGCCGGTCATCAAGAGCGACGTCGCACAGATGACTTCTGACGGATCGACATTTCGCGTCGCTATCTTGCAAGATGGCGGCAGCGGAAAATATAAGAAATTTGTAAAGGGCACCAACAGCGCCGATTACACCAAACTGCAGAAAGATCTGAACAAAAAGGATCTCGATAACGGCCAAGCAATCAAAGAGAGCGTAAACGCCTTTTCGAATCTCCGACCGCAGCATTTTACGGAGGCGATCCTTGTTCGCCCGATCGAAGCTGCAAAAACGTATACCGTCAGTTCGATTTTTCAGGCTGAGGAAGATGCTTCGACCCCAAAGAAATCGCCGTTGCGAACAGTAATGCGCGGCTATTACTTGCTCGACGAACTTGTTAAGCGTGACGATGGCACTTTGCAGATCGAGCGCCGGTTTTGGTTCGACCGTGTTGGCGGCATCAGGCTCGCCAGATTGCAGCTTTTTGATAAAGCAGGCGAGATCGAATCTGACATTACCTACGGTATGGAGGGCAACTTGACCTCGACCGGCAATTACAACAATCTGCCGCTTGAGATACTAGTTACGCGGCCAAAAGAGAAGTATTCTATGCGACTCAAATACCAGACGCCGGAAGACGTAAAGATCGGAAATGTTTTTCCCGAGACGGCTTTTGTACTTCAAAATTCGTGGAACCTTGAAGAGGTCGATCTAGACGCCAAGCTTCGTGAGACCAGTGCAGCTCAGCCTTTAACCACAACGCCGCCGGTAGGCAACAAATTCCAACCATGACCGCGATCCTTCGAACTGAAAATCTCAAGAAATCATACACCGTCGGCAAATCCGAAGTGCCGGTGTTGAAGGGCGTGAACATCGAGATCGAGAAAGGTGAGTTTGTCGCGATCATGGGGCCTTCGGGCTGCGGGAAATCGACGATGCTGCATGTAATGGGCGGCTTGCTTAGTCCGACGAGCGGTTCGATCATCATTGATGGCGAAGACCTTGCCAAGGTTTCGGACGCAACGCGGACCGATATTAGACGCCGCAAGATCGGTTTTGTATTCCAGCGGTTCAATCTTTTCCCAACGCTTACTGCGGATGGCAATCTGAAACTTGCCGAAAAGATACATACCGGGAACAGCAACGGTGATGCGAAACGGCGACATGAGGTCTTGAGTTTGTTGAAACTTGAGGATAAGATGCACCACAAGCCGCTTGAATTGTCGGGCGGCGAACAACAGCGTGTGGCGCTAGCTCGTGCGGTCATCAACAGTCCGGCGATCATTTTGGCGGACGAGCCGACCGGAAACTTGGACACCGAGAACAGCGAGATCGTGCTCAATATGTTCCGCGATCTCAACAAACAGCTCGGCCAGACGATCATTATGATCACGCATAATCCTGAGGCGGCGGCCGTTTGTTCGCGAATTATCAGGATGCGGGATGGAGTCGTAGCAGAATGAAAAGGCTGATCTTATGGGACCACGAACGCGGCACTTGGCAGTATGATGTGTTCTGCCTGATGATCATTGCATTCATTTTCCTAACGCCAAACTCGTGGTTCGACAAGTCCGACAAGGCAACCCGAACGCCCGCCACGACCGTCCAATCTCAGGCAAATACTGCCAAATAATAGGTTTTTATGAATAAAGTAATAAGGTCATTTTTATTCACAAGTTTTGTTTTTTCAGCACTTCTCGCTGCCTCGGCGATATCCACAAACGCCCAAGGGCCGCTCGGCGAGATCCTGAATAGGATGGACGCTCATAACAAGAGCCTTAACTTTCTAAAGAGCAGCGTTACTATGGTCAAGGTTGATGCCGCTTTGGGCGAGGCCAATGCTGAAACGGTACAAGGCAACGTACATTACATTCCTAAGAAGGGAAAAACCAAAATGTATGCACGCGTAGATTGGGTCAAGCCCGAAGAGAATATGATCGTTGTAGGAGACGATTATAAGATCTATCGGCCGACGCTTAAGCAAGGGTACCAAGGAAAAACTAGCAAGGCAGCTAAAGGTAACGATCGTTTGGCCGGACCCTTAGGATTCCTTAGTATGTCTCGCGAAGAACTGAAGCAGAATTACAAGGTTGTCTATATTGGCGAGGCTACTGTTGGCGGCGGAGCCAAGACCATTCATCTCCAAATGACACCGATCACTGCAAATAGCTATAAGCTTGCTGATCTCTGGGTTGACGGCAACGGAATGCCAGTGCAGGCAAAGGTAACGTCGAATAATGGAGACACGACGACGATCCTTCTGTCGAACTTCACAAAGAACGGAATTATTGACTATGGTGTGTTTTCGTTCTCGTTCCCAGCCGGGACCAAAGTGATCAAGAGCTAGGTTTGAGAGTTTTCCAAGTGCCTCGAACGTCGTTAAAGGCGTTCGGGGCATTTTTGTTGATTTGAATAGGTCTGACTCGAATCGTATAATCAAAGGTTCGATGGTTTGGTGCGTTTATGCCTAAGGCGAGCAGTTTCAGTAGATTTACACGCGGAGTGCGGCACACGGTTCGTGCTTTTGCTTCGACCAAACATCCTGTGTTGGTGCACATCGTGCCGATGCGGCGGTGTAATTTGGCGTGTACTTACTGTAACGAGTTCGACAAAACGAGCGATCCGGTGCCAATTGACGAGATGCTAAAACGCATTGATAAGCTGGCGGCGTTAGGGACTTCGGTCGTGACGATCTCAGGCGGCGAACCGATGATGCATCCTGAGATCTACGAGATCGTCGAGCGAATTCGTCATCACAACATGATCGCCGGTCTGATCTCGAACGGCTACTATTTCCAACCCGAGAAGGTCAAAAAGCTAAACGAAGCCGGACTCGATTATCTTCAGATATCGATCGACAACGTCACGCCTGACGATGTCTCGAAAAAGAGCCTAAAGGTTCTCGATTCGAAGCTAATAAACCTGCGCGACCATGCAAAATTCAAGGTAAACATTAACAGCGTAGTCGGCGGTGGAGTTGCTAATCCTGAAGAAGCGTTGCAGATCGCCAATCGTGCGCGTGAACTTGGTTTCTCGTCAACGGTCGGTGTTATCCACGACGGTGACGGCTTGCTAAAAGGCCTGACGCCTCGTGAAAAGGAAGTTTACAAAGAGATCAAGTCGAAGGGAACTCGCTCGTACGCCCGTTGGAATTGGTTCCAAGATGCTCTCGTCGATGGCGGCACATACGAATGGCGTTGCCGAGCAGGTGCTCGCTATCTCTATGTCGATGAGGCCGGAATCGTCTCTTGGTGTTCGCAGCAACGCGGCACACCGGGAATTTTGCTCCACGACTACACCCAGACCGACATCGACCGAGAATACCACACCGAAAAATGGTGCGCACCCAATTGCACCATCCAATGCGTCCACCAAGTCGGCCACCTAGACGCCTGGCGTGACCCACAGATCTCGCTTGCCGAGTACAACAAGCGAAAAGGCAACGGCCCCAGCCGCGAGGCAGTCGCTCGTGTTCTAAATACCGAATAGCTGAATTCAAAGAGCAGGTATATCATTGCAGGTATCCATTTTTACAGGAGCCTGTTTCGATGTTGCCCTTTGCGGACAATAAGACCGCCAAAGTTGCGGATCTGATCATGGAACGCGTCAATTGTCCGATTGACCGAATTCTAGTGGTCGGCTGCGGCAAGGGTATTGAAGCTGCGATCCTTGCCGACTACTTTGGCGGCAAGGTCGAAGGGATCGACATCAAAAATGAGTTCGATCCGATCGCAAAGACCTATGCAGGGCTGCGGATCGGCGACGCTATGGCATTGGATTTGCCGGATTCGAGCATTGATCTCGTCTATAGCTACCATGCGCTTGAGCATATCGAGGATCCGATCAAGGCGCTGTGCGAGATGTCACGCGTACTCAAGCCGGGCGGCGGCTATTGGATCGGAACACCAAATAGAGATCGGCTGGTCGGATATATCGGAGCAAAAGAGGGCAGCGTCTCGGATAAACTTCGGTGGAATCTCGATGACTGGAAGATGCGTATGCGCGGCAAATTTAGAAACGAGTTTGGCTCACACGCAGGGTATTCTAGAAATGAGCTGCATCAAATGCTGAAAGTAGCGTTTGGTAATGTTACTGACATGACCGATATCTATTTTGAGAAACTCTATTCGAGGAGACGTCTAATGCTCTCTACTATTTGCTCGACCGGTATGTCGCGAGTTCTTTATCCGAGTGTCTACTTTTGCGGTTTGAATAGGGTCGACTAGAATTTCAAAAAAGGGCCGGAGTCGTTCACGCTTCTCTTCGTAACGACTCCGACCTAAAGCGTGAACCCTTTGCGCGTGTTCAGGGTTCACATTACTTGAAGCACTGCTTTCGCAGCGGCGTTCCTTCAAGTAAAACCTAGCTGCTTTTGTTCGATCGGTGACGTCGACAGACAGACGAGCGCGATCGGCAATCGAACTTTCGCAACTAAACCTAACGAACAAGGTCGCGACGCCACATTTCGAGCTCTGCTACGCGATCATGTTCCAGTTGAGTCGGAACAGTCGAAGCGCCCAGCCATTTTATGGCTTCGGCCATGGTCGGCGCGATCCGTAGCTGAAGTCCACGATTAGTGCCCGCTTGTTGTTCAAGAGAGCTTCTTATGAAATCGTAATTGTGGTCGAAGATCGCAAACCGATTCCGTGAGCAACCGGAGTTTGCAAGTTGGCTTACTAGCTCGACAACGCTGTGGGCCGACAAGCTTTCCTTAACGTTCTTCTCAATGAGAACCTTGTTATATCCGCGCTCGTAACGCAGTTTGAGTATTTCTATCCAATACTTCTTTGCAATATCAAAGGATATCCGATCCGCCATTACGTTGGCGTACAGGTAATCCGGCCGATGTTCAAAAAAGAGATGATAATCTTTCGTGGCATGAGGTTCACTCATTCTCCACCTCCTTTTTTCCGTGAGGAAATTGATTGTCAATCGACGGTCGCCTTTGCTCGTTGCTCGGCCTTTGCTCGAGTGAGGAAACATCGGCTGACACGCCAAGTATAAGATGACAATCAACGGTTGAGAAAAACTTGAGCAACTGCTAATTGTTGAAATGGCAGTGCTTGCGAGGATGCGGAGATTTAGGTTGAGTTATCGTCGAGTGATCTCTTCACCGATCGTCCATACGAT
Organism: uncultured Acidobacteriota bacterium; assembly: GCA_937871585.1. GTDB lineage: Bacteria > Acidobacteriota > Blastocatellia > Pyrinomonadales > Pyrinomonadaceae > OLB17. Next base: position 37,174 of record CALMPJ010000195.1, on the reverse strand, counting down.
CACGGAGCTTGAAAGACCGTGGCCCGATAAGCGGCCTGCCATCATTATGAGAGTTTCTCCATCACTAACGACGCCGGCGTCGAGTAATGTGGTTTCACCGGTCTTCAAAAGATCTGCAGTCTTATCGGACTGTGTATTAAGTAGGTCCATCATCGTGCCTTCGCCGATAGGTCGTTCGTCGGCTTCGCCGAGATCAGGATGGTGGAACGGCTTTACGCCCCAGATCAGAGCGAGTTGGTTATACACGTCTTGCGATGTTGTTAACGCGAACGTCTGAAGCCCAGACCGTACCGCCGAAAGCCGCCGTGCCATTAGGCCGGATTCTGTGAAGACAGCGACCTTGTCGGTTCGCATTTCCTTTGCAGCATAGGCAGCGGCTTTGCAGAGAGCTTGGCTCGTACGCCCCGAAGGCGGTTGGTTGAACTTGACCGGCTTCTTAAGCTGTTCGGCTTTGATGGTTTCAGCAGAATCTATGATCCGTGCCATCGTTTTGACCGATTCAACGGGATGGCTTCCGCTTGCCGTTTCCGCCGACAACATTACCGCATCGGTGCCGTCCCAGACCGCATTTGCGACGTCCGATGCCTCAGCACGCGTTGGAAACGGATTGACGATCATAGATTGCAGCATCTGTGTCGCAGTTATGACAAGCTTGTCGTGAGCAACAGCCAATTCGATTATACGTTTTTGATAAACGGGCACGAGTTCGACGCTCGTCTCGACGCCGAGGTCGCCGCGAGCGACCATTAGGCCGTCGGTTGCGTCGATAATCTCGAGCAGATTATCGATCGCTTCGGCCTTTTCGATCTTAGCGATCAACAGCGGACGCCCGAGCGGTCGCGTGTTCAGTTCTTTGATCCGAGCCTTTGCCTGGCGGCAATCTTCAGCTGTTCGCACGAACGATAAGGCTACGTAATCAATATTCTGCGTCATCGCCCATTCGAGATCGGCATGATCTTTCTTGGTCATTGACGGTATCGGCAGCAGCGTATTCGGAAGATTAATGCCCTTGCGCTCTGCCAAAACACCGCCGACAACCACGGTCGTTATAACATCGGTCTCGGTCGTTTCGTCGACCCGAAGCTCAATAGAACCATCGTCGATCAGAATTCGAGCGTCTTTTGATACGACACTTGGCAGATCGTCGTAGTTTGTTCCAACTTCGTGCTTGGTGCCGACAACTTCGCGTGTTGTGATGACAAATTTGTCGCCTTCGGTTAGGACGACGCTAAGTCCGCCGTCGAGCGTTCGCGTACGTATCTTTGGTCCGGATAGATCGATGAGAACTGCGACCGGCACTCCAAGCTTAGCGGCAGTTTCCCGAACGAGCTCAATACGGCGTTCGTGTTCGCTATGTTCGCCGTGCGACATATTGATGCGAACGGCGCTCAGCCCCGCAGCGAGCATTGATTCGATTACTGTTTCTGATTCGGACGATGGTCCTATGGTGGCGAGAATTTTGGCTCTACGCATAAAAAATAATTCTATCGAAAACAGATCAAATTGCGAATGGTCTTACCATTATTCTTTTTGCGTTCGTTGTTTATTAACATAACTAAGCACCGTTGCCACAAAAGTCGAATGCGACCACGTCAGCGGCGATACCGAAAGATGTTTGACGGTAACAGGATCGACCTGTTCGGGCAATACCCCGGACGGCAGTGCTTGATCGACGACCCATTCGATCAGCTTTTCTGCAGCATCGAGGTCGCCGATCGCGATCTTGTATTCGGCGAGCCACAGCGTACAGATGATCCACGAGTTGCCGACAATGCCATCGCTCTCGAGCATATAGCCGTCATTCTCAAATCGAGCGACGCCCCCGTCTGCGTTCGTTAGCTTTTGCTCAATTGCATTCATCGTGCCGACGACCATCGGATCATCGACAGCGAAACATCCAAAGTAGAATACAGCGAACATCGAAGCATCGACTGTCTGATCAGGTGTCAACGACTCGTCGCCGTTCGATTGCAGCGACCGAAGAAAGCGTCCGAGCTGCTCGCTGAAGAGGTGCTTTTGCATTCCGGCGACGATCTCGTCGGCCGCAGTTCGATAGTTCGAGGCTCGTTCGGCGTCTTCGAACACATCGGCAAAGTTCGCGGCAGCCCTAAGGCCGGCGACAACGGTTGAGCATGTGAAAGTATGAGCGCCGCGACGATCTTCCCATATGTTCCAACTTGGTTTGGGCAAGCCGGTTGCTTCGTCGCGATAGCCGGCGAGGAAATCGGCAGCCTTAACGATCAGAAACTTGTAATGGCTTTCAATGAATTCGTGATCACTGAATTTCTCATAATGTTCCCATAACGCCCAAAGCACCAATGCCGTTTCGTCTTCTTGTATTGGCAGCATTTCGACGCTGCGATATTTGTCCCAATAGGCATGCCAGCCGGAACCGACGGTGCCGTCGGCGTTGTATTTCTGCAGGAAATAACCGCGTTCGTGGATAATTCGACCGCAGAGTTCGTAAAACTTTCGCGTGATGTCGTTGCGTCCGACACGATCAAGAGCGTTCGCGACGAACGCACCGTCGCGAGGCCAAAGATAGCTGTAATGGTCGGTTGCACGTTCGGTTACGTCGTGGTCGTTCGCAGCGATGATCGCTCCGCCGTGATCGATCTGCGATTCGACGATCAGAAGGCTGCGACTGAACAGTGTGGCGACACCCTCGGAAACGCCGCTGAGGTTGATGTCCTCGAATTGCTGTTTAGACGATTCTGAAAAGTAAGTTTGCGGAGTATTTCCAAGAACCGAACCGTTTAGTTCCGCGACTTCCTTGTGCGAGGTTCCCGTCCCGATCCAGTAATAGAACTCAAATTCTCCACTTCCGTGAACCGCGATCGTTGAATCGACCGAGCCTTCTGTGATCGCTCCGCCGTGAAGTTCACCGTCTTCGGCGTCACGCCAAGTGCCTTCCATATTGCGAAACGCCTTTCGTCCCGTCGCGAACTGATCGAAATGGGGAAGCGTGTTGATCAGGAAATATCGGTGCTTTTTGTAATGTATGAGGGAGAGCGTGTCAGGATCATAGAACGCGGTGTCGCCGATCTTGTTCTCGTAGATCCGAAAGTCGTGATGTAGAAACACGCGAATGTCGCGTTTTGAATTTGTCAGATCGCGAACTTTGACATGACGCAAATATACATTCTCGCGACCCGCGACCAAGTCGTTGCAACCTACTTCGACGCCGAGGATGTCGTTGCGAAGTGTAACATCGGTTATCAGAGAGTTCGGCAAATATCGAAGATCGCGGTTCCAACCATCTTCGTGAACCCACGAAAATTCGCCGTCAACCCAAACACCGAAACGAAAGGGAAATCCTTCGCTATGGTTCTCTTGCCCGACGTGCGGAAAATACACGTCCCGTATCTGATACTTGTCGTCAAAATTGATGAGCAGGCGGCCATTGCCGACGGGAAGGTCACGCATTTGTATCAGTGTCGAAAATGTTGATGACTAGATCAGGAGCGACCTTGTTCAGCCGATCGTCGTTTGTCCAAAACTCGTCGCAGTCGTGGAACTGAGCAGTTGCCAAGTGAAGAGCATCGGGTGTCTTTAACGATTGAAACGAAGCGCGGAGTTGAGCTGCGGCTTCGAATACCTCGCGGGGAATTTCAAGAAGATCTTGACTCGCATAGAACTCGCCAAAGAGTTCTCGTAAGCTGTCGTCTTTGTCCCGAAGCGGCTTTACCAGCACTTCCAGGATACTCAGGTTGGAATAATAAAGATCGTTGTTCGGTTCGTTATCCAACCTTGCCTGAGCCGTATCGCAAAACGGCAGTTTGGCTTCGACGATGTAGATCGATTTGCAGGTGTCGAGATATACTCTCTTTAGTCCCACGAGTTTCTGATCTCCTCAATGTGAGCATCGATCTCTTCGTTCGAGTATTTCTTTCGGTTCTTGAATCTTGGACTTTCCAACAGTTCGAGCAACTTCGCCGAATTGCCCTTTCCTTGATGTCGAATTTCCGTTATCTCGAAACTCAACTTAGCTCTTGTCTTTGCCGGTACACTAACGGGTTCGAGTAGTTCAACCGTTCCGTCAACGTCTATAGTGGCTTCTACTGTGGTTAGCATCAGTGACCTCCGCGTTCAGTATACCACTCTAATTTGTTGTCGCTACGGCTTTCTCAACGGCGGCGTCAACCTCGGGAGCGATGCGTTTGCTGTAGCCGACGAATTTTTTGACGAGTTTGCCATCGCGGCCGAAGATAAATGTTCGGGGGATCTCAGTACCGTCTATGAACGCAAATTGCTGGAGCTGGTCTTCGGGCCACGCGATCGGATAGTTCATCGGTGTTTCTTTTACGAATGCCGGAATGTCGGCTTTGTCTTCATCACCACCGACATTCAGGCCGATTATCACGAGGTTGTCCGCGCCGTGCTTTGCGAGAAGGGAATTAAGATGCGGGATCTCTTCGCGGCAAGGTCCGCAGTACGTCGCCCAGAAATCGAGGATCACGGCTTTGCCCTTAAGGTCGCCAAATCTTTGTTCGCCGCCGATATCGAGTCTCCACGTCATCTCGGCAATAGGCTTGGTTGGCGGCAAAGGCACGTTGGTTTGCGGGACGTTGTTGATCGATACCGGTTTGTTCGAGATCGACACCGGAGCGGCCGCGGAACGGCAACCGGCGACGATGAGAGCCGAGCAAATGACGATCAAAATGGCAAAAACCTTCACAGTGATAGTTTACACAAATCAAGACGTTAATGCCGCATCGCTTTACATTCGGACCTAATCCTCTTAACTTCGCATAGGTGCCGGTTTATCCTGAAAAACTTAGCGATCTGATCGCGAAGGTCGTATCGAACGACGACGACTTCGCAGGATCGACCGGCCGCGCAGCGAGTTTTGAATGCGGTTGCACTGTCGAGATCTGCATTTCGATCGACGCAGGAAAGGTCGCGGGCGGTGGCGTTCGCTCGAATGGCTGCGGATACATGGTCGCTAGTGCGGCCGTGATGATCGACCTTCTGCACGGCGCGGAGCTACGAGAGTTGCACGGACTTGAAGACTCAGATCTGCTCAATAGAGTCGAAGCCCGGCTCGGCTCGCTCGCTGGCCGCAGACGGTGCGCCGAGGTTTGTATCGCCTCACTTCACAGAGCCTTCGAATCGCATCGTGCAATGACGCTCTCCGAATACTCCGGCGAAGTCGCGTTGATCTGCACGTGTTTCGGCGTTTCGGAGGAAGCGATCGCAGTGAGCGGCCTGACGACCGTGGAAGATGTCTCGTCCCAACTCATGGCGGGACGCGGGTGCGGATCGTGTCGAGGCTTGATCGAAGAGATAATTGACGGCACGTCGTCAGCGTCGGTGTGATATACTCTCAAAATTCGATCGCTTCAGACCGATAGCTCTCGAATATGGAGGTTTCTGTTAGTTTAGCCGTCGGCTTTGTTCCGATGCGCGTTTTGTTTTTGATGGACGACCCTTACAGTACGATCTCGTTTCTCGCGATGTTTGCCGATAATATTGCGATCGAAACACCGACATTTACAGCTTCAGCATTAAACCTTTTGCTGGTCATTTTTCTGGTGGCCGCGAATGGTTTTTTTGTTGCCAGCGAGTTCGCTCTCGTCGCGGTCCGCAAATCACGGATCGAGGCGACGGCGTCTGATGGCGATCCGGCGGCGATCAGGTTGCTCGACATGCTGAACAACCTGAATGCCTATATTTCCGCAACACAGCTCGGAATTACGCTTTCATCGCTCGGCCTCGGTTGGGTTGGTGAACCAGCCGTTGCCTCTATCCTCGAGCCTTTTCTTTTATGGCTTGCGGCTGCGTTAAATACGAGCATCTTGGCTTCTCCAACCGTGCTTCACGCGGTTTCGTTTGCGATCGCGTTTTCATTCATTACGTTTCTGCACATCGTTTTTGGAGAGTTGGCACCAAAAACCGCGGCTCTTGAGTTGTCTGAACGTATTTCGTATCTGATCGCGACGCCGCTGCGTTGGTTTTACAAGCTATTTTACTATCCGATCCGCGTACTCGACTGGGCCGGAACCAAGACCGTTCGTCTGTTCGGTCTCAAGGGCGATGAAGACCATGCCTCGATCTATACCGAGGAAGAGATCCGCCAATTGCTCAACGTCTCGCACGCAAGCGGACATTTGAACGCTGAAGAAAAGACTCTTATCAATCAAATATTCGAGTTCTCCGAAACCACGGTCAAAGAAGCAATGATTCCGCGTACCGAGGTTGTTGCAATTCCCGAAACTTCGACGTTTGACGAGATCGCGGCCGCCGTTGATGAATACGGTTATTCGCGTTTGCCCGTTTACAGGTCGTCGATGGACGATATGGTCGGGTTTGTTCACAGCAAAGACCTTGTTGCGTACGCTCGCCGTCCCAAAGAATTCGTCCTCGCTGATATACTGCACAAGGCGAGCTATGTCGTGGATACGGCTCGGCTCGAGGACGTGCTTCGCCAGATGCAGACCGAAAAGTTCCACTTTGGTTTCGTCGTTGATGAGCATGGCGGGATCGAAGGCATTATCACGCTTGATGACCTGCTCGAAGAGATCGTCGGTGACATTTCAGATGAGCACGACGAAGAGGTCAACGAGCAGATAAACGAGCAAGCCGATGGTAGCTACGTGCTTGATGGCGGCCTTGCCGTGCGTGATCTTAACAAGCGTCTCGATATGAATTTGCCGGTGTCGGAAAGTTACACTACGATCGCCGGTTTCCTGATGGCCGAGGCCGGACAATTGATGAGCGAAGGCGAAACCGTTGCTTTTAACGGACATACGTTTATCGTCGAAAAGGTTGAAAAACGACGTATCTCAAGTGTGCGAATGAAAGAAACGGTAAAGCCAGATCCCGAAGCGGCCGCTGAATAGCATTTATGAGAACGACGTCGAACAAGTTATCCGCATTGTTGACCGTTGGGGTCGTATTAGTTGCTGCACTAGCGTGCGGCAAGGTCGAACAGAAGGCTCAGTGGCCGAGTTCGAAAAAGATCGCCGGCAAGGAACAAGGTCTTTCACACATTTCGAACATCGTTGTTGACGACAAATTCGCTTATGTCATCATCGGCGGAACTGTCGCCGACGCGAATGCCGGCACCAATGGTCTTCGAAAGGTCGACCTTGCGACAGGAGCCGTTACTTCGCTGGACGACGGCAAACAGTCGCCGCAGGCCGAAGAAGGCGGCCTCGCTATCGACGACAAGTACGTCTATTGGAAGGCCGGTGGCTCCATTCAGCGTATTCTCAAAGAAGGCGGCACGAGCGAGACCATCGTTAGCGAGAATGTCGGAATGGGCATTGACCTCGCAGTTGATAACGAGCGAGTTTATTGGACAAATCACGGCTACTATTCACCAAACACGCCTGCGGTGCCTTCGCCGGTATATTCAGTGATCAAAACCGGCGGCAAGGCGGAGATATTCGTCGATCAGCAGATGGTGCCTCATGATGTGGCGGTCGATCACAAATTCGTATATTGGTGTACGCCGTCAAGTGTTCTGCGAAAGCCAAAATCCGGCGGCGAACCGTTCGTTATTTTCCAGGCTAATGAAAAAGAAGGCGTCGATAGTCTTTCGGTGTACAAAGGCGATGTTTACTTCGGATTCCGCGCCGCAGGTGCATCGCGTTGGGCTCTCAGAAAACTCGCTACATCGAGCACCGAGCCGCAGATGACGAAGACCGTCGCAACAAAATACTCAACCAAACCGATCGCATTTGACGGTGACAACGTCTATTTCTTTGACGAAGACGGCCTGACCGCTGACGTTCTCTGCCGCACAACGATTAACGGCGGAAACATCGATCGCCTCGATTCCGGCTACTCCGGCGGCACCATTGCTGTCGGAAAGAACGGCGTCTACTTCGGCACGCTCGATGATGTAATGATGATAGGGAAATGAGGAGTTAACGGAGTTTCTCGATTTTCTGAGGTCGGGCTGCCATATCGCCCGGGTTGAACGTCGTTCTTGTCGTGCTATAAGGCGAACTGCCGGCCCCGTTCAGATCCCCAGTCTTCGGTCATGAAAGTTCGACCCAGTGTATCCTAAACAGCCTCCTACCACCGCCGCTTCATCTAAGTATCACCACCAACCCCAATCACCGCCGCCACCGGTCAAAGAATCGCGACTGCGTATGTCCGTTCGTACTTTTCTTATCCTAATTTCTGGCGGGTGATCGATCGATAGCATCAAGAGATTTTCGAATCCAACCCTTCACCTCTTGATCCGTTTCGGAGTTGTACGCCGTGGTAAGTACGGTTTTGGCTTCGGAGCCGCCAATTTCGCTAAAAAGCACGGCCGTTAAGGATCTTGATTGTTTGTTTCCCGTTTTCAAAACATTTGAAAGCTTTTCGACGGTTTGCTCTCGGAATTTTGAGCTTCCGAAAACCGTCAGAGTTCGGTAGCCGGGCTGGTTCTTGACGACGCCGTCTGAGCAATACATGCATCCGACAACGAGATCAACTGCTTCGAACGCCAGAAGTTCACGAAAGACATGGTTGGCGTTTCGCCATAGCTGAAATTCTCGCGGCGGAATGACCGTCAATTCGCCATTCAAGAAGTCTGCCGTTTCTACACTTTTCATAACGGCTGAAACAACGGCTTCGCGATCTCCGGCTGACCTACTTGCCAAAACAATCAAACCCCGAACGCCAGCACTTGCGAGTTCCGCGTCATTTGATTCCAACTTACCAATCAGTTGAGTGACACTCCCATTTATTTCGTTGCAAGCGTTCCCTTCTTTCTGCGCATTGACCGACGCGACGATGAAAAGTGCGCTCGTGAGAAGTAAATTCATTAAAATTCTGAAGTTTTTCATTTTGTGATTCTGACCTCCGAACGGGTATTAGATTGATGTCGTAATGACTCGACAAACGACATAGTTTATCAGTCAAAAAGGCCCCATCGGTGGCTGCCGGTCCATTTGCCATTCTTCAATGAGGTGTTTATTCTGAGAAAGATCGAACACACGCCACCACCCGGTTCCTTTACATAGAAGCGAAAGGCGGCGTCCATTTCTGCCGAAACGAGCCTGTTGCCTTTGTCAAAATTATCAAACTTGTAAAAACCAGGACTATCATCCCAAGAAAACGTTGTTGCACCAATCGTACGCGAAAGAGGCCTGGGGGAATCGTCGCTCTGAGGTTTACTGTCAAGCCGTGGTAACTCATCTCCCGCATAAGTTCGGCGGGTAAAGCCGTACATTACAGTTTGACCCACAGTCCATTTTCCGTCCTTGACTTTCAAATCACCTTCGACCTTATCTTGATCGACTCCCGGTACACCGACAAATCCGATAGCGCTTGTGTTTACACTTCCGTTGACTTTAAATGCGTATCCGTAGGAAGGGCCAGCGGGATCCGTCATTTCACCCGCCCCCTCAACCGTTACCGTAATCGAGCAATGCCTATTCGCGTTAGTTCTTGATGCATTATTGCCGTCTTGCCAACTTCGATCTTCTCCACTCATTTCCGCGCTGATAAATCCTGGAATTTCCCAGCCAGTGTCGCACGGTTCCTTCGGACGTCCTTTGCTATCTCGTGGACATTCTTCGGATTTGGGCGGTTTGGTGGTCATCGATGTTAAATCTGACCTACCCGTTAGCCCTGTCGCGCTCGACGGTTGTACCTCAGGAGTCCATTCTTGCGTCGTTATTACAAAGTCCCTAAATATGTCAAAGTCATCAGATTGAAGTCTCGCTTTCTGACAATGAACCGGCATTCCTTCGAAGCTTCCGTAGATCACCTTTGCCTTCATACACTGCCATTCCGGGTCTTTGGCGATGCCGAGGACATCGCTATAGCCCGAAGGGTAGCTGGTGCCGGGGTCGGTGGTTTCGATGGACTGGCCTAGGGGTTCGGTCTCGTCTTCTTTTGTTGCGATGCTGCTTGAGCCTGTGAATACTGCGGTCGTGCCTGTGACAGGATCGGCTGTGTGGAAGACAAGTGCATCGCCGCCTTCGCTATTCTGAGTTGCGATATGTGTTCCGCCGGCAAAGACCTTCGTCGCGATCTTGTTACCGTCGCGATCAATAGTCGTCAGACTGGCTCCCAAAACGCTCGACCAGATCTGGTACTTTGTGGTAACGGCGTTCATCGGATCATTATACGGACTAAACCTCATCCCACGCTTTTCGATCACCGGACGACCATCGCCATCATGAACATAACCAGTCTCGTCCTCCTGCGAAGAACTCGCGCCCTTCTGCCAACGATCTCTCACCGCAATTCTACGCCCTGCCGCATCAATGGTCGCCCACTGCTTACTATTGTCGCTCTGGCTCTCGTAAGTAATGTTCCCCGCAGCATCATATGTCGGTGCGTTCGGCGAAGTCTTTCGTCCGTTCGTGTAGCTAGCACTAAAGCCGCCCGTCTGTCCCCAATACTCTGTCGTGCGGCCGCCCATCTGCGAAAAATTGTCATAGACGATCGACTGCTCGTAAACACGCTTGGTCTGAGCCGTGTTCATTCCGAATTGATTGAATGACACCCTGCCCGCAAAGTCATACTTGCTTGTCCGATCCCACTGGTTGTCGAGCAGATCGTTCTTTGCCGAAACTCGCCCGTCCGTGTAATAGCTGTAGTCTGCCTTAAGTATGTGATTCGTCGTGCTGCCAGCCAAGGTTGCAGACGAATGACTGATTCTCAACGCATTGTCATACTCAACCTTTATCTGCGAATCACCGCCCGGCATATCGTAGTCCATTCTCTTCACAGCACCGAATGCACGATATTGGATGCCGGATGCATAGTCGCCGTTTCCTTCGGCAAACGGATCACCCGTAACCGCCGTCAGTTTGCCGGTCTTGTCATTTGTATAGTTGATGTCCTGTCCAAACGGATCTTGGATCGATTTCAGTCCAGTCAAACCGTAGGTGTACGTGATAACAAGAGGATCCGGAAGATCGTCGAAGGCAACGGTCTCGGTTAGCATTCGTGACAAAGAGTCGTAGGTATACTCGACTTCGCTGACTCCGTCGGTGATCATTGAGGTCCGATTACCGAGGTTGTCATACGCGAGATCCACTGTCGGAGTATCGACGCCGCCGGAATGAGGCGTGTACTCGATCTTGGTCAAAAGCGGGCGTTTCGGCGTACCAGTGACATTCTCGTAAGTGTAGGCCGTGACGGCTCCCCGAGGATCAGTGATCGTGGAAATGCTGTCGTCAGTGTTGTAAGTCCAAGTGGTATAAGTGCTGTTGTCCTCGATCGGATAGTGGCGTGTGTCCATACGTCCATGTCCGTCATAGGTCATGGTCACATCCTGATACGTACCGCTGGCGGTCGATCCGGCATACTGTCTTGTGTTCGTGATCTGATCCCGACCGTTGAACGTATTGACGGTCGCAGTATGAACCGTCGAGCCGTTCCATGCGAAGACCTCGGTCTTTACCGTTCGCCCAAGAATGTCTTCGTAAACCTTCTGCTTTCGTCGTGCGTTTCCCGCCGTATCGTCCCTTGCAACAGAGGGCCCTTCAATGGTTGTCTCAAGCCCGCCCGCACAGCCGCAACCGGCATAAGAGATCAACGTATCCTTACCATCCGAACCATTCGAGTCTGAGGGAACCGTACGGATGGTCCTGCCCATCCAATCGTAATAGGTATAGTTATAGACCCAACCGCGAGTGTAATCGTCGCCAGCAGGATCGTAGCTTGAATCCGTTTCGGTCGGGACGGACTGCGAAGAAACACGTCCCAAAATGTCGTAGGTTGCCTTTGTCGCGGACCAGCCGCCGGTCGAGCCGGGGTGCTCAGTCCTCGAACGTAACACACGTCCTGCTCCGTCCAGCCAGCTTTCGGAGTAAACCTCATCTTCTGCAATGTTGCTATCTCCGTCCACATCCGTAACGGTCGTGTAACTCTGTGTCTGAATACCGTTGGTCGGGAACCCATAGCGAGTATAGAACCGCTCGGTTTCATTTACGTAAACCGAACTTTTCTCAAGCCTGCCCACACTGTCATAAACTCGCTTTGTTGTTTTGCCGTAGTCCTGTCCGGCAGGTGCGGGACTTGTCGCCTCGACGTTTGCACCGGTATCGAATCGATACTTTACGGTCGAGGTATTACCGCTTACGTCAGTCACTGAGGCAGGATACGCAAATGTCGACCTCCCCGTACCGTCATTCCACACACCGCTCGAATCGTTGTATGAGACCGAACTGGTTCTGCCGCGAGGATCGGTCGATGAGATCGGCGAACCCGCGATATTGTATTTTGTCGATGATGTGACGGCATTTCCCGACGTTGTTGGAGTATTGATATTCCAACGCGTCGTTGAAGTCAGATTTCCTCGATAGCCGAAGCTTGTGCCGTAGGCCGTAGGACAATCTCCCGATGTCGAGGTGCAATGATTGGTCGTGCCCGACAACGATTGGTCACCGCCCGTATATCCGTTCTCGTCGTAACCGTAAGTAACTTTCGACATTAGAGTCGACGATCCTTCGTAAAGCAAGGTCTCGGTAGGAAGGCCGATCAAACGTCTTGAAAGATAGTTCGAGTCCCAGCCATATGTCGTTGTCTGAGTTTTCTTGACGGTCGTAGCGTCGCCGACCGTAACCGTTTCGGGCAAACGAATGCCCGAGCCAGTATGATGGTAATAGCTGACGGTAGTTTTCTTGGTATTTGTTCCGTCGCCAACCTGGGTCTCGGTCATGCGAGGATTGAGGATATAGCCCACGCCTGTATTATCCTGCGTCCATTGGTTCCAAGTCCACCTTTTTTGTGTCGTGCAGGATGCGGAGGTCGTTATACAGTCCTCTGTTCCGATAGGAAGTCCCTCATTCCAGCCAGAGGCGTAGACGAACGTGTTCGATCGCAGATCATCAGGGTGGTCGTCTGACCAAACCTGAATTCTTGTCGCAGTTCCCGAAGCGCTGCCTAGTGTGTAACTCTCTGATGCGCTTAGTGTGTTTTTAACGACCACCGGATCTTCGTTGTTGAAGTCTTTTGCCCAGGTTCTTGTCACTCCGATCCGAGGCGCATCGGTCTGCCCGGTTGTAATAAGATCGCGGTCAAGGTCGGTCGAAACATAGTTGAGATTCGTGGTAGTGTCAGCAGCGACGTTCGTCACCTTTTTGACCTGAATATAGCCATTGTATTCAAACTTTGTAGCACTGCCGTCAGCATAGGTTATTTTGTCTAGAACGGTTACAGCGGTGTCGTTCGGTGGGCCGTAAAATGACACGCTCCAGTTCGTCGCTACGGTCTTCGTTGTGTAAGTCAGTGTTGCGTACGTATGCGTCGTAGTACTGGGGCCTGCACCGTTGCTTGTCTTCCATGTCTGAGTGATCGTCGAGATACGACCGTAAACGTCATAGTTTACTGTCAGTTCGCGACCGAGCGTGTCGGTCATCGTCTCAAGCTTTCCGTAGGCCGAATAGGTGTAATCGATGTAATTGCCGTTACGGTCCTTTATTCGTGTGCAACGATAGGCCCCACTGTTCCAAGAGTACGTCATCTGTGTACCGTCGGTTGTCTTGACGGTCATAGTTACGCCTTCGCTGGGAAGGTTTGGTGCTGCGGTCGTGCCTGTTACCAGTTGCGTGTAGCTCGAATCTGTTGTCTCGAAGGTCTCATCAACCGTTGTTTCTAGAAACTCGACACGTTTCCCTGATGGCGTGACCATCATGTACGCCCACTTACTTCGAGTGGAGTTGTAATAGACAGGCTCGATCACCGGCAATCCAAAACGGAATCCCGGTGCAACATTGCTCGAATCGGGATCGAAATACATCGAACCACCGGTTTTGATCCAGACAAGAGAGTTGTAACCGATGCCAAGCCCTGCATGGAGGCCTGAACGTCCCGGAAGAGAAACAAGCGATGTTCCCCACGAAAAGTTGCGTGAGTAATAGTCCGTGCCGCCTGTCGCGTTCTCAGGGTCGAGGCGATCAGCAGCTAATTCATAACCGGTCGCCGTTCCTCCAACTTGCTTTGTAAACGCCGAGGGGACCGCCGTATCGCCGGGAACACCGAGCGTATAGGTCAGATTGCCGCCCGTGCTTTTCAATATCCACCATTCGCCTGTTGTTGGGCGCCACAAGGCATGATCCGCCATTCCGTCGCCGTCATAATCACCTGCTACGGGTTGGTCGTACCAATTGCCCCATACTTGGGTTGAGTAGGTAGAATAACCGTATTGGCTCTTTAGTACGTACCAAGTTCCGGAACCCGGCCTGAACACAACTAGGTCATCTTTGGCGTCACCATCGAAATCCGCGGCAATCGGAACATCTGTCGATATACCCCATTGAACCCCAAGCGAACCGCCGCCACTTAAAGACGCATACCAATAGCCGGTGGTTGGTCTGTAAACTGCGATGTCCGTTTTGCTATCGCCATCATAATCCCCCGGAACCGGGATGTCTCCGGCACTTCCGTACGACGTTGAAGAATATGATCCCGAACAATCAGTTAAGATCCACCAGACGTTTGTCGAGGGTCGGAATACGGCACAATCAGACGTTCCTCCACCATTAAAGTCCCCCATCACGGGTATGTCACCAGTAGTTCCAAATGACGGTGTGATCGTCGAACTGTTGCTGCTCAGCTTGATAGTCCATGCACCTGCCGCAAAGGTTCCTACATCAAACTTATTGTCATTGTCGAAGTCGCCGGAAATTGGTCGTGCACCACTCGAACCGATCGTCTCAGTAAGAAATGAACTCGCTCCGCTCTTCCAGACCTTGTATTCGGTATTTGCACCGTGCCAGCGGCCAATGTCAGTTTTCCCGTCACCGTCAAAATCAAACAGAACTGCGCCTGCTGGAGCAGTCATTAGCGGCGGTTCCGGCTTCGCTTCGGATCCAACGGGTTCTGCCGATTTCTCGGCCGTCTCCACCCTGTCAACATAGCTCACGAATCCGAAAGCGATGATAGAAAAAACGGACAAACACACCAATACTCTAATGCTACTGATAAACGGGGAAATACGAGGTTCGGACATGGTGGAACTCCTCTTTAAGTTGTAGAAAACCTTGCTAGGAAGATCTTTTAACGGTTAACAGCGGTTGTAAACCATTATCGGGATCGCTAATTTTGCTGAATTGTCGTTTAACTTACAACTAATAGATGCTCGAAGTCAAAAAAGGTTCCCGTATGAAGAGAACTTTTTTCACGCGAATCGAGCCTTCTTCAAAGAAAGATTGATTTTCTTACGAGAAAAAACACTTTTCTTCAGAGAAAAATGATTCTTCTGCGCAGTTTAGGCATTTTGTTAGCTTGAATAGTCATTTTTCTGCGCAGAAAAAGGTCTCTTCTTCGCAGCGAAAGGTGTTTTCTTAGCGTCGGAAAGTCTTTTCTCTGAGGCGAAGGTTGTTTTCTTCAAAGCAAAGACTGCTTTCTTCGAAGAAAAGCGTTTCCAATGAGCAGCGAAATAATGTTCCTTGTTGGAGAAATGTTTCTTTTTGGGCTTTATGCGGTGATTTGTCTTGACACGTTGTTGCATCTATGCAATTCTGGTAATGGCTGCAATGCGTTGCAGCTTAGACAAAACAATCACAAAACAGGAGAAAATTACATGGATTACAGAAAACTCTCAGATGCGGATCTCGTCGATTTCAGCAAGAACGTAAAGATGAGCCTTGACGGCGGGCTTGTGACAGGGCTCGACCCGACCCTTGCCGCTGACCTTTCGCGGTTGTTCGATCCGATCAATACAACATTTGAAGCAGCGATCGAGGATGGTGTGGTAAAGACTGCCGTAAAGCAGTCGGCGATCGCTGATAAGCAGTCGATCCGTGAAGACGTATTGGTACGTCTGGCAAAGGTGCGTAATTATCTTGTCGCCGCCGAATGTCCAAGGCGTGCATACGAGGCCTGCGGATTCACATTTCCAAAACCGCCAACGACCATACTGGCAGAGGCCCCGAGCGATCTGGCCGCAGCCGGAACCTCGAACGGTGTCACACGGCTACAGTTCAACGGAAACAACAGACTCGGATCCGTTACTTACGAGATGTGGCGTCGAGCAGGCGACGAGGGCGAATGGGGCGTTCTTGGTATCACCAAGAAACAAGCCTACATCGACTCGCCGGTCACGCCAGGACAATTCTACGAATACAAGGTCCGCGCCGTCGCGGCCACTAACACCTCTCACTTCTCGAACTCTGCGGTTATCTACGGCGCTCCGTAAGCATCGAAAAGGCAGCCGCCTCGGTTTTTCCGAGGCGGCGCCGCCATTTTAAGACATCCGATTGATTATTCGCCCCATTCCGATTAGATTTACACATATGGCGAATCGCCGAAATTAAGGGAGAAAATTTGATAAATGAGCTACATTGAGCAAGTGTGGGCACGCGAGATAATGGACTCGCGTGGGAACCCGACGATCGAGGCTGAGGTTGTGTTGGAGGACGGCACGATGGGCCGTGCGGCCGTGCCGAGCGGTGCTTCGACCGGCGAAAATGAGGCAGTCGAATTGCGGGACGGCGACGGACACCGCTATCTAGGCAAGGGCGTTCTACAGGCTGTTGAAAACGTTAACGGTGCGATCTCGGACGAATTGCAAGGCCTAGACGCACTCGATCAGACGCTCGTCGATGAGACAATGATCGGGCTTGACGGCACCGAGAACAAATCGAAACTTGGGGCAAACGCAATGCTCGCAGTTTCGCTGGCCAACGCGCGCGCGGCGGCGGCGGCTCTTGAAATGCCGCTATATCGTTATCTCGGCGGCGCCAACGCCAAGACTCTGCCGGTGCCGATGATGAACATCCTCAACGGCGGTGCTCATGCGGACAATAACGTGGATTTTCAGGAATTCATGGTGATGCCGGTCGGTGCAGAGAATTTTGCAGAAGCTCTGCGAACAGGAGCCGAGATCTTTCATACGCTAAAAGGCGTCCTCAAATCGCGTGGTTATTCGACCTCGGTCGGTGACGAAGGCGGCTTTGCCCCGAACCTGAAATCGAACGACGAAGCCGTCGAGACAATTCTCGAAGCCATAGAGAAAGCCGGCTACAAGGCCGGCGAAAACGTGATGCTGGCTCTAGATCCGGCGTCGAGCGAATTCTACAAAGACGGCAAATATATCTTCAAAAAGAGTGATAACCGCGAGCTGTCGTCGGAAGAAATGGCTGCGTACTGGGCCGATTGGTGTTCGAAATATCCGATCATTTCGATCGAAGACGGTATGGCCGAGAACGATTGGGACGGCTGGAAAAATCTGAACGGCAAGGTGGGCGACAAGGTTCAGCTTGTGGGCGACGATCTGTTTGTGACAAACGTTCGATTCCTGCAGCGTGGAATTGAGGAGAAAGCGGCGAACTCGATCCTGATCAAGGTCAATCAGATCGGAACGCTCACGGAAACTCTTGACGCAATTGAACTTGCTAAGACGAACAACATGACCGCCGTCATTTCGCACCGCAGCGGCGAGACCGAAGATAACTTCATCGCCGACCTTGCCGTCGCCACAAACGCCGGCCAGATCAAAACCGGCAGCCTTTGCCGAAGCGACCGTATCGCCAAATACAATCAACTCCTCCGCATAGAAGAAGACCTCGGCGACTCGGCTCGCTATCCGGGACGAAGGGCGTTTTATCAGATCACGTAGAACAGGCTGCCTAGCCTGTTCCGGAAACCGGCAGGCTAGGCAGCCTGCCGTACGTTTGATATGGACATTCGCGATGAGCTACTCGCCGAACATTCCAAGTCGCAAACGGCGAAGGTCGTGAATTATGTTGGTGACGATGCCAAGCGATTTGTGGAATTGATGAGACTGTTCGTTGGGCCTGTTTATCGCGAATCGCAGCGTGCGGCTTGGGCTGTGAGTAACTGCATTGAGCGGCATCCTGATCTGGTAAAACCGTACTGGAAGACTTTGATCGAGCAATTAGAACGCCCAGATGCTCACGTTGCTGTTCGCCGAAATGTTGTGAGGCTTCTGCAATTTGTTGAGATTCCCAAACGATGGCAGGGCAGAGTGTTTGACGCTTGCTTCAACTTGTTCGCTGACATTCAGCAACCTGTCGCCGTAAGGTGCTTTTCACTTTCGGTAGCTGCAAATATTGCAAAGGGAAGCGAGGCTTTGATGAATGAGCTTCGAGTTGTTGCGGTACAGCATCCGGAAACGGCAACAGCGGGAATTCGAAGCCGAACACGGCGAATCTTAGGCGTATGAAAGCCGAACGAGACAATTTCGAGATCGACACCGACAAAGCGCGGCTCGACGTCGATGCGATCCAGGATTTTCTGTCAAACGAATCGTATTGGGCGACGAATCGCACTCGTGAACAGACTGAAACTGCGATCACGAATTCGATCTGTTTTGGCGTTTACGACGGCGAGCGGCAGATAGGATTTGCTCGTGTTGTCAGTGACAAAGCGACTTTCGCGTATCTTGGTGATGTCTATATTCTCGAAGACTATCGCGGCCAAGGTTTGAGCAAATGGTTGATGCAAACGATCGTCGAGCATCCCGATCTGCAAGGTTTGCGGCGTTGGGTTTTGGCGACAAAGGATGCTCACGGACTGTATGAACAGTACGGTTTCCACGGGTTTGTTCATCCAGAACGCTGGATGGAACGTCCGGCTCCGAATGCGTATTAAAAAAATCGTAGATTCGCGTTACCGCAATTCGCTATAATCAGATAGTTAGTTCACGTCTCTGATGACATTTCCGCACGACAAACCTGTTGCTCTGGTCATACTCGATGGCTGGGGCCATTCTGCGTCTGACGAAGGCAACGCCATTGCGGCGGCCAACACGCCGAATTTTGATACGATCGTTGCGAGTTTTCCGACCGTGATGCTCGAGGCGTCGGGCGAAGCTGTTGGTTTGGCAAAGGGAAGCGCCGGCAACGCTGAGGTCGGCCATCTCAGCATCGGCACCGGTCGTGCTGCTCATTCGGATGTTTTTGAGATCGAACAAGCCATCCGAAGCGGCGAGTTTGCAAAGAACGAGATATTGTTATCGGCGATAAATACTGCTCGCGACAATGGCAAACCACTGCATCTGATCGGAATGTTGAGTGACGCAGGCGTTCATTCATCGATGAACAGCCTGTACGAACTTCTGCGAATGGCAAAGAACGCCGGCCTTAGCGATGTGTTCATACACGCGATACTTGACGGCGTTGACGTCAGTCCGCGAACCGCAGACATCTACGTCGAGGCGCTTGAGATCAAGCTTGCCGACATAGGGATCGGTCGTGTAGCGACGCTTTGCGGTCGTTATTTCGCGATGGACGGCGGCGGCAACTGGGAACGCACGGCAAGGGCATTTACCATGCTCGTCCACGGCGAAGGCGAACGCACGACCGACGCAATGACGGCGATCCGCAATTCGTTCTTGCGAGGCATTTCTGACGAATTCGTTTCGCCTGTTGTCCTTGAATCTGAGCCGGACGTTCCGGTCGCTCGCATTAGTGATGGTGATTCGGTGATCTTTTTCAATCATCGGCCCGAGGCAACGCGGCAGCTTGTACGCAGCCTTGCTGTGCCTGACGCGGCAGCTTTGGGCAAGCCTGATGTGAATGCCGTTTGCCTGACGGAATACGACGCGGCGTTTTCGTTGCCGGTCGCATTTCATTCTCGAACTAACGGGAACGTCCTCATTGAGGCATTGGCCGACGCAGGAATTACAAATTACAAGATCACGCAGAACGAGCGATTTCCGCATCTGACGTATTTTTTCAACGGCGGCGATGAGGTTCAGCACGCGAGCGAGCAGCAGGTTCTGGTGCCCGTCTCGCCATCGGCCACGATCGACAGCCATCCTGAATCGCAGAGTTTTAAGCTAGCCGACAAAGCAATGCGAATGATGGAATCGAGCAATGGCGGGCTTTTCGTAATCAATCTTCCTGCCGCGGGGCTGGCCGCTGAGGCTGGCTCATATGCGAAAGCGATCGAGGCTGCTCAGTTCATCGACACGTGTCTTGGCGGCATTGTCGAGAAAGTTCACGAACTCGGCGGCGTGTCAGTTATCACGTCGTCGCACGGGAACTGCGAGTCTGTGACCGATCGCGACAGCGGCGGAGCAAAGCGAATGGGCACCGATAACGCTGTGCCGTTTAGCATCGTTTCGACCGAACTGAACGGTCTAAATCTCCGACGCGAAGGCTCGCTTGCAGACATCGCTCCAACGCTTTTGTCACTATACGGCACCGCTATTCCGCAGGAGATGACGGGCCACAGTCTCATTGTTCAATAATCTGTAGCAGCTAATTTTCGCTCTCCACGCGATTCGCTTATAATCATCTTTCCGCAATTTCAGCGAGAGAGTTATGGTTGAAGAGTTTGCGTTCGACAACACCGAAGAGCGCCGCAAGTCACGTCAGAATGGTGCCGGCTGGATCGAAGTGATCGTCGGTTCGATGTTTTCAGGAAAAAGCGAAGAGCTGATACGCCGGCTGAATCGTGCGCGAATTGCGCGGCAAAAGGTACAAGTGTTCAAGCCAGTGATCGACGCCCGCTATTCGGTCGAACAGATCGCATCGCACTCAGGTCACAAGCACGATTCGATACCGGTCAGCAATACGGCCGAGATGCTTGCCGCGATCGTTGACGACGTTCAGGTAGTTGGGATCGACGAAGGTCAATTCTTTGATATGCCGATCATCGAAGCCGTGAACGAATTGGCACGATCGGGAAAACGCGTAATAGTTGCCGGACTCGACCAGGACTACACCGGCAAACCATTCGAACCGATGCCGCAGCTTTTGTCGATTGCCGAATTCATCACCAAAACTCACGCGATCTGTGTGAAATGCGGCGGTACCGCGAATTATTCGCAGCGTACTGTCGAATCTGATGCGCGTGTCGAAGTCGGAGCGTCGGACAAGTATGAAGCAAGATGCCGTATATGCTTTGTGCCGCATTCAGATACGCCTACGAGCCTTGAATAATGGAACGTACCGATGAGCTGAAGCAAAGGATCAAGTATCTCTTGAAACGTAAGAGTATGCTTAGGTCGATGGCGGGCGATTCGAATGTTTTAGCTGAATTCGCAGAAGCCGTCAGAGAAATGAGTTCTCCACGTGTTCTGGAACTAGGCACAAAGCGGCTTTACGACGAGCGAACTAGCATGCACCGTGAGTTAGTTCCGAACGCTGGCGAGTTCTTGGGTGCTGATATATCTGCAGGTCAGGATGTCGACATCGTTGTCGATGTTCACGAACTTGCCGACAAACTTGGCGACGAGAGTTTTGATGTCATCATTTCGTGCTCGTCATTTGAGCATTTCAAATATCCTCACCTAGCCGCACATCAAATAATGAGGACGCTCCGCATCGGCGGTGCGGTCTTTATTCAAACGCACCAAGCGTATCCGATCCACGCGGCACCTTACGACTACTTTCGATTTAGCCGCGAGGCTATGAACGGATTGTTTGGTACGAAAATGGGATTTGATGTGATAGCGACGGACTACGAATTTCCGTCGCGAATCTACTCGAAAGAAAGTGCGAAGACCAAGTTCATGCCCGCATTTCTCAACGTAAGGCTTTTCGGCATCAAGACCGATGCAACTCCTGACGAGTTTGTGTACGAACTTGATACCGAATAGTTAAAGCTTATTTCGTAAACTTCGCAGAATAAACGATCGCGACGAACTCATCAGCGTGCTTGCTGAAATTGTTGCCGCGCGTTGAAGTGATCATGTTCACCTGCTGTTTCTGGCCGAGATAACTGCGATAGCCGATCCACTGATGACGACGAATATCGTCTGATTTCTCAGGCGAAGCTTCGGTAAACTGCACGCCCGAAACACCATCGATCTCGACCATCTTCACCGATTCATATTTGCCATTCTTGAGCTGCTGTAGAGCCTGCTCATGGTATGCCTTCATGCTCGTGTCCATCGGAAAGCTGTCCGGCATCACCGAGATCGAAACGATCAGCGACGAATTGTCAGGGCCCATATAAAAGAACTGTTCCTTGCCGACATTCTGCTTTTTGAATCCCGACGGCAGACGCCACGAGATGCCTTGCTCGTCCCATT
The DNA here is from genome assembly GCA_937871585.1 of uncultured Acidobacteriota bacterium. Taxonomy (GTDB): domain Bacteria; phylum Acidobacteriota; class Blastocatellia; order Pyrinomonadales; family Pyrinomonadaceae; genus OLB17. The sequence goes on along the minus strand of CALMPJ010000195.1, from coordinate 15,267 downwards.
TTGTCTCGGTTCCGGCGTCGATGATCGCCTGCTGTGCCGACGAAGGCTTTGCCACCTCGACCTTGTCGCCGGAAGATGACGAGGTGCTCGAACTGTTTGAATTTGTGCTTGCCGAGTTTGAGTTGCCGCCGCCGGTCAAGCTTTGCAGGCGTTCCTGCAGGCCGCAAAACGACAGTGCAAGACAGATCATTCCAAGTGTAAGTGCTGTTTTCATAATGTTCTACCTTAGGCCTTCGGTGTTCGGAACACCCAAACGAATACTGCCAAGACCAAACAGAGCGCAACCAATGCTTCGGCCCAGAAGAAGAAGATAAAGTCGAACAAAGTTCCGATCGGCGGCACATTTGGCTGGCTGCCGCGAACGCTGTAGAACGCGAACAGCAACGCCGCCATAAATGAGAACATTGCGATCTCGATCTTGCGTCCGCGAATTATCAGGCTTAAGACCAAAAACAGAACCGCAAGCGAAAGTCCCCACATCAATGCGCCGATAAACAACGAGAACGCTACTGTCGTGCTCGACCTTTCAACGGTGATCATGCCTTCGACGAGACTTTCGTCGCTATGTGTCGAGTTTTCGACCTTTATCCTGTAGCCCGGAATGTTGCCGAAAAAGCTTACATCGAGCGGAACTTCGCCCGCCTCAGGTTCCTCGACCTTTGGTTTGTCGTCTTCGTCACCGTCAGCGGCCGGAGCCGGTTTTGGAGCGTCCTTCTTTTCGGCGGCAACGCGTTCGAGGTATAAATAGAAATCTGCTTTGTGGCTATCAAACGGATAATCGGCGGCGTTGCCATACATATTTAGTACGGCTTCGGTCGGCGTGAACGTCTTTCCTTTCTTAAAATCGATCTCGATCTTACCGTTCGAACTTGGGACGTAGAGCCGAAAGTCGCTGGTCAATTCACCGACTTCGTTAGTCAAATTTCCGTGCGGCGTGATCTCGATGCGTACGTTTGCATCACCCTTGATCGGATCGATCGATGCGACGCGCATGAATATTTCCGCATGGTTCTCCGCTTTTGCACCTTTGTCGGAAACGGTGACCTCGGCCGGTTTAGCCTCGCTCGAATAGTAGCCGACGGACATATAAATGCCGATGGCGAACAGAATGATGACGATAACAGCGGCAATGATCTCTTTTGCCGAAAGTTTTTCGGAATCAGCCATTAGATACAGTTCTCCCTCAGGTCGAAAATTAGGTTAATAGTGGAACGTGGATATATTAGCCTAAGTGTCGGGAATCGCGAAACTTAGTAGGCGAGTTTGATCGAATTCATCCCGCGAAGTATCGCCCGCTGGCGGCGAACGACGCGTTTGCGGTTCTTTTGCGGATTAAAGACATTGAGCGGCGAAGGTATCATTGCCGAGAGAAAAGCGGCTTCGTCTTTGGTAAGGTCCGACGCACTTTTCTTGAAATAATTGCGAGACGCAGCCTCGGCACCATAGATGCCGTCGCCCCATTCGATGACGTTGAGGTAGATCTCGAGAATGCGTTTTTTGGATAGCTGGCGTTCAAGAAAGTAGGTGTATGCGGCCTCACGGCCTTTGCGAAGGAAGTTGCGGTCTTCGGAAAGATATAGATTTTTCGCAAGCTGCTGCGTAACGGTCGAGGCGCCGCGTTTGAAGCTCGGCAGCGAAGGTATCCAATCTTCTTCTGAGGGCATGCAGTCTTTCTTTGGCGTATTCGCGGCCTTTGATTCGGCCTCACACTCAGCCTTGTCTTCTTTCTTGCCTTCTTCTACCGCTTCGTCCCACGCAGCTTGGATAGCGTCCCAATCGAATCCGTTATGCTCAAAAAATCGTGCGTCTTCGCCGGCAAGCACGGCTCGATGCAGATGCGGACTGATCTGTTCGATCGGCGTCCAGATCATTGCCTTGCGCTGTTCGCGGCCTTCGTCACGAGCTTGCGAAAGACGATATTCGATCATCGATGTCGTAGTTGGATTCTCGGTCTGAAGTTTCGAAATGCTCGGAAACGTGATGATCTCGTACGCCAGCCACAACAGCCCTGCACCGAGAAAGACCAGAACGGCCATTTTTATCCAGTACCACATCTACTAGTGAATAGTGAATAGTGAATAGGGAATAGTCAAGAGGAATCTGTGTTCTTGACTTATCACTTATCACTTATCACTATTCACTATATATGGGACGATACGACAATGTTGTTGCAGTGATCTTGGGCGGCGGAGCCGGTTCGCGGTTGTTTCCATTGACTGGTGAGCGTTCGAAACCTGCGGTTCCGCTTGGCGGTAAATACCGCTTGATCGACGTTCCCGTGTCGAACTGCATCAACTCTGAGATCACGCAGATATTCGTCCTCACGCAATACAATTCCGCATCGCTAAATCGCCACATTTCCACGACATATCGTTTCTCAAGCTTTTCGTCGGGTTTTGTCGAAGTGTTGGCCGCTGAGCAGACAAAGGACAATCCTGAGTGGTTTCAGGGCACCGCCGATGCTGTTCGTCAGATGCTGCCGCATCTTCGCGACTGGAAGGTCGATACGCTGCTCATCTTGTCCGGCGACCATCTTTATCGAATGGATTATCGGAAGTTTCTCGACCGGCATTTTTCTACAAATGCCGACCTGACGGTTTCCGTGATCCCTTGTCGCGAAGACGAAGCAGGCGAGTTTGGGCTGTTGAAAACGAACAAGGACGGTGAGATCGTCGAGTTCAAAGAAAAGCCGAAAGGTGACGCACTCAACGCGATGCGTGTTGACACGACAAACTTCGGTTTGACTGCCGACGAAGCAGCTTCGCGTCCGTTCCTCGCGTCTATGGGAATTTATGTTTTCAATTATGCCAAGCTGGTTGAATTGCTTCGCGAGGACGAATCGTGGGTCGATTTTGGTAAAGAGATAATTCCCGGAGCGATCGAGAAATATTCGGTTCAGGCTCATTTGTTCAAGGACTATTGGGAAGATATCGGTACGATCCGTGCGTTCTATGAGGCAAACCTCGACCTTGCGTCGCCGATACCGAAATTCAACTTCTTCGACGCTTCGGCTCCGATCTATACTCGCAGCCGCTATCTGCCGCCGTCGAAGGTGCACATTTGCGACATCGACAATTCGATGGTCTCCGAGGGCTGCATTCTAAACGGCGTAAAGGCTCGAAACTCGATCATCGGTCTGCGAAGCCGTATCGACAAAGGCGTTGAGATCGAAGATTCGATCATTATGGGCTCGGATATTTTTGAGACATTTGAAGAGATACGATCCAACAGTTCTCGAGGCGTGCCGCACATCGGCGTGGACGAAGGAACCGTTATCAAACGTGCGATCGTTGATAAGAATGTGCGTATTGGCAAGAATGTTCAGCTCATAAACAAGGACGGCCAGACGAATTTCGATTCGCCTGACCGCTCGTACTACATTCGCGAAGGCATCATCATCATTCCGAAAAATGCGATGATACCGGACGGAACCGTCATCTAGTTCCGGCCATTCGATTCTGATCGGTCTTTCCGACGATGTAGAACGTCTTTGCTCTAACAACGACATTCGGACGCATCACTCGTACCTTTATCTGTTTACGTTCGCCGACAGTTCCAACCTTTGTCGGATAATATCCAAGCGAATACTGACGCCTCAATTCCTCAGCGATGCCGCCAAATGCAGCATTTAGATTTGTGAGAGTTGTCGCCTCGAAATGGCGCCCGCCGCTGTTGGTGGATATTGTTTCGAGATAGCGACGGCCTGTTTCGTATTCCGACTTACTGGCTCCTGAGCCGCCGCCTCCGCCCATTTGTACGTTGCCGCCGGTCAAGATCGCACCGAGAATATCGCCGAGAGTTACGCGATTATTGCCGCGACGATTGCCGCCGCGAGGCTGCTGCTGCGGCTGCGTCTGGCCGGCAAAACGATCTGAAGTGTCGTAGCGAACTGTGTAGAAAAGTGCATCGACCTCTTCGGTCGCCGCAACGGTGCTTTGGTAATTGGCGCGGCGCGAGGTCGTATCAACGCCATCGGTGAATAGCACGACAGCCTTTCGACCCTGAATGTAACGAAGCTGCTGCTCGATGACCTCATCGACGGCTTCGTAGAGGCTGGTGCCGTTGCCGAATTGCGCCGAACGTATCGCGTCGTACAATTGATATCGGTTGTTTGTCACCGGACTCAGCACGTGAATATTCTCGTCAAATGCGACGACCATCACACGATCTTTTGGCCGAAGCTGGTCGACGAATGCGATCGCCGCATCCTGGATCTGATCGATAGCGAACTCGGTAGAAGGGCTCACGTCGATCAGCAATATCACCGTGAACGGCGTTTCCACCGATTGGAAATGCTCCACCTGCTGCTGAACGCCATTCTCGAATATTTGAAAATCCCGCTGCGTCAATCCCGAAATGAATCGGCCGTCTTTATCCAGAACCGATGCGGGCATCGTAACAAGCTCGGTCTCGACCTTGATGACCTCGTTCTCGTCGTCATTTTGTGGCGTTGCCGTCGGTGCCGGTTTTGGACGATTGCCGCCGATCAATGTCGGCGGGCCGTTCTGTTGTGAACGCGAATCATTTTGAATGACAGGCGGCGTCGGTGTGACCGCAACACGCGGGCGAACCGTCGTATTTGTCTGAGCAAAAACGCCTGCGGAAACAGCGAACATTCCCAAAAGTGTAGCGATCAACGTTTTCATAACCTTGGTGCATTTTTCACGAAATGCGCCCGTTATGATTGTCTGTTAAACAGTTTCGTTGCTAATTATTTTGGTCCAGCGCCTCGCTCGCGAGATCATGAAATCGCCGCCTGACAGCATTGATATTCTCGAACGGTAATGTGCGGTTGTGAGTTCGATTCGTAAGCAGAATAAATACGCGTTCGCTCATCGGATCGATCCAAAGGCTCGTGCCCGTAAATCCAAGATGGCCAAAGCTTTGCGGCGACAGATGTGAACCGGCCGTGGATTCAGGAGTCGATGCCAATTGGAAGGCAAACGATCGATGTTCGTTCATTCCCGGCGTGAAATTAGTGTCAAAGAGTTCACAGGTCTCAGGTTTCAGCAGCGAAGTGTGATTCGGCAAGAACTGCATCGCGATCTTCAGCACATCTTCGGCTGTACCAAACAGCCCGGCGTGGCCCGAAGCTCCGTCCATGAAATAGGCATTACCGTCGTGAACCTCGCCCCAGATCACGTCTGACCTGAACTTGCTCGCGATCGTCGCCGTGTCGGTTGGATCGAGGAACTTCTCCGCGATACATGTCAGCTTCTCGAACGCATTTCCGTGTTCGCTTGCGGCAATTCTCGAACGCAGTTCGAACGGTGGCGAGAAGAATGTGTTCGCGAGACCGAGCGGCTTGATGATCTCATCGATAGCGACTTCGTCAATAGGCTTGCCGTAAATAGATTCGATCAGAAACGTCAGTTTTAGGAAATTCAGGTCGCTGTAAACAACCTTTTGCTCACCTTTATCGACAGGCATTTTGAGGATCTCGCCGAGAATTTCTTCGCGGTTCTCGACGAGCAAATAGAACGGCCGCCACGCGGGCAGCCCTGAATCGTGCGAGACCAAATGCCGCAGCGTGCTGTCTGAGCGGCGAACGTGCCCGAGCAATTCTCTTGGGCGTGTGTCGAGCGAGATAACGCCATTTTCGAGCAGCTTGGCGCAGAGCAAACCTGTTACGAGAACTTTCGTCAGGCTCGCGAGATCGTAGATCGTATCGACCGTCGCCGCGATCTGCTGAGGCTCGACGACGGCATTGCCGCGAGCATTTTGCAGCTTGATCTCACCGTTTTCAGCAACCAAATAGACTGCCGAAGGGAAGTCGCCCGCGGCAATGCGTTCCGAAAGAAACTGATCGATAGTGTTCGACATTATGTAACTATTAACTTTGCTTTCGTGATAATTGACATCACATTTTGGCGGAAATAGACTTAAGCTCTAAATTTCAGTGAGAGGTAATTTACTATGAGCAAAGCAGAATCTGCCGAACTAATTCTAAAACTATATGACCTGCGCCGCGAAGCCACAATGCGAAAGGCTCGCGATTGGATGTTCTTTTTTAACCCGACGACCGCCGAGGAATACATGGCGACGATGATGGACCAGGAGCACGGAGCCTACGTCCGCATGGTCGTTTCCTATTGGGACATGGCAGCCGCATTGGTTGTCGAAGGCGCGATCGACGCCGAAATGTTCCGCAAGACCAACGGCGAACACATCATGGTCTTCGCAAAGATCGAGCCGATCCTTAGCGACCTTCGCACGATGTGGCAAAATCCCGAAGCTCTCGCCAGCCTCGAAAAGGTCATCATGGACCAGCCAAACGGAGCCGAACAGGTCAAACAAACCCAAGAATGGCTAAAAACTGTTCAAGCCCAGATCGCCGCCGCCCAGGCAGGCTAAACATTTAGTAGCGAGCGGTGGGCGTCGATCTTTTCTAGGACGCCGACTGCTAATTGCAATGCACGCCGTCCGTCGTTTCCGGTGACGGGCGGCGTTTTGTTTTGTTCGATGGCGTCGAGGAATGCGGTGATCTCGGCGCGCAAGGGTTCGATGTCGTTGATCTCGAGGCGGTTTATCGAGATGCCGGCGAGCGGATGTGCGGCTTCGGGATTGAGCGAGGTCAGCGACGCGAATTTGTTGCCGTAGTCGAGCACGACGTACGAACCGGTCTGATAGAACCGCGTTTTTCGTATCTTTTCGGTGCCGATGCGGGACGCCGTGATGTTGGCGACCGCACCATTTACAAACTCGATGCGAGCGTTCGCGGCATCGACCTTGTCGGAGATGACCGGAATTCCAACTGCGTGGATCGCCGAAACAGCCACGTCTTTGCCGACCAGCCACTGCACAGCATCGAGGTCGTGGATCATCACGTCGAGCACGACATCGACGTCGAGCGAGCGATTTGGGAACGGCGACACGCGATGTATCTCGAAATAAAGCGGCGTTGTGACATGCGGCCTCAGAGCGACCATCGCGGGATTGAAGCGTTCGAGTTGGCCGACCATCAGCTTTGCGCCGCCGGAATTTGCCGCCGCGATCATCTTGTCGGCCTCGTCGAGCGTCATCGCGATAGGCTTTTCGACGAGTACGTGCACGCCCTTCTCTAAAAATGCGCAGGCGATCTCGCAGTGCGTTTCGGTAGTGGTGGCGATCGAAACAGCATCGACTTTGCCCAGAAGTTCGTTCCAATCGGTAAACGGCGTCGAATCGTGCAGCTTCGCGATCTCATTCGCAGTCGCGGCATTCAAGTCGCAAACGCCGACGAGTTCGACACGGCCTTCGGCAGCGAGTTCAGCGTAGTTTCGTGCATGATGGCGGCCGAGGCTTCCGACGCCGATGGCGGCGACGCGGAGATTGCGGATTGCGGAATGCGGAATGCGGATTTCAGACATAGTGCTAAGTTGTATCAGACTGAGGATTCGATGATACTAAATATTTTCGGTCAATAGTCGCAAGATGACAAAGCAAGAATCCGCAATCCGCAATCCGCAATCCGCAATTTGGCTCGGATTGACGCTACTTGCCATCATCGCGTATCTTTTCGACCTTTCGATCCCATTTCTCGGCCCTGACGAACCGCGATATGCACAGGTCGCCCGCGAGATGTTCGAACGCGGCGATTGGGTGACGCCGATGCTGGCCGGGCATCATTGGTTCGAGAAACCGGTACTGCTCTATTGGCTGCAGATAGTTTCGTTCAATATTTTCGGAGTGTCGGAGTTTGCGGCAAGGCTCGGGCCTGCACTGTTCGGGCTGGCGACCGTCGCGACGATGTATCTGTTCGGAAAGCGGATCGTCGAGTCAGAATCAGGGTTTTCGGTCGATTTCCCAAAATGGGTTGCGTTAATGACGGCTTCGACGCTCGGCATCATTGCGTTTTCTCATGGTGCGAGTTTCGACATTATCGTCACGTTTCCGCTCACAGCGGCGATGTACAATTTTTATGCATTTGATCGGACGCAGAGTTCGCGTTCGCTTGCTTTGTTCTACTTCTTTATCGGCGTCGCCGTGCTCGCCAAAGGCCTGATCGGTATTGTATTTCCGATGGCGATCGTGTTCGGCTATCACGTCCTACAATTGCGAATGCCGTCGCGTAAGCTGCTGCTCAGTCTCGTTTGGGGAACCGTTGTAAGTCTTGCGGTAGTCAGCACTTGGTATCTGCCGATGTATTTGCGGCACGGCTGGGAATTCATTGACGAGTTCATAATTCAGCATCATTTCCAGCGATTCACGTCGAACAAATACATGCATCCGCAGCCGTTCTTTTTCTTTTGGTGGGTGCTACCGCTGATGACTTTGCCGTGGCTGCCGTTCTTTTTTGGCGGCACTTGGAAGGCTGTCCGAGGAGTTTTCTCGAAGACCGATGCGGCACGAACGCTCGCGTTCGTGTGGATGCTGGTGCCGCTCGCGTTCTTTTCGTTGTCAGGTTCGAAACTGCCCGGCTATATTTTGCCGAGCGTGCCGCCGGCAATGCTGTTGGCCGCACTGTTCGCGTCGAACCGATTTGAAAGCAAGCAATTTCTCAAAAAGCTTGTTTTCGCCGCCGCCGGATTGATTTTTGTGGCATCGATCGTCTTGTTTGTTGTGGCAGCTCCACGGTTTGCTAAAACCGATTCGGTCAAGACCTTGATCGCCGCTTCGAATTCGATGGGCTATGGCGACGACAAGGTCACAAGCATCTTCGGTGTGCCGCATAGTGCCGAGTTTTACGCAGCCGGACGACTCATTCGTGACGAAGAAGGCAAGCTGTTGCGGAAATACTCAGGCTGGGATCTGGCGATACTGTTGAAAGAGAGAAATTTGCCGAGAGTTCTCGTCATCGTGCCGCTCGACCAGCAGAAACAAATTCTCGATTCGCCGGTTGTCCAAGGCCAGTTCATCGACGACAACGGCGAACTCGCCATTTATATGGTCACACCGCGTTAGCCATTTGCTGCCCGTCTTAATCTATCCATCAAGGCGGCTCCAATGCCGTCAGTCGATACGGTTTGGCAAAAGATCGTCGAAATGCCGCGACGGTCGCATTCGCGAAAGAATTCGAACAGCGAATGAGCATAATCTTCAACATCTACGCAGCTTTTGGTTAACGCGAATTCGGCTTCGGTAGTGTCGGTTCCGATAAAAGCCGCTTTTTCCGATTCGATCGGTGCGTCATCGACAAGTATCACTCTCGCACGCGGCGAATAGTGTTTGTGCCGCAAACCAGGACTGCGAAGGCTCAGTTCCGTCCCGTGCTGATGCGTGGTTTCGGGAACAATGGCCCGAAGTTCATCAAGCGAAACTGAGCCCGTCCGAAGCAGAACCGGAACTTCGCCTGTGCAATCAACGACGGTAGATTCGATGCCGATCTCGGTAATTTCGCCTTGCAAAATGCAGTCGATGCGACCATCAAGGTCTTCGTAAACAGCCTGCCATGTAGTCGGGCTTGGTCGGCCCGAAAGATTGGCAGACGGTGCGACAACAGGCACGTTGCAGGCTGTCAGGAACTGATTTGCCAGCTCAAATCGCGGCATTCTAATTCCGATAGTATCGAGCCCGGCGGTCGCGATCATCGGAACTTCGCAGCGTTTTTTCAGTACGATCGTCAGCGGCCCGGGAAAGAAGGCATCGATGAATTTGCTCGCGTTTTTAGTCACCTCTTGTGCTAGTTCATTTATTAGTTCAAGCGACGAGATGTGTGCGATCAACGGATTGTCTGTCGGGCGTTGTTTGGCTTCGAATATCTTTGCGACAGCGTTCTCGTCAAATACATTCGCTCCAAGCCCGTAAACGGTCTCGGTCGGAAAGGCGACGATGCCGCCGCGACGAATGTACTCGGCGGCTTGATCGACGTCGGTTGTGAGTTCGGTTTTCACAGACTAGAAGTTTCACCGATAGCCGGCAAGAACGCAACGTATGACTTCGCGATGCGTTGTCGATAGAATGAAAGTATGGCCATTGCCGATAAACTCAAGACTTTGCCTACCAGTGCTGGCATCTACATTCACAAGAATGCGATGGGCAAGATATTGTACGTCGGCAAGGCCAAGAATCTGCGAAATCGTGTGCGGTCGTACTTTCAATCGAGCCGCAATCACGATCCGAAAACTCGACAGCTCGTTAAACAGATCACTGATTTTGAGTTTATCGTCGTCGATAACGAGGTTGAGGCGTTGGTGCTTGAATCGAATCTGATAAAAAAGCACAAGCCCCGATTTAACGTCTTTCTCAAGGACGACAAGTCGTATCCGCATCTCAAATTGACCAACGAAGAATTTCCAAAGGTCGTTGTAACACGTCGTTTGGTTCGTGACGGTTCGAGCTATTACGGGCCGTTCCTGCCGACGACGATGGCAAGGAATACGCTGAATCTCGTCAATCGAGCATTCCAATTGCGAACCTGCGAGATCGAGATCGACGGCAATTTGTCGCGGCCATGTCTCGAATATCATTTGAAGCGATGTCTCGGGCCTTGCGTTAAGGGCTTATGCACAAAGCAGGAATATCAGGAGGCTGCTGCTGACGTAAAAACGCTGCTCGAGGGAAAGAACAAAGAGCTTGCGAAAACGCTGGAAGCCCGAATGTGGCAGTTCTCGGACGAAGGGAAATATGAGCTTGCGGCACGGTACCGTGATCTTCATCGGACGGTTCTCGCTCTTGGCGAGACGCAAAAAATGGCGACGACTGCGGATCGTGACATCGATATTATCGGCTTTCATCGCGAGGAGCAGCGGCTTGCCCTGCAGCTATTCACAATGCGCGAAGGCCGTATCGTCGGGCGTCGCGAGTTCTTTTGGGAAGATCTCGAAGATGGCGATCTATTCGACGCGTCCGAGTTTCTTGGTCTTGTATTGACACAATATTATTCGACCGACTACGTGCCGCTTGAGATACACGTATCGCAGGATTTTGCCGATCGTGCGGTCCTCGAAGCGGTTCTTTCGGAGCGACGTGGTCGCAAAGTACGCATTCTCGACCCGAAACGCGGCAAGAATAAGCATCTCGTAAACCTTGTAGAAGCGAACGCCAAGATCTCGTTCGATCAGCGATTTCGCGTGCTCAAACCCGATGCAGAGAAGGTGCTCGAGGAAATGCAGGAGATTCTCGAGTTGTCGTATTTTCCAGAACGGATCGAGTCGTTCGATATCTCAAACATTTCAGGTAGCGAGAATGTCGCCGGCATTGTTGTTTTCGAAAACGGCAAGCCGGCTCGCAGCGAATATCGGCGTCTCATAATCAAATCGGTCGATGGTGCGAATGATTTTGCTTCGATGAACGAAGCTGTCTATCGCCGTTATCGACGAATCTTGGACGAAGGCGGCAAACTGCCTCGACTTGTCTTTATTGATGGTGGCAAAGGCCAAGTCGCGGCTGCCGCCGCAGCGATGGAATCTCTCGACCTCGAACAAATAATGCTCGTCGGCCTAGTTAAACCGCCGAAGCATCACAATCAGATCTCGCACCTCATTGTCCAAGGCCGCGAGGACAAACCGATCCCGTTCGACCGCAACTCGCACGCTTTTCGCCTCATCTTGCAGATCCGCGAAGAGACGCATAAGACCGCGATTGAGTTTCACCGCAAACGCCGCGAGAAACGCGATTTCTCGTCCGAACTATCCGAGATTCCGGGCATCGGCGACAAACGCAAGATGAAACTACTGAGAAACTTCGGCTCGATCGAACGCATTGCCAAGGCCTCGGTCGAGGAACTTAAGCCATTTATCGGCGGCAAAGCTGCCACTGATGTCGCGGAACATTTCGCTGCTCAACGTCGTCTCGGCGGTGCCGAATAGTTTCGTTTTATTGTAAACTTGCGTTGTTCGTTCTTTCATATCCGTTACCAAAATGGCACGACGACGATTTCGGCAAACACCACGAACTGCATCGGCCGAGGATATTTCGTTCAGCGAATATCTTGTAAATCAGCCAACTCAACAGACGACTCGCACCGAATTGCTTCGTCTAATTCGCGGCGGCGAAGACTCGTATCTTGAGCTGAAAGTTAAACTCTCGAATAGCGAAAAGATCACGCAGGGAATTGTCGCGCTTGCGAACACAGACGGCGGGACGATCATCTTTGGCGTGAACGACCAACTGCGGATCGAGGGTGTTTCGAATCCCGAATGGGTGCAGCAGGAACTGAACCGCATCTGCCGCGAAGAGGTCGTGCCGCCGCTCGTGCCAATGATCGACGTCATCGCCTTCGACAGCGGCAAGCGGATCGTGGCACTTGATATCGATGGACGTAAACGTCCGTACCGAACTCGCGACGGTAGATTCTATCTTCGGTTTGGTGCTGAGAAACGCGAGATATCTCGCGACGAACTGAGCACGTGGCTCAATGAAGTTCGGCCGTTAGGTTTTGAGAATATTCCGTTACAAACCGTAAATGAATCGGACTTCGACGATGCATTGCTGTGGAGCTTTGCAAATGCGTTTGAAGACAGCAGTGCGAATCTCAACCTTTACAACACGGGCGATTTCCTTCGCAAAGATCTGCTGCTCGCTGTTGGTAACGCCGACGAATTCTTCCCAACCGTTGCTGCCGTATTGCTCTTCGGTCACAACGAACGCGTTGCCGAATTGCTTCCTCGCTCAAACCTGACGGTCGCTCGCTACAGCGGCGAAGGTGTCAATGCGCAGTTGATCGAGGCAGTGGAAGTGAAAGGGAACATGCTCACGCAGTTCGAGACGATCTTCGAATTCCTGCGTCGTTACATCGACATCGAAAAAGTTCAGCCCAAACGACGACTATCGCTCGTTGGCGATGCCGTGGCGGCTCCGCGTGGTCGTTATCATCAGTATTCGGTGACCGAGGCTGTCATCAATGCGTTGATACATCGCGATCTTGCATTGCGGGACATTCGCACACGTATCAACATCTACGACAACTCGATCGAGTTCATCAATCCGCGTCGCACCAACGGTTTCAATCCGCCGGCGTCTCGTGCGATACGCTATGGCATCACGCAACGGCTCAATCCGCAGATCGCGGCGATATTCACACGTCGCGAATACGGCGTGAACGCCCCGCACGGCGGATTGCCGATGATATTGCGTCAATCGAACCGCTTCTCAGGCCGCAAGCCCGAGATCTACATCGCGAATGACGAGTTCAAACTGAAAATATGGGCGGCGTGAAGTACAACGAAGTTGTCGAAAACGAAAGCCCGTCGTTTCTTCGTCGCCACTTGTGCCTTTTGCTGTCGCTGGCGACGGCTGTTGTCTATTTCTTTTCCAATCCCAAACCGCAGAATTATTACGATTACACATTTCGCGTCGCCGGGAATTTGTTGAAGGGCAAAATTGCATTCAACGAGCCGCAACCGAGTTGGTTGAACGAGTTCGTGTCGTTCGAGGGCTTTTACTATTCGGTATTTCCGCTCGGCAGCGTCATTTCGATGATCCCTGCGGCCTTATTGAAGGCTGTCGGAATTATCACGGACATGCCTGGAGCTTGGATCTCGGCGATCTTGGCGGGTGTCGTTTGCTATTTTTGCCTGAAGATCGCCGAAAAATATGATGTGACGCCCGCTCGTCGGGTATTGATGTCGCTCGGAGTCGTTTTCGGCACTTTTATGTGGACGAATCTGACGTTCGCAGGTGCGTGGCAGCTTGCTTTAGGTTTTGCGATGGTCGGCGAACTCGGCGCGATCTATTTCACCGTTTACGACCGGCGGCCTTTGCTTGCGGGGCTGTTCTTTGCGATGGCGTTCGGGAATCGAACGGAGGTTCTTCTTACCGCGCCGGTGTTTTTCTATCTTTTGTACCGAGGCATCGGAGACAAGGAGAAGGGGAGACAGGGAGATGCGGAGAAAAGAAGTCCCTTTGCGGCACGCCTCCCTGTCTCCTTGTCTCCTTTTCTCCCTGTTTTCTTTTTCTGCGCCGTCCCGTTCGTGCTTGGCGTCTCGACTTTGGTTTACAACTACGTTCGTTTTCATTCGTTTACAGACTTTGGATACGCGCGAATTCCCGGCGTGTTGAACGAGCCTTGGTATCACGCCGGAATATTCTCGACGCAGTATATTCCGACGCAGGCCTGGGAAATGTTGTTCAAACTGTGGAATTGGAAGTCGAAATTTCCTTATTTAGTGCCCGACGGATTTAGTGCGTCGATACTCTTGAGCAGTCCATTCCTGTTGTTTGTGTTTCGTGTCGGTGCAAAGAACGGTGCGCTTAAGCTCGCGGCGTGGCTCTCGGTCATCATTCTGACAATTATCCTGTGGTGTCACGGCAACGCGGGCGGCTGGCAGTTCGGCTATCGATACGCGATGGTTCTGCTGCCGTGGATCTTCGTCATTATGCTCGAAAACGCTCCGAAAAAGGTCACAATTCCCGAATGGATACTCTACGGCGTCGCATTTCTCGCGAATTTATATGCAACGTGGCTATTTAACTGGACGGAATATATGAAAGTGCAGTAATTTTCGAGAAACTCGCGGCTCAAGATTGGAAATTTAGTACTAAAGATTAGAAATTAACCGCTCAAGATTGAATCTTTAGTACTCAAGATTAGAAATTACGTGCTGAAGATTGGAAATTGAGTGCTCAAGATTAGAAATTGAGTGCTCAAGAAGAGAAACTGAGTGCTCAAGATGGAATCTTAAGTCCTAAATTTCGAATCTTGAGAAGTTAAGATTCGAAATTTACCGATCAAGCGAGTGAATTCAGCACAATTTCTGTAGAACTTTGTACCAGATCATAGCTCCATGCTGCTCGACATCTCACCATTAAAGGCGTCACGCGATTATCGGCTGTTGTTTTTCGGGCAGTTGGTGTCGTTCTTCGGGTCGATGATGACATTTATCATCGTGCCGTGGCAGATGTATCAGATCACGCAGTCGTCGGCGATGGTTGGCTATATTTACCTCGCCGAATTCGTGCCGATGGTCGTGTTGGGCTTTGTCGGCGGTGCTTTGGCGGATTATTTCGACCGGCGGATGATGCTTCGAGCTACCGAGATCGGGCAAACTCTGCTCACGCTCGTGTTGGTGCTGAATGCGTGGCTCGATCAGCCGCACGTGTGGCTGTTATTCGTCGTCGTGGCGTTGCACGCGGGCTTTGCGGCGCTGCAAAGGCCGGCTTTTGAGTCGTTTATCCAAGCCGTGATCCCGCCCGAGATGATGACGGCGGTGATGGCGCTCAATTCGATCCGATTTCACATCGGAATGATCCTCGGGCCGTCGATCGGCGGAATTATTGCGGCGAGATACGCGGCGTTTGATGCGTATTTGATCGATCTCGCGACGTTTGCGGCGTCGCTGATCGCGGGTTTTTACGTGCCGCCCCCCCCCCCCCGGCCCGACCCCCGCCCACCACACCGCCCCGGCG
>CALMPJ010000194.1 GCA_937871585.1 uncultured Acidobacteriota bacterium | reverse complement strand
GAGTTTGGTCGCGTTTCATAACGCTCAGATCGAAATCGACATCGACTTCGAGAGCCTCAAGAAACGGTTTTAGCAGCTGTTTGTGTTGGCTTGATGAAACGACGAT
Source organism: uncultured Acidobacteriota bacterium (assembly GCA_937871585.1). Taxonomy (GTDB): domain Bacteria; phylum Acidobacteriota; class Blastocatellia; order Pyrinomonadales; family Pyrinomonadaceae; genus OLB17. The sequence goes on along the minus strand of CALMPJ010000194.1, from coordinate 54,808 downwards.
GGTCTGGAAGAATTTCTTACGAAGTTCGTGGATCACGGGCGCAAGTTTTATCACCTCCGGCCGCGTGCCAAACAAAACAAGCACCTTCATTCGCCAGTCAACGACTCGGCGCGAAGGTTTTGCGGCTATTGATGCTACGTTGTCGAACATAGACATTTCCTAGTGGTCAACTCCAAGTTTTCCCCGTGATAAGATACATCTAAACACTGTTTAGTTCCCGAATGCAACCTTTTTTTTATGCAAACTGCGGCAGCCATAAGTTTTCTATTCCTATTTGCTGCAACAGTTAGCAGTCAATCGCCGACCCCGAAGCCATCGCCCGAACCGATCCGCGAAGAGGTCATCGTTGTCGCCGACAGAGCCGGAAACTCGGTCGCCGACACGCCGGCGAGCGTCGATGTCATTTCGCGAAAGTCGATCCAAACGACAGCCGCTGTGATGCCGGACGATGTAATTCGCCAAATCGTCGGTTTTTCAACATTTCGGAGAACCAGTGGCCGGAGTTCGAATCCAACGACGCAGGGCGTATCATTTCGCGGCATAGGCTCAAGCGGAGCCAGCCGTGCAGCGGTGCTGTTTGACGGAATTCCGCTCAATGATCCGTTTGGTGGTTGGGTGCAGTGGGAACGTGTTCCTGTGATCACGATCGATCAAGTCGAGGTGCTTCGCGGAGGTGCGTCGAGCCTTTACGGCAACTACGCCCTCAGCGGAGCCGTTAATATTATACCGCGAAAGCCTGAGAAAAAATACACTTTTTCTTCTGACGTATTCGTCGGTTCTCAACAGTCGTTCGGAGCGTCAGGTTTCGGCGGTTTTGACTCGAAGAATTGGTCAATTGACGGAACCGCTGCAGCATTTCAAACTCGCGGCTCGAAGCCGATCGATCCTGCCGTTCAAGGTCCCGTAGATGGTTACGCCGGCGTTCGTTACACCAGTTTTCTGACGCGAATTAGCCGAAAATTTGGAGATAATACCTCCGTTTTTGTTCGACCAGCCTTTTTTGGCGAGGTTCGAACAAACGGAACCGGACTTCAGACCAACCGCTCGCACATTCGCGGCCTCACTACCGGCGGTACTCTGCAAACCAATGAGCTGAAGTTTGAGTTCCGGGCGTTTGGCGGAACTCAAGGTTACGATCAGACTTTCTCTGCCGTTAACACTGGCAGAACCGTCGAGAATCTTATCCGAATTCAACGCGTTCCATCTCAGAATGTCGGCGGCTCAGTCGTTATGTCGGGAAGCCTTGGCCGGCATTCGCTGGTAGGTGGGATCGATATGCGACAGGTTCGCGGTGCAAGCGATGAGGTTGCGTTTTCGAACAATTTGGCGACTACTAAAGCCGGTTCCGGCGGCCAAGATAACGGTGTTGGAATATTTCTTCGTGACGCGATCAAGCTTTCAGACAAACTAGCCGTCGTTGCGGGAGCACGCATCGATCATTGGCGAAACTCGAATGGCCGCGTCTCGAGCATTGTGTTGTCCACAAGCGCGATAACCGATTCAACATTTGCATACCGAAGCGAAACGGCCTTCAGCCCGCACTTAGCTCTGCTGTACACCTTGAATGATGGCGTTTCGGTTTACGCCAGCGGCTCGTCGAGTTTTCGCAGCCCGACGCTCAATGAACTCTATCGCTCATTTCGCGTTGGGAACGTAAACACGCTTGCGAACGCCGACCTGAGCGCTGAGAGAGCTGTGAATTTCGAATCCGGAGTCACATTTCGACGTAATGGCCTCGGTCTTCGAACCGCCGCATTTTACACGGAAGTTTCCCGCCCGATCGCAAATGTCACACTAACTACGATGCCGACGCTGATCACGCGGCAGCGGCAGAATATGGGCCGAAATCGTATCGCTGGATTCGAAGCTGAGTTTGACGCAACGTTTCGGTCGATCTATTTCGCAGCAGGTTACCAATTCGTCGATCCAACGGCTGTCGAATTCGATGCCGAACCGTCGCTCGTCGGACTCCGAGTTCCACAAGTTGCCCGCCATCAGGCCACATTTCAAGTTCGCTACGATCTCACGAAATGGACATTTGCCCTGCAAGGCCGTGCTGCCGGTGAGCAGTTTGACGACGATCAAAACCAATTCCGCCTCGAACCATATGCCCAGATCGACGCTTTTGTTTCTCGACGATTTAAACACGGCGTTTCGCTGTTCGCTGCCGCCGAAAACATCGCAAACTCCCGCTACTCGACCGGTAGGACTCCGATCCGTACGGTCAATTCGGGTGCGACAATTCGTGTCGGGATTCGGTGGAAGTAAAAAAGGACGACCAATTAGATCGTCCTTACAAACATAAGTTCAGGTCTACTATTCGGGCTGTCCCTTACAATTCGGGCCAAACAAAGCCGGTTGCTTTACGCTAATGATCGGGTAGTTTTCGGCGGTGGCGTTAATTTCTAGCCACGGCATGTATTCTTCGGGGATCGACATATCCGAATAAATGGCCTCGACAGGGCATTCCGGCAGGCAGGCGTCGCAGTCGATGCACGTGTCGGGATTGATAAGGAGACGGTCGGGCAGTTCGTGAAATGCCTCGACGGGGCAAACTGCGGCGCAGTCACTGTACTTACAATCAACACATGGTTCGGCAACAATATATGTCATGGATATCCTCGGTTCGCGCAAATTCGCGAAATAAAACCGTAATACTCCGAGCATAGCTTGTCAAATCACGATAGACAAGTGATAGAATGCCTTCATCGACCTCATTTTAGATCAAGAATTTAACACAAAATAAGTGATGAAAAACATCAAAGCCGAACGTGACCTTTCCCTGGATTTTCTAAGAGTTTGCGAAGCCGCCGCCATCGAATCTGCCAAGACGATGGGTCAGGGCGACCGTAAATTTAGCGACCACGTTGCCGTCGAGGCAATGCGCGAAGTAATGGACACCGTCCCGATGCGCGGCCGCATCGTAATCGGCGAAGGCGAACGCGATGAGGCACCGATGCTCTATATCGGCGAAGAGGTTGGCGGCGGCATCTTCTCCGAAGAGGCTCGCCAGGAATTCCCCGAGGTCGATATCGCGGTCGATCCGCTCGAAGGCACGAACCTTTGTGCTTTGGGTGCAAATAACGCGATCGCCGTTCTCGCGGCTGCAGAACGCGGTGGTTTGCTCAATGCGCCAGACCTTTACATGGACAAGATCGTCGTTGGGCCTTCGTGCCGTGGTGCGGTCGATATTGATGCTCCGGTTTCGGACAATCTGAAGAATATTGCACGTAGATTAGGACGTGATGTTGATGATCTGACGGTAATTTGTCTTGATCGCGCGCGTCACAAAGGGTTGGTCGATGAGGTTCGTGCGTCTGGTGCTCGAATTCGACTGATCTCTGACGGCGACCTTTCTGCGGGAATTTCGGCGGCAGTCGCAGGCACAAATATTCACGCACTGATGGGCATCGGCGGTGCACCTGAGGGCGTTATTACCGCGGCGGCGATGAAATGTTTGAACGGCGAAATTCAAGCTAAACTCGTGTGGGATCCCGATCGCCTTGGCGTCGACAAGAACAAAGTGCCGCCGCACGAGGTCGTCATGGAGCGCCTAGCTGCGATGGGCATCACCGATGCGAACAAGGTTTACGACACCAACGACCTCGCTCCGGGCAAGAAGATCATCTTCTGCGCAACCGGCGTAACCGACGGTTCGCTGCTTCGCGGTGTGCGGTTCTTCGGCTCCGGCAAACGTACGCACAGCGTCGTGATGACCACTGACAGCAAGAGCATACGCTTCGTTGACACCGTTCACGTCGAAGGCGGGCCGGATGCCGTTATTCGTTTCTAGTTTCTTGTCGATCAGATAGGTCACATAGGACGTATGCGACCTATTTGTCTATTCTCGCAAGGTGGATATGACTGAAAAGCCATTTGTTCTAGATTTCTCGCAAGTTGGTAATGGCGATGTTGCGATCGTTGGCGGCAAATGTGCGTCGCTAGGTGAGTTGTTTCGCGAACTGACCGGCAAAGGTGTGCGTGCGGTCGATGGTTTTTCGACGACGAGCCATGCTTACGAGATCTTGCTCGAAACTGACGGACTTCGCGGAAATCTAAAGAAATTGCTCAAGGGTTTAGACGTTAACGACCTCGACGAGCTCGCCCGCGTCGGCAGCGAAGCTCGCCGATTGATGTTGGAGACGCCGTTTCCTGCCGAGGTAGAAACAGCGATCATTGATGCGTATGAGCGTCTGGGAAAGCGTATTGGCAAGAAAAATTACGAAGTTGCGGTTCGCTCGTCCGCGACTGCCGAAGATCTGCCCGACGCATCATTTGCGGGCCAGCAGGACACTATCCTGAACGTTCGCGGCGATAAACGTATCATCGAGGCTTGCCACGAGTGTTTCGCTTCGCTTTGGACCGACCGTGCGATCTCATATCGAACAGTAAAAGGCTTTGACCATTTCGACGTTGCGTTATCGATCGGTATTCAGCCGATGGTTCGCAGCGATATTGCATGTTCGGGCGTGATGTTTACGCTCGATACCGAGAGTGGATTTCGCGATGTTGTTGTGATAAATGGTGCTTGGGGCCTGGGCGAGGCAGTTGTTCAGGGCATGGCAACGCCGGACGAATGGATCGTTTTCAAACCGACCCTGAAACAGGGCTTTCGGCCGATCGTTACTCGAAAGCTTGGCGTAAAAGAGGTCAAAATGGTCTTTGCAGACGACGGAACGGGCACGCAGGTTCGCGATGTTGTCGATACGCAGCGAAATCGAATGTGCCTAGCGGGATTCGAGGTGTTGCAGCTTGCGACGTGGGCGTGTGCGATCGAAGATCACTATTCGAAACTGGCCGGAAAGCCTCAACCGATGGATATCGAGTGGGCAAAGGACGGCATTACAGGTGAACTGTTCATCTTGCAGGCACGCCCCGAAACGATACATTCGCAGAAAGCCAGTAATAATTATATCGAGACCTATAAACTCACCGGTTCGCACGGTGCGCCGCTTGCGTCCGGCGTCGCTGTCGGAGAAAAGATCGGCCACGGCACGGCTCATGTGCTGCTTGATCCTTCGAAATTGAATACGTTCAAAGAAGGCGAAATTCTCGTCACCTCGATGACCGATCCGGCGTGGGAGCCGATAATGAAACGGGCCTCGGCGATCGTCACGGATCGCGGCGGGCGTACGTGTCATAGCGCGATCATCAGTCGCGAACTTGGAATTCCGTGCATTGTTGGTTCGGGCGACGCGACTGAAAAGGTCAAGAACGGAACCGACATCACGGTTAGTTGTGCCGAGGGCGAACGCGGCAATATCTACTACGGCAAGATCGATTTTAAGGTTGAAAAGCAAAAGATAACCGACAGCGAACGCCCGCAAACACAGATCATGATGAACGTCGGCGACCCCGATCACGCGTTCGCCGTGTCGCGTTTGCCAAACGACGGCGTCGGGCTCGCGAGGCTCGAATTCATCATCAACAACCACATCGGCATTCATCCGATGGCGTTGGTAAACTATCCGAATTTGAAAGATCGCAAGGTTGTCGAGACCATCGCCGCTCGTGTTCACGAGGAAGATCCGAAAGAATTTTTCGTGCGTTCACTTGCCGAGGGCGTTGGCCGCATCGCGGCGGCATTCTATCCAAAACCTGTCATCGTTCGTATGTCCGATTTCAAATCGAACGAATACGCGATGCTGATCGGCGGCAAGGAATTTGAGCCCGAAGAAGAGAATCCGATGATCGGATTTCGCGGTGCTTCGCGGTATTACGACGACCGTTACAAGGCCGGTTTCCGCCTCGAATGCCTTGCGATGCAGCGTGCCCGCGAGGACATGGGCCTGACCAACATCAAGCCGATGATCCCGTTTTGCCGCACCGTCGAAGAAGGCGAAAAGGTCATTGCTCTGATGGCCGAACACGGCCTCGTTCAGGGCGAAAATGAACTCGAGATCTACGCCATGTGCGAGCTGCCCGCGAATGTCGTGTTCGCAGACGAATTCCTCAAGGTATTCGATGGCTATTCAATTGGTTCGAACGACCTGACGCAGCTTGCACTTGGTTTGGATCGCGACTCTGAAATGGTCGCGCATCTCTTCGACGAGCGAAACGGTGCCGTCGAAAAGATGGTCGCGATGGCTATCGACGCCGCGATTCGCTCCGGCAAAAAGATCGGCATTTGCGGCCAGGCACCGTCGGATTATCCCGAATTTGCCGACTTTTTGGTCGAACGCGGCATCAACTCGATCTCGCTCAATCCTGATACAGTGCTCCAGACGACGAAGCATATTCTGGAAACGGAGAAAAAGGTTAAGGTTGCGGCGTAGGCCGTAAGGAGAGACAAGCCACGAATGCACGTACAAGAAAGCTCTTAATCGCGCATTCGTGGTTTAATTTTGCCTACTTCTCGTAAGGTTTAACTTGTTCGCCGACCTTGGCTTTGTCGCCGACAACGACGATAGTCATCTTGTCTTGAACAAGATACTTCTTCGCCATCTCCTGTACGTCAGCGGCATTGACCGCTGATAGTCGTGAGACATAGCTATCGAGCGACGCACGGTCGAGTTCGTTGTAGTTCATACTTTCGAGCTGTCCGATCCCGCCTGTTCGAGCCGAGTTCTGCAAGACATAAAGTCCGATCAAGTAACTCTTGATGCCGTTAAGTTCTTTGTCTCCGACAGGTTCGTTACGCATTCGTTCGATCTCGAATAAGATCTCTTTGATCGAAGCACCCGTGAACTGCGTCGTTACATCGGCGTTCTGAACCCAATAACCGGTTTTGAAACGGTTCCACAAGAAGCTGCCGGGCGAATAAGTGTAGCCTTTGTCCTCGCGAATGTTCGCTGTAATTCGCGAGCCGAATGCACCGGCGAGGATCGAATCCATAACGACGAACTTCGCATAGTCTGCATCCGAAATTGCCGGGCCGGGCATTCCCAAATAGATCGTAGATTGAGGCGAATCGGGACGGTCGATCAGCGTGAATGACCGCTTCGCGTTGACCGTAGGTACATTTCGCTTCGATGCCGTACCGCGTGTCCAGCCGCCAAAGGCTTTGCTGATCGCCTGTTTGACGGTGGCTGTGTCGAATTTGCCGACAATATAGAGCGATGTTCGGGCGGCACCGTAGTTCTGCGAATAAAAACTGCGGATGTCATCGAGCGTGTAACCTTGAACCTCAGCGTCGGTCGGATCGATCTTGCCGTAAGGATGATCGGGGAAGATGACCTCGCGGAATTTCGACCAAGCCTGATTTCCGGCCTGAGTACGTCCGACCGCAAGGTTTCGCAGCTTGTTTGCACGCAAGCGATCGAGGCTGTCCGCTTTGAAATCCGGAGCCAAGATCATATCGCCGATCATTGTCACAAACTGAGGGCCGAATTCGCTCAAGACCTCGCCAAAGATGGTCGTGCTGTCGGTTCCGGTTCCGGTCGATACGCTTCCGCCCATTTCGGCAGATTCGCGAGCTATCTGATCGGCAGATCGTGTCTTCGTACCTTCCTTTAGCATCAGGGCGACCATTTCCGAGATCGCCTTTTTGCCTTTGGCGTCGTCTTTGGTGCCTGCATAGATCGTCGCCTGAACTGCGACCTTAGGCACCGAACCGTAAGGCACGAGCGTGACCTTCATTCCGTTCGGCAAAGTGTAAACTTCCTGCTTCGGGAACACGAACGGCTTTGGTTTGCCACCGGCTGGCGGCGTTTGTTTTTGAGCATTTGAAATGCCCACGAAACATACGAAAGCCACAAAAAATAGGGCGATCAAACTTTTGAATTTTGAATTTTGAATTTCAAATTTGTACATCTTACTTGCCCTCCGCTTTGAGGACGACGGTCGTCCGGTTGGTGTTGCGAAGGTATTCTTTCGCGGTTTTTTTGATGAGTTCGGGCGTGACCTTACGGAAATTCGCCTCGATCTGATTGATCTTTGTCGGATCGTTGTCGAACAGAGCGAAGCACGCCAACAGGTCGGCACGGCCAAAGCCGCCGAACTGCGTCATCGTGTCATAAAGCCCCGAGCGCAATTTCACGATCGCCCGATCGATGTCCTTTTGTGAAACGCCATTCTGCTGAATACCGGCGACGACCGAATCGAGCGACTTCGTAATGTCAGCCGCCGACCCTTTGTTGTCGTGGATCAGGTTGATGTCGAACAGCATCGGGCCGTTGTAGTTGAACATATTGCCGAGGCCCGAGTTTATGCCACCGCCGACTCCGCCGGTGTAGCCTTTGTCCTTGACCATCTCTTTGTAGAGCAGGCTATCTTCGCCCTGAACCATGATCTGATCGATCAGGCCCATTGCGTAATATTCAGGCGTGCCGCGTGTGGGCATTTTGTAGCCGAATGCGATTCCGGGCTTGTTTGCAAGTTTGTCGACCTTTGTAACGGTCTTCTCTTCGGTCTGCTTCGGTTCGGAAATGTCAGGTTGTTTGTCAGGTTGTTGAGCGGGAATATCAGCGAAATACTTCTGTATCCAAGATCGTGCCTCAACCGCATTGAAATCGCCGGTCACTACTAGAACGGCATTCTTTGGCGAGTAGTATTTGTCGAAGAACGTTTTCGCGTCTTCGAGCGTTGCGGCCTCGATGTCCGAAAGTTCGCCGTAGAAATTGTGTGCGTTGTACCAATTCGTGTGCGCCGCCAGCGGCAGGTCGATCCAGGGGAACCCGCCGTATGGCTGATTCAGGACGTTGACCTTTACTTCGTTGCCGACGACGCCTTGTTGGTTTTTGAGATTCTCATTGGTAATGTCGAGGCCACGCATGCGGTCGGCCTCGGCCCAGAGCAGCGTCTCGACCTTGTGCGACGGCACGACGGCGAAATAGTTCGTGAAATCGAAACGCGTCGAGCCATTTAGCACGCCGCCGTTGCTTTCGACTAGACGGATATACTCGAGCTTTCCGAGGTTCTTTGAGCCTTGAAACATCAGATGCTCGAACAAATGGGCAAAACCGGTGCGGTCTCGCGGTTCGATGCGAAAGCCGATGTTGTAGTAGACGGCGACGGTCGCGATCGGTGCGCTTGTGTCGGGTGAAAGAACGACCTTGAGGCCGTTCTTTAATGTGTAGTAAGTGACAGGAACGTTAATGCCCGCCTGCGGCTTGGTCTTTTGCGCCGGAGCGATAGCCGAAAGCGACATGACAGTCGCAGTGACCATCATCGCGGCGGCGAGACGTTTGAATAGTGTTCTCATAAACCATCCTTGTGATCAAAAATTGGTGTGTAGCTCACATTTATACGCGAATGTATGGCATTTTGTTGTTAGAATTCGTTATTTTTCTGCTAGACAACACTCAAGATCAACGTGAGAATTAAGTTGACCTTATGGAAAATGACGCCTATCGTCCGATCGCCGCTATTGCCGCAATGAATTCGCAGGCGAAGAGGGTGTGGACCGTCGGATTAGCGATCGCTGCTTTCTGGGCCCTGCTAATCATCGTCGATCCGCTCGCAAAGGCGTATGGCTTGACGTCGATCTCGTCCGCTCTCTACGCATTTCACAGTTTTATTTGCCATCAGATGCCGGAGCGGTCGTTTCATATAATGGGCGAGCAGTTCGGGGTTTGTTCGCGTTGTTCGGGTGTTTATTTCGGTATCTTTTTCGGATTTGCGATCTATCCGCTGTGGCGAAAGCTGGAGAATATCGAGCCGATCTCGCGAATTTGGTTGTTCTTGTCGCTTGTTCCGATCGGCATCGATTGGTCGCTGACGTTCTTTGGATATTGGGAAAACACGCATTTATCGAGGTTTTTGACCGGAATGCTGCTCGGTGGTGTGTGTGCAACTTACATTGTGCCGGCTTCGGTTGAGATCACACGAAATTTGACTTGGAAAAGGTTAATTTCTAAAGGAACTTCGCGCGAGGAACAAGCGTAAACGTCATATGAGCTTCACCAAAGAAAGCGCGGCATACGCCGCCATCGACGATCTCGCGAAACGGCTAAGTGTTGCGGCTGATGATGTTACGGTCACAAATATCAAAGAATGCGAGTTTCCGAACTCTGCCCTCGGTGCTCTTACGAAAGGCGAAATCGCCGGAATGATGATGTCCGACGGCTGGGAATATGAGCTTTCCGCCGAAGACGAGACGTACATTTATCGTGCCGACAGCAACCAATTGCGGCTCGTCGGTTATAATGGTGAGAACATCATCGTCGAGCAATGATTCGGAGGTTTTATGAACCGAAACAACATCTGGATACACATCACCTTGGCCGTTGTACTGATCGCATTCGCAGCAGTCGTCGGTCAGATCGGCCGCTGGCGAGCGGCTTTGAGTCAGCAGTCTGAATCGGTCATTACCAGAGGCTCGGGCACTACACTAGCGCCCGACCGGAATCGTCCTGAAGTTCTCGTTCGATTCAAGCCCGGTATGGACCAGAATCAGGCTCGTGCCATCGCAGCGGCGAACAATGACGTTCTCGTCGACGAGATCGAATCGATTCGCGGACTGGTTACGATCGATGATCTCGATAATGCCGATGCAAAGACTGTCGCCGCACTATATACCGCAATGCCGGGCGTCGAATACGCTGAGCCGAATTTTGAGATCAAGCTAGATGAACAATTTTTGAAACATCCGCTGGCTCAAGATCTTTTGCTTCGGGAAGAAAAGTTAGTAATCGATCGCAAATCTGGGCCGCAACATAAACGAGCTTTAGAACCAATGATTCCCAATGACCCGATGTTCATTGACCAATGGGCATTGAACAATCTCGGCGCGAGCGGCGGGACGAATCGTGCGGACGTCGATGCGATTGAGGCTTGGTCGAAAACAACAGGCAGCGAAGATGTCGTCGTCGCGGTTCTTGACAGCGGCGTTGATTACAATCACAAGGACCTTGTGAATAACATTTGGCAGCGTCCGGCGTCGATCAAGGCTTATTCCGACGACGAGCTTGGAACGTTTGCCGATGTGCATGGTTACGACGCGACAAATGCTGACGGACGTTCTCACGTCGGGAAAGGCAACGGCGTTTTGATGAGCGATCCGATGGACGAGAACGGCCACGGGACGCATTGTGCGGGCATTATCGGAGCTGAGGGCAATAACGGTTTCGGTATTGCAGGCATTAACTGGAAGGTCAAGATAATGCCGCTCAAGTTTCTCGACCGCAACGGCGTTGGCGATGTCGAGGATGCTATCGAAGCGATCAATTACGTCATCGACCGAAAGAAAGCGGGCGTAAATATTCGTGTTATTAGCGGTAGTTTTGGTTCTAATCAGTTTTCTCAAGGCCTGAAAGATGCGATAAAAGCTGCGGGTGACGAAGGAATTTTGTTCGTAGCTGCCGCGGGGAATGACGGTACGAACAACGATTCGCTGCCGCATTATCCTTCGAACTACGATCTGCCAAATGTGGTTTCTGTAGCGGCGTTAGATCGGAATGATCGCATCACTTCGTTTTCGAACTTTGGCTCAGGGAGCGTTCATATCGCGGCTCCGGGCAAAGATATTCTTTCAACATGGCTCGGTGGCGGATTTAAGTCGATCTCGGGCACATCGATGGCAACTCCATATGTATCCGGTGTTGCGGCATTGATCGTGTCGCAAAACCCGAGAATATCAGTTACAGATCTTCGCAAACGCCTCATGTCGTCGGTCGATAAGCTTGACGGTTTGGGCGGCAAGGTCGAATCCGGAGGCCGTATCTGCGCAGACAAAGCGACGGAATAAGCAGCACATACCATTCAACGCAAACGGCATACGAAATCGGTTCGTATGCCGTTTTCGTGTATGCAGATTCCATCAATGCAGTCATTTGCAACGATTCTGTAAATATAAGAAAACAGTGGACTTATTCCCGAAAGGTCTCTCCGATCTCGTTTTGGCACACACTTTGCACTTAGTCATTTCGCAATGGCCAAAACATTGCCACGAATAATGAAAGTTAGGGAGACAACGATGAAAAACATCAAAACATACATCTCGATAGCGGTATTTTCTTTTGTATTGATGGGACTGCCGGCCATTGCTTCGGCACAGTGGAACGGCGGCGGTTATCCGAACGGTAACGGTGGGTACGGAAATGGTGGTTACGGTAACGGCGGTTATTACAATGGTCAGGTTCAAAACGCAGTGCGCGATTTGAAACAGCGTGCACGACAGTTTGAGCGTCAGACCGATCGCAATGATCAGTACAACAACGGCGTTTGGGGCAACAACGGTGGTTGGGGCAATAATCGCAACAACAATAACAGCAACATCGAAGACCTCGCCGACGATTTCAGCAAGGCAGCCAGCCGTCTTGAGGACAAATTCGGTCGCGGCCGCAACCTGAACAATAGCCGTGACGAGGCTCACCGCGTGTTGCAGCTCGGTTCGCAGCTAGATCGTCAGCTACGACGTATGCGTACGAACAACAATCTGCAGTATGAGTGGAACGCGATCGACCAGAACCTTCGTGTGATCGCAAATGCCTACGGCATCAATTACAACAGCGGGCGCAACAGCGGCTGGGGCAATGGCCGCGGAAATGGTCGCGGCTACAACATGCCGAGCTGGTGGCCTTTCTAACGTTCGCTTGCGAACGAACCTCAAAAGCCCGTGATCGAATGGTCGCGGGCTTTTTCTTTTTGACAAAGTAGAATATCGTTTAGTCGATGGCAGGAAGTCTTTCTTGATGTAAAGGACTCCTTGCTCTACCTCGTCGCAACACCGATCGGCAATTTGCAGGACATGACATTCCGCTCGGTGGAAGTTCTACGAACTGTCGAGATAATAGCCTGCGAAGACACGCGCCATTCGATCAAGCTGCTCAATCATTTCCGTATTTCTAACAAACTCGTCAGCTATCACGAACACAACGAACACGAACGTACCGACGAATTGATCGACAAGATGCTCGCCGGAGCGTCGGTTGCGTTGATCTCAGATGCAGGCACGCCTGCGATCAGCGATCCGGGATTTGTGATCGTAAAAGCTGCGATCGATGCCGGAATCGTGGTCGTGCCTGTTCCCGGAGCGGCAGCGTTCGTTGCGGCAGCGATCTCGTCCGGTCTTCCGACGGACGCTTTGCTTTACGGAGGATTTCTCCCGGCGAAAAAAGGTGACCGGCGACGTCGCTTGCAGGAGCTCACCAGCGTGCCGGCGACATTAGTGTTTTACGAGTCGCCGCATCGAATCGCAAAGATGCTTTCCGACTGTTTCGAAGTTCTCGGCAACCGGCGAGCCGCAGTAGCTCGAGAGCTGACAAAATTGCATGAGGAACTTGTTCGCGGCACATTGTCTGAACTCTCTACGATCGCGACCGAACGCCTCTCGAAAGGAGAACTCGTTATTATTATCGAAAGGTCTTCAAAGGAGGCGTTGTCGAATGTTCATCACGACAAGCTTGGCGAGAGATATGCAGAAATGATCGCCGCGGGCGTTGACCACAAAGAAGCTCTTAAGAAAGTGGCTAAGAAGTTTGGAGTGAAGCGAGCCGATGCCTATCGTCAGATCCAAATGAGGTAGAAAAGAGGCCCAAAAAAAAGAAGGCCGAAGCCTTCTTGTTTCTAAATTGAAGTTAAGACTATCGCTGTTTGAGCTCAGCGGGAAGTTCCTTATCAACTTTTGGCCTTTCTTTGAGGTCGGTAAGTTCCCACATCGTCAAGAAGATCGTACGGGTGATCTTCTCCATCTTCTGATAGTCGATCTTGTCGGGATGATCGCCTGGTTGGTGATAATCTTCGTGTTCGCCGTCGAACCAGAACGTTACCGGAATTCCGTTTTGAGCATAATGGAAGTGGTCCGAACGGAAGAAGAAACGATTCGGATCGTTCGGATCGTCGTACTTGGTGTTGTAGCCCATTTTGAGGAATCCGCTGTTTGTTCCGTCAACGACTGCACCGAGCGTCGAGCTCATCATATCTTTGCCGATGACATAGATCTCGTTCGGACCTGACAGCTCTTTGTTTTTCGGATTAGTATCGCCGTCCTTTTTGCTGCGACCGATCATGTCGATGTTAAGCTGAGCAATGACACTCTTGATATCCACGGTCGGGAAACGGTTGAAATAGTCGGCTCCCCAAAGGCCCTTTTCTTCACCTGCATGCCAAACAAAAAGCACGGAGCGTTTCGGACGTTTTGGCGCCTTTGCAAGAGCCTCCGCGATAGAAAGTACTGCGACGGTTCCTGAACCATCGTCATCGGCACCGTTCCAGATCTTGTCTTCGCCCGGAGCGTTCGGATTTGTGCCAACGTGATCGTAATGGGCACCAACTGCGACCATTTCGTTCTTGAGGGCAGGATCGCTACCTTCCCAAACTGCGACGACGTTCTGCGTCCAGGCTGTTTCGGTTTTTGTGCCGATACTGAAATTAAAATCTTTCGTGAGTTCGAACGAAGTCGTATAGCCCGCGAGCGGATTCCCAGCTTCGCCTGCAAACACAGCGTTCGCTAGCTTCTCCGATGCTAAGAATACGGTCGGCGCCGGCCCGCCCTGCGGATTTGCCTGCGGTGCCGCGAGTTTTTCGACGACCATTCGGCTACGGCCAAACATCTGTGTGACGGCTCCCCAGTTTGATGCCAGGAATTTTGACGAGAGAACCATGACGCCTGCCGCTCCATTTTCACGGGCGTAAGTTACAGCATCAGCCCAGTCCTTTCCGCGCGTTCCGGTCAGGTCTGCTTGTGTGATATTTGACGGCAGTGGCACTAGATTTCTGCCGCCCATCGGGCCTTCGCCAAAGACAGCGATGATCTTGCCTTTTACATCGAGTCCCGCGTACGGATCGATATTTTTGGACTTGACCATCCAGCCGTTACCGGCAAAGACGATCTTTGCGGTCATTTTGCCTGTAGCGTTGCCCGATGCACGGACAATGTCTTCACCGTAAGAATATTTTTGTCCGCCGATCTCGACCGATGTCGCCGCCGGGTCGATAGAATCTCGCTTGAGAGCCATCTTCTGAAAAAATGTACCATTGTCGCCGGCCGGTTTGAATCCCCAACGCTGAAGGTTCATCTTCAAGAATTCGGCAGTAATATCAAGGCCGACAGAAGGAGTGTCGCGGCCGCCCATTGCGTCAGACGCGACAAAATACAGATAATTGCTGATCTGAGCCGCGGTGATATTTTCCGCGATCTTCTTCTCCGCGGGTGTGATCGTGACTTTGTTCGTTTGTGCAAATGTTGCCTGTGCGGAAAAACTCGCCGTGAGCAGCAACGCTAAGAATGTTCGTTTCATGTTCTCTCCAAGAAAAAAATAGATATTGCTGGAGTAAGTTACGGAGAATTGGCGGTTTTTGTTTCGATTTATGAACCGATGATCGCGATCTTACGCTTGTCGGCCAAAGCGATCATTTGTTCACGATCGAAGATCAGAGTCTTGCCAGCCGTGACCGAAAGGCAAGTTGCTCCGGCGGCGATCATTGTCTCGATGGTCGGCGTGCCTACAACGGGCACGTCGAAACGCATGTCTTGTTCAGGTTTTGCGACTTTTACTACGGTAAGTTTGCCATTGGCGAGTTCGCCTGCACGTTTGATGGTCGCATCAGTGCCTTCCATCGCTTCGATCGCGACACATGCTTTTGCTCGTACTACGACTGTTTGGCCGAGATCGAGACGACCTAGCTCGTTTGCGACGTGAAGGCCATACTCAATATTTCCGAGTTCATTGTCGTCCGGTTTACGCTTTGTGAGAACGCCGTTTGGAGCAAGCTGATCTTGGATAAAGTGTGTGGAATCAATAAGTTCGATGCCTTCCTTAGCCATCTCATCGGCAACGCCGCCGATCAGCGCATTGGTGTTCCGACGCGGCAGGTTCCACAGCATCTTGACCATTCTGAGGTCGGGAATTGAGCCGGAAAATATCTGTACGTGTTTTACTTGACCGGCCATTATCGCTTTCTCGACGCCATTCTTTTTGAAAAACGAGATCATCTTGCCAAGCTGGCCGATCCCGACCCACTGGACAAATGACGCGACCTCGTCGATTCTTGGATCGGTCTCTTCCTTGATGGCAACTACCGCCAATTCAATGCCTTGCCGCCGAGCACCGTCGATGACAAGAAAAGGGAATTGGCCGTTACCGGCGATCAGGCCGTATTTCATAACGTGATGGAAAATACCTTCAATTGTTCGCCGTCGGGCATTTCTTCGATGCCGTTAAATCTGAAACCGAGCTTTTCGAGTAGCTTACCCGAAGCGTCATTGTCTTGTGAAGTGATCGCGTACACGCGTGAGAATCCGAGGACATCACGACCGTTGCCGAGCATCGCCGTCGCTGATTCAAAGCCGTAGCCTTTACGTTCGTGCTCCGGCAAAAATGCAAATCCAAGATCGGGAAGGTTGAATTGTGGACGTTTCACAAATCCGCACATTCCGAGATAAGTGCCGTCTTGCAGCTCGACGGTGTACAGACCGTAACCGTGATCTCGATAGCTCTGCCGGTAACGAGTTTCAATGAAATCCGCAGCCTGCTCAACCGACCGAACATTGCGGTCACCGATGTACTGTAGGAACTTAGGAGAGTTTAGCAGAGCAAAAACAAACTCCGCGTCGAACGCGGAGTCCATTTCGCGAATGCGTAACCGTTCGGTTTCCGTGATCAACATTATTCCGAAAAAGGCGTGATCTCGCCCGGTTTCCTCAGCATTTTATTGACCTCATCGAGGTGCAGTTCTTCAAGCAAGATCATCTCGCGAGCATATTCCTCAAGTGAAACGGACTTGCCTTCGACCTCGGCCAGCAATTCATAATAGGCTGCAAGCGTCGTGCTTTCCTGCTCAAAGCTCTCTCGAAGTATGTCGCCAATATCATGCTTGTGCGTCTCAAGCAACGCTCCGATCTTGAGGCTCGGATGGCCGCCCAACATCGTTACGAACTCGCCGGCTTTATGTGCATGCATCAACGATTCGTCGCCATTGCTTTTAAGCCACGACACGATCGGAATTCGATTATAGCCAAATACCATCAACGCATAATGCGTATAACGCACCACACCGGCCAACTCCAATTCCATTATCTTGTTGAGAACTTCGATTGCTTTCTGCTTGTCTGTTTCGTTCATAATATACCGAATTATAGCGCAGCTAAAGCCTATTCGGCTTGCTCCCTAGCATGATACGACGAGCGTGTTAGCGGTGAGGATTCGACGTGTTTGAAGCCCAGATCCATGCCGATGCGCTTCCATTCGGCGAACTCTTCGGGCGTGACGTAGCGTTCGACGGGCAGGCGTTTTTCGTAGGGCTGCAGATATTGGCCGATGGTCATAATGTCGCACGAGACGCTGCGAAGGTCGCGCATGAGATCGACGACCTCTTCGAATTCCTCGCCTAGCCCTGCCATGATGCCGCTTTTGGTCTTCATTTCCGGGAATTGCGTATCGCGGAAATGTGCGGAGCGTTCAAGCAATTCGAGCGTTTGGTTGTATTTAGCGTCAGGGCGAACGCGGCGATACAAACGTGCGATCGTTTCGGTGTTGTGATTGAGGACTTCGGGACGGGCGTTCAGCACGTTGTTAAGAGCAGTTTCGTCGCCGTTGAAATCGGGAATGAGCACCTCGACCTTACAGGTAGGGTTCATCTCTCGTACTTTCAGGATCGTCTCGGCCCAATGCATCGAGCCGCCGTCGGGCAGATCGTCTCGGTTTACCGAAGTGATAACAGCGTGTTTGAGATCGAGATGTTTGACGGCCTCGGCGACGTGCGTCGGTTCCATTGGATCAAGGTCCATCGGCTTGCCTTTGTTGACAGCACAAAAACCGCAATGCCGCGTGCAAGTGTCTCCGCCAAGCATGAACGTCGCCGTTTTGTCGGTCCAGCATTCAAAGATGTTCGGACATTTCGCTTCCTGGCAAACGGTGTGCAGATTCAGGCCATCGATCAGTTCGAGAACCTGATTCTGATTACGCGGATCGCCAAGCTTGATCTTGAGCCAATCGGGCTTCTTGAGGCGCTCACGGCCCTTTCGATTGAGGAAATTCTGGACTAAAACGCCATCTTCGATCATAAAGTCAGAACGGCCTGCTATAGCGGGCCGTTGGATACTGACTAAATTATACTCTGTTTACAAGGATAAGCCACCCGCATTAGCAGGTGGCCATCAAGAATTGGTGATTAAGAGCTAATTCTCGGTTATTTCAATACTTGCGACTTTTTTGAGCATTTCGAGTATTCCAGCGGCACCGTTTCCGGTAATTGGACCTCTCAATGCTACAGTTGCATCTCCACTTACGACCGTGAATCGCTTGCCAGTTAAGAACTCAAGATGGCGCAAAACGGATAGCGCCTGATCCGAGCAAATCGTGTATTCATCGCCGCGAGTTAGCAACTCGCGAACGTTCATCCAGTGCGAAAAATCTTGACCGCTTACTTTCAATCTGCCTTTTTGAGAGAGAAAGGAGAAAGCTTTCCAAAGTTCATCGCCCTCTCGCGTGCTCTTCGGGGCGACTAGCTTTGATCCGAGTTGATGAGGTATGAATTCAACCTGTCGGCCTGACGAGCGCGAAAGGTATGTTTCAATCATTTTAGCATTCCCAGACTTTAACGCATCATCGAAGCCCGTCGAACTAAAGTTGTTCTCTTCCGCAATTTTTACGCAAGAAGATGTGCATCCCGAAGCCGAGCATTCGCAAACTGCGTTCCAGCCAGAATTACAGGATTGGCTGACCGAGCATCGACCTTGTATAGAACAAGAGCAACTCGGCTGAGCATATGCTGAAAGGCAACAAGCCGCTAGGATAAGAGACAGTAGGAAAAATTGTCTAAACATTCTGAAGCCTCCAATTGTAGTATTTCCTTGTTAGGCGACCACATTATATTCTCGGGGGGGGGCGTGTCAACAAAAAAATGACGACATCTGCCTAAGGTGTCGTCAAGTAATTTCGTTTAGGGGTTTGTTGAACTATTTTGATAGTCGATCGTTAACAACATCCCAATTGATATTTGCGAAAAATGCTTCGATGTATTTTGGTCGGTCAGCCGGAGCGTAATCCTTGATGAACGCGTGTTCCCAGACGTCCATAATGAGGATCGGTTTGTAGCCGGCGACGTTGCCGGTTTCGTGGAGGTTGATCCAGTGATTTGAGATCGCGCCGTTCGAAGGGTCTTGGTAAACCGCTGCCCAGCCGACGCCTCGCATCTTGCCGGTGTTCATAAAATCGGCCTTCCAGACGTCGTAGCTTCCAAAGCTTGCTTCTGCCGCATTGATGAATTGATCGCCGGTCGAAGGGTCGCCTGTGCCGTGTTTCTGCATATTCTCGAAATAGTATTCGTGCAGAACCATACCGTTGTACTCAAAACCGAACCGACGCTTAAGTTCACTAAACGCAGCAACTTGCGTCGCGTCGAGCTCGCCCGAACCGATCAAGTCAGCGATGCGTTGATTGAGCACGTTTGTGTTCGTGACGTAGCCTTCGTATAACTTGAAATGCATCGCGAGCGTCTCATTCGAGATGCCGGTCAGGTCGGAAAGGTCAAAACTCTTTGCAGTATATGTAGTGCTTGTTCCCATGATTTCTCCTTCTTAAACTCCCCTCCTTACGACGGAGGGGTGGCCGCCGCCTTGGGCGGACGGGGTGGTTCTAATGATTAGATCTAGTCAACTGGCCGCGTCCCCGCATCGATCCCGGCAACGCTCGCCTGATTGATAACTTTAACTTCCAAATCACTTTCGCAACGTATTTGACATGACAAACGCGTGTTTGGTGCAAGGTCGCCTTTGGTCGAAAGTATCGCCTCTTCGTCCGGCCCCATAGCGCCAGCGTCGCCAACCACGATCTCGACGCGGCAAGTCGTACACCGCGCGTTCCCACCGCAGCGGTGAAGAATATCTACGCCGTTGTCTTCGAGAGCCAATACAAGTTTCGTTCCCGCTTCCGCCTCGAAAGACACCGTGCCCGTTGCTGTTTGAGCTATTATCTGTGACATATATTGATTTTGTAAATGCACTTCCAATTTCGCACACCGAACCGCTGACGTGCAAGCTGACTATGCTTCTCCTATCACGATTTTCTCTCTTTGCTCATTGATCGCGACAAAGGTCAGATCGGCAGACGTTACGCGAACCTTTTGCCCGCGGCTGCCGAAGCGTTCGGCTTCGACCTCGACGTGGACGGTGATCGATGTGCGTCCGACACGAACAGTATTCGCATAAAAGCTGACGAGATCGCCGATGAATACTGGTTCGTGGAAAATGATCTCGTTCATCGCCACGGTCACAAACCGCTCGTGTTTCGTGTGCCTGACAGCCTCAACGCCGCCGGCGACGTCGATGTAACTCAAAATCACGCCACCAAAAACGGTGCCGTGAGCATTAGTATCCCGCGGCATCATCGTCAGTCGTATCGCTGCATCTCGTATTTCTGTACTCATAATTTTTCAACGCAAAGTCGCAAAGTCGCCAAGATGCAAAGAATGGGAAAAAAACAAGCCTTGCGTCTCTGTGGCTTGGCGTCTTTGCGTTAGAACTGTCTCGTTACCCATTCGCCAATTGTTGTCCTCAGCTCATTCAAATGCTCATCGAAAAAGTGCCCGCAGTTCTCGAATATGACGACCTCAGCGTGCGGAATTTGGTCCGTTATCTCGAGTAACGAAGGCACCGAACAAAACTCGTCGCGGTCGCCGTGGACGAATAGTATTGGCTTCGTAACCGAAGTTAGAAATTCGTAATCTCGATATTTCTCGACCGGCGTACCGATCGAGATGAGGCGTTTGACGCGATCGTCCGAGATGCCGACCTGCATACCGGTTCGTGAGCCGAACGAGAAACCGGCGAGCGTTACATCTTCGTTTGGATACTCAGAAACCAACCAATTCAACGCATCGGTCACATCCTCGACGCCTCCTTCGATCTCGTTGTGAACGCCGGTTGAACTGCCAACGCCGCGAAAGTTGAATTTCAATGTGGTCAAACCTGCGTCAACCAAACCTGCAGCCGCACGAAAAACGACCTTGTTGTGCATCGTCCCGCCGCCGAGCGGATGCGGATGGCAAACTAGACCGACGCCGCGGCGCTCATCTCGCGGTTCCTTTAGTATGGCTTCCAGATATCCGTGACTGGCCGGAATTTGAAGATCGCCTTTCGGATACATAAAAGAAAATGGTAAACGCTCAAGAGCGAATGGTAAACAGTCCTTGCCCGCTATTTGCCGGGCATGTTACTTTTTTCCTTTATCCTTCGCGAAAAAATGGACGAAAACCAGACCGAAACGCCTGCCGCTGAGGCACCGAAAAAACAGACCTGGAGCGAGTTTCTCGAAACCGAGCAGGCTGTTCGTGTGATCTATTTGATCTTCGGATTTGCGGCAATCGCGATGGTGATGATCTTTCTGCAAACGCGCACAGACGCGATCTGCTGCGGCGACTGGGACGGCTATTATCACATCAAATGGTCGCAGCTTTTGTGGGAGAATTTTAGCCAGGGCAAATGGCTACCGACATTCGAATGGCTGCCGCTAACTGTCCTGAATCCAACAGATTACGCCGATCATCACTTTCTGTTTCATCTGCTGCAGATACCGTTTCTCTGGTTCTTTGAACCCGTGATGGCCGCGAAGATCTCGACGATCTTCTATGGAACGCTCGCCATTTTTTCGGTCTATTGGCTGATCACTAAATATGGCGTCAAGCATCAATTGATCTGGCTCGCCGCGATCCTGACCTGTGCTACCGCGTTCTTCTACCGAATGAACATGGCCAAGGCGCCGCCGTTGACCATTATCATCACGGTTCTCGGCATTCACCTGCTATTCCAGCGAAAGTACGTTTGGCTGTTGCCGCTGATGTTCGCGTTCGTGTGGACATATAGCCTGTTTCCGCTGTTGTGGTTTGCGGCGATCATCTGGACGCTGATCATTGCGTGGAACGAGCACAAATTCGAATGGCAGCCGCTAGCCTACACGACCGGTGGCATGATTGCGGGGAACATCATAAATCCGTATTTTCCGCAGAATATCGGATTGTTCACTGAGCATTTTTGGACGAAGTTCAAGGTCGGGCAAGACTTCGCAGTCGCTGTCGGCGGGGAATGGTATCCGTACACCGGCATGGAGTTGTTGACCGATTTTCCGATCGCATTGGGAGCGATGCTGATCGGATATATCTTGTTCATGCCGAAAAATGGAAAGTTGCCGGAACGAGCGACTTTCTTTCTCGTTTTCGCATCGATCTTGGTCGCAGCTCAGTTTCGCTCAAAGCGTTTCGCCGAGTATTTTCCGCCGTTTGCGATACTGTTTGCAGCATTTAGCTGGCAGGCGTTTACTGCACCGAAAGCCGCTGAATTACCCGAGGAATTCGCCCGCGAACTCGATCCTTTCTTTGACAAGGGCGAGGCGAAACCTGCTGATAGTTTCTGGGTCAATGTACGCGCTGCGTCGGTTTGGGTTATCGGAGTTTCGTTGACCGTTGTGTTTCTTGTTAGCTTGGTCGGCTTTCACAAATTCGGGCTCGAGTTTCAGGGAACAGCGGAGAGCATTGCCGGCAACGACCATAATAACCGCTACAAACGTGCGATGGAATTCGCAACAGGTTTAGACGAAACAGGCGCCGAGAATATTCCAAAGGGCGAGCTGATATTTAACTGTACGTGGGACGATTTCCCGAAATTGTTCTATCACAACACGAAACATCGCTACGTTTACGGCCTCGATCCAAACTATTTGTATACGGAAAATCCCGAGCTTTATAAGCTGCTTAAGGACCTGACCGAGGGCAAGGTCGAGGATCCTGCACCGATGATCCGCGACAAATTTGGTGCGAGATACATCTTCGCGGACGCGAAAGAGAACGTCGATATGCTTGCCAAGGCTCTCGACAGCGGCTGGGTCGAGACCATTTACGAAGACGAAGAAGCGCGTCTGCTCAAGATACGTGATGTTAAGGGCGAGCCTTCGTCGCCTGACGACGACGAACCGGAAACTGACGAAGAAAAGAAGATACTCGATGAATTGGAACGAACCTCGAATTCGAACGTAAATAGCGATGATGAAGAAGATCCTAATTAGCGTTCTCGCCGCGTTTGCGGTCGGATGCGGTCCGAATGCCACGGTCTTGAACGACGGCAAACCGCAGTCAAAGGCGAACGCCGAGCCGACGCCTGTTCGTTCCGAATTCGAACGCGAGATGTCCGATATGCGAAGCGCCGGATTTCAGACGATCTACGTCATCAGACGAAAGGACGGTGCCAAGTTCAGCACCGATGACCGCGCGTTTATCAAGCAGCGAACCGAAGACGCAAATCGCCGCGTCGCCACCGACGAAGACAAAACAATAATCGTCGGGATGAACAGGCCGCCGGTGCCTGAGAATATTTCGGCGATCTATGGTAAATTTGCGGTCGATGCATTCAACACGCCGCCGCCCGCAAACGCCGGCAGCCCGAATCAATAGCCGATGAAAGTGTCCGACGACAAAGCAACTCCGATTCCGCCGCCAGTAACGCCGGCCGAGCCGCCCGTCCGTGTCGCCCTTGACGGTTCGTCGCCGTCGATCAGGTCGATACTTCGCGTTGTTATTGTCACGCTTGTCGTGCTTTACGTCGCCGGTTCGGTCGAGAGTGTCGTCGGTTCGCTCGCGAAACTTGTCTTTCTCGTCATATTGTCCGTCTTCTTCGCATACTTGCTCAATCCGCTTGTTTCGCTTATTCGACGGCCATTTAAGGCCAAAGCTATTGAGCGTTTCATGCCGCGGGCGTTCGCGATTCTCATCGCTTACGTGATCGTGTTTTCGATATTCGGCCTCGTGATTTCGAGCATTGCTCCGCGAGTCGTCGAGCAGGCGAAAGAGTTCGGGCAGAATCTGCCGTCTTATGCGGCATCGGCCCGCGAACGCCTTAACGACCTCAGCCAGCGATACGAGCGTCTGCGTATTCCTGACGAAGTTCAATCTAAGATCAACGAAAAGGTCGCCTCGATCGGCGAAGAAATTACGAGTACAGTTGGCGGCGGGCTACTGAACTCGATCTTTTATATTCCGTGGCTGATCCTGATACCTGTGCTTTCGTTTTTCTTTTTGAAAGATGTAAACCAAGTCAGGCTTGCGGTACTGCGCACGTTTCCCGCAGGACCGCTTCGGTATAGAGCGGAACTCGTAATGCAGGACGTGAACACAACACTCGCGTCTTACACGCGAGCGATGTTGATCTCGTGCTTTTTGATCGGTATCGTCTGCACGATCGCGTTTTATGTTCTTGGGCTCAAATACGCATTGTTGCTCGGTATTCTGGCCGGATGTTTCGAATTTATTCCGCTCTTAGGGCCGGCGGCTATTGGCATCATCGTTGTGGCAACAACAGCATTTGGACAAGACCCTTGGAAAGCTCTGTACGCGGCTATCTTTCTTATCATCCTGCGAATTGTCCACGATTACGTCACCTATCCGCGGATCGTCCGCGATGGCATTCATCTTCATCCGCTTGTGATCATTTTGTCGGTGCTTGCGGGCGAACAAGTTGCAGGAATTCCCGGCGTGTTTCTCTCGATACCGATCGTAGCGATTCTCACCGTTTTTTATCGGCACTTTCTCGAACATCAAGGCCGCCGTGGACTGTTTGCGTACGTCGACGACGCCAAGCCGCATGTCACAAAATAGCCTATGTCGTCACTTCTCTGGCTGATTGGATTTTTCTTTTTGATACTGTTTATCAGCATCGTGGTCTACATTGTCGTGGTTAAGTTCTTTTATTGGGGCGACAAAGATAAGGCTCCTGAGGGAAGACCTAAGAAAGATAGCTAGCGGTCGAACTTGCTCGAGATCATTTCTCGAAAAGCTACATCATCATCGATCTTCGTTTCGATCTCAGCGACATAACAGGGAATCTCAAATTTCAGATCTCGCAATTTCACAGCGTCTTTCGCGGTTGTGACAAGTATTTCTGCATTGGATTCTTGAGCCAATTTCTCGATCTCGGTAATGTCATTCTGCAAATAGCGGTGATGGTCGCGAAACTCCATTTGGCCGACCAACTGAATGTTTTGTTCCTTGATCTGAGCAAAGAATGCATCGGCGTTTCCGAGCGCGCAAAACGCGACGGCTCGCCGTTTTTCAGTCAGGATCTCTTCCGAATCAAGGGGACGAATTCGACTTATCTCTGTTCTCGAAACAAAGACCTTCGGTTCCGCCGTTACCTTGGCAAGTCTCGACTGAAGCTCATCGAGATCGGCGGCTTGGTCGGAACGTGTGATGACGATCGCGTCGGCCCTTTCAAGCGAATCAACAGGCTCGCGAAGCCGTCCGGCGGGCAGCAATTTGCCGTCAAACAGCGGCTGTGTCGCGTCGATACACACGATGTCGAGGTCGCGTTTTACTTTGCGATGCTGAAAGCCGTCGTCAAGGACGAACGCCGTCACGCCGAACTTTCGCTTTGCCCATTCCCCAGCCGAGGCTCGATCGGCGTCGGCGATCACGATCGCTTTTCCGAGCAGTCGCGTCGCAAGTTCGACAGGCTCATCGCCGCCCTTTTTCGCATCGACCAACACGTGTTCGCCCTCGCTCACCAGCACGCGTTTCTTCGGATCGCTTCGGCCGTAACCGCGAGTTAAGATACAAACTTTCTCGCGATTAGCAGCGAGAATTTCGGCGATGTGAGCCACAAGCGGCGTTTTCCCTGTGCCGCCTGTCGTAATATTTCCGACGCTGACGGTGAGCGCGCCGAGATCGATCGCGTCAAACACACGCCGCCGATATAACGCATTTCGCGTCTGAATTACGGCTTTGTAGATCGGTGCCAGCAGGTCGAGCATTGGTCAATTATTGACCAACGCGACGGCAAATGCTACCTAACGTTTGGATGTAACTTGAATGAGACGTTCGAGCTTGTTCTGAGCCTGGCCGCTGTCGATCGATTGCTCGGCGAGACGTGCGGCGTGAAGCGGATCTTTGCCAAGGCCGCCCACGACCAATGCGGCGGCGGCATTCATAGCAATGATGGTGCGGGCTTCGTCACGGCGTTTGCCTTCGAGAACTTCGCGGATGATCTTTGCACTGTCTTTCGAACTTGTAACGCGTAAGCTGCTTGCCGATGATTCCTTGAACCCAAAATCTCTTGGCGTCAGTTCGAACGAACGCGTCTTGTTGCCGATGATCTCCATCACTTTGGTCGGCCCGTCGATCGAGACCTCGTCGAGACCGCGATGGCCGTACACGACCCAGGCTCGTTCAGTTTTCAGCATCGCAAGTGCATTGCCGAGTGCAGGAACGAGCGATTCATGCCAGACGCCGATAACTTGCCGCGAGACTTTCGCAGGATTCGAAAGCACGCCCAACAGATTGAGACAAGTGCGAATTCCCATCGCTCCTTTGATCTGACCGACACGACGCAGCGAAGGATGAAATTTTGGAGCGAACAAAAAGCTGAGCCCGACGCTATTTAGTGCGATCTCGGCAACTGCGGGCTCGTTGGCAACCTTTACACCAAGATCACCGAGTACGTCGGCACTGCCGATCGTCGAAGTTACACCGCGATTACTTTGTTTTGCGACGTTTAGACCAGCACCTGCCGCAACGATCGCGGCGGCGGTCGAGACGTTAAATATCTTTACCGCGGACGAGCCGGTGCCTGAGATATCGACTGCACCTTTTGGCGTCGAACCAAGTTTTACAGCCATATCACGAACGACGCTTGCCATGCCTGCCAGCTCCGCGGATGTCTCGCCCTTTGCCGTCAAAGCCGTTATCGCCGATGCGATCTGTATCGAGCCATGCCGCGCGTCGGTCATTGCACGAAAGAACTTCGCAGCCTCAGGTGCCGACAAGTCTTCGCCGCGCAATAGCCGTGCAATGAACGGAAACAGAGGCGTGTTCGCTTTCGGATTTGTCGGTGTGACAGGTGCTGACAGCAGCCAGTCGGTCTTCGGATGCGACATATTTGGCGTGAGGGAAGGCGGACGGGCGACAATTGCCCAAACTTAACTATCTCAAAACGCGAGGAAGTTTTGCAACATTTTTCTGCCGTGGTCGGTCAGTATCGATTCCGGATGAAACTGCACGCCTTCGACTTTGAGCTTCCGATGACGCAATCCCATGACCAAACCGTCGGGCGAAGTCGCCGTGATCTCAAGCTCATCAGGCATCGAATCTCGATCTACAACCAGCGAATGATAACGCCCGGCATTGAAATTCTTCGGCACATCGGCGAACACGCCGCGGCCATCATGTTCAATAACGACAGGCTTTCCGTGCACAGGCTCAGGACCGCGAACAACGTTTCCGCCGTAGAACTGACCGATCGCCTGATGACCAAGACAAACGCCGAGAATTGGCACTCGGCCCGCGAATCTTTCGATCACACCAAGCGAGATGCCCGCAGTATCAGGTGTTCCCGGGCCGGGCGAAATTAGGATTCGTTCGGGTTTGATGTCATTCTCGATCTCTTCGAGGGCCACCTCATCATTCCGCACGACGCGCATTTCGGCACCGAGCTCGCCGAGGTATTGGACGAGGTTGTATGTGAACGAATCGTAATTATCGACGACCAGCAGCATCTTATTACTTGCAATTCGCCCAATAGAAATGCGTTCCTATTTTGCGAAGCATGTGTTTAACTCTATCATAGTGCAAACGCTCACGGAGGCCGTCCCGATGTTCAAAAAGCTGTCGATCTTCCTACTATTGTGTTCCCTGCTCAGTGCGACTGTTCCTGCCCAGACCAACGCCACTGAAAAGCCAGAGGACAAAACAAAGGCCACGCAGAAAGCTGCGGTCGAATTCTTACGCGAGACCGCGACCGATGTCGAACGGTTGCGTTCGATGGAAAATCGGATTAGTTTTAGCTCCGAACTCGCGAGCCTGATGTGGTTTCACGACGACAAAGAGGCTAAAGGAATGTACGGCCAGGTCGTTAGCGATTTCAAGCAGCTGATGATGCAGTTCGACGGCGAGATGAATCTAGCCGTTACTGACGAAGACGAAGGCGGCGGCGGATTTCTGTTCGGCGGACGCGGCGGCAACAAGGTTCAGCGTAAATTCCGTATCGCGATGACCGTTCGCCAGCAGATCGCGATGAGCCTTGCCGAGCATGCTCCTGATCTCGCTCTCAACTTTTTCTACGACAGCATCGCTTCGGTCGCAAATCCTGAATTTCGCAAACAGGCGGAACAAATGGACAAGTATTTCGAATCTCGCCTCCTAATCCAGATCGCCGAGAGCGACGCTGCAAAAGGCGTCGAGTACGGCCGAGAATCGATCAAACGGCAGATAAATTCGCAGCATATCGAGCTGCTTCGCAAGATCTACGCGAAAGACGCGGGCAAAGGCGTCGATTTCGGACAGGCGTTGTTGAGTGCAGCAAAGTCCGACCCAAAACGCGTTGAGGGGCTCGGATTCTATCAATCGCTTATTGTCTTTGCCGAAGGAAATCTTGAGGCGTCGAAGAAAACAGGCGGCAAAGCTGCGGTCTATTCGACAACCGAAATTCGCGACATGGCGGAGATGCTGTACCAAGCGATGATGGCCGACGGTAAAGACGTAGAATCGTGGCAGAGGCGTCAGTACATTCCGATCGTCGAGAAATACCTGCCCGGACGCGGCGCTCAATTGCGAGCCAAGTACAAGGATCCCACCAACACGGCTCCGACAGTCGGACTGGCATCGGCCACGAATCGACCACCGGCGAGAGTTGTCACGAGCGGGACTACCTCGGGAATCGGTTCGGGCAACGGAAGTGGTGTCGGGTTGCAGAATCCTGCGACGGCATACGAACGCGAGATGAAAGAACGCGAGGAGAAGGCCAAGGCTGAGGCGAAGATGATCGAGGATATGAAAAAGCTTGGTCAGTCCGATCTTCCGAAAGAAGAACGCGATAAGGTCATCGCTCAGGCTCGCAAGATCATCGCTGAGACAAAGGGCAAAGATAAGAAGATCGTGGCTCTAGGAATTCTCGCAACGTCGGTTGCTAAACTCGGCGACAAAGATCTCGCGAACGAAATAATGCTCGACGCGGAGCGATTGGTGACGACGAATCCGAAGAATTATCAGGATTTTATGTACACATGGCTGCTCGCCGGCGGCTATGCTGAGGCAAATCCTGACAAGGCGTTCCCGTTGCTCGAAAGCACGATCTTGAAAGCGAATGTCACGCTCGACGCGTTCGTGCGAGTCGCCGAATTTATTGATGTTCAGGAAGAATTGGTCGATGACGGCGAGGTTCAGGTCGGCATGTTCGGCGGTGAAATGATACGCGGATTGACTCGCGAATTAGGAGCCGCGAATTCGCTGATTCGACAGCTCGCCAACGCCGATTTCAATCGCACCAAAGGCCTCGCAAACACATTCGACCGAACCGAGATGCGTGTTTTGGCGAAGATGCTCGTGCTGCGTGCCGTGCTTGATAAGAGATCAACAGCGAAGCCCGGCGACCTCGACAAAGACACCGAAGCGGAACTCGTACTTACCGACGAAGACGGAAATTAACCAAAACTCGTCCCGCACAGCCACTGTCCGCCATCGACGACGAGCGTCACGCCGTTGACGTAGCTTGCGGCGTCGGACGTTAGAAACAGAGCGGCGTTTTCGATATCGACGATCTTTCCAAATCGCTGTAGCGGAATTCGCCGCGTCAGTTTGTCTTTCAATTCCGGCATCAGCAGACGCTTCATTCCTTCGGTATCTTCGATCGGTCCCGGCGCGATGCCGTTGACGCGGATGCCGTGGCGACCCCATTCGACCGACAGATTTCGCGTGATCGCATCGACGCCGGCTTTTGCCGCCGAGACGTGAATCTGCATCGGTGTTGCGAGATAATGCAGCGTCGCGGAGATATTCAGGATCTGCCCTTGCGATTCTTTAAGCGCTTCGAATGACGCACGACAGACGTTGAACGTGCCCTTAGTATCAATATCGACCACGGTCCCAAAACCATTTGGACTCAGTTCGTTGGCATTGCACAAGAAATTTCCGGCAGCACCGTTAACCACGATGTCAATCTTGCCGTAATGCTCGACCGTCGCCGCGATGGCTTTTTCGACAGCTTCGAAATCGCGAACGTCCGCTGCGATCGTCAAACATTCACCGCCCATGGCTTCGATCGACTGCTGCATCGCGTCGAGGTTCTCTAGCTTGCGGCTCGTGATAGCGAGTTTTGCGCCATGCTCAGCAAACGCCCTAGCCACACCCGCAGTAATGCCCGTCGCCCCGCCTGTCACAAACGCGACGTTTCCCTGTAAGATGTCTTTAGTGAATACTTGAGTCATATCGAAAAGATGTTAGCACAGAATTTTCAACGCATCGACGCAGAGACGCCAAGACGCAAAGGAAGAAATTTCAGGACGATCAAAGATGTCGTGAATAGCGATCTACACGTCGCTAGTTCATTAAGATTTCCCTTTATTACCTTTGCGTCTTTGCTACTTTGCGTCTTTGCGTTAAATCTATCCTGCACCACCAAGCCGTCGGATATGCGTACGCTGGTTCCGGCCGAAACACTCGTTTACCTTGAGACGAACGACCTTGCGGCTGCGCTCAAGCCGATCGTTGATGCCAAGCCTTTTAAGGAAGTCGCTAAGTCTCAGCCCGATCTTTCGGCTCTCAAAGGCGTCCAGCTCGCCGTCGCCGTTCTCGGTTTCGAGGCCACTGAAGAAAAGCTCACCGACGAACAATCTGTCGGCAGTGTGAAACCGCGATTCGTCGCGGTTGCTGATACTCACTCGTGGAATTCGACGGCCGTGGCGTTCGCCGAGAAGAAACTCGGCGGCTTTGTCGCGGAGATCTACGGCAGCGAACCAAAGCTCGAAAAAAGCGACAAACACGGCGGGAAATACTTCGCCTGGACCGCCGAAAACAAACGCAAAGCCTACGCCCTATTCATAGACGGCATCCTCTATTTCGCCAACGACGAGGCGTCAATCGACAAATGCATCGCCGTCCGCCGCGGCGAAGCCGACAGCATCCTAAAAACCGACAAGATAAAACCAACCGAACCCGGAACCCTAGCCCGAGGCTACGTCTCCACCGACGGCATTGCCCAAATATCCGGCGTCATCGGCATGAAACTAGCCTCCGAAGCCAGCGACGAATCCGAGATCCAATCGGCTGTCGCTGGAATCTTACCAAAGCTAATTCGTGGCACCATCACCGATATCAATTGGACGATGAGCAAAGGTGACCAAGGCATA
This sequence comes from uncultured Acidobacteriota bacterium, assembly GCA_937871585.1. Lineage (GTDB taxonomy): Bacteria > Acidobacteriota > Blastocatellia > Pyrinomonadales > Pyrinomonadaceae > OLB17. The sequence goes on along the minus strand of CALMPJ010000194.1, from coordinate 23,828 downwards.
GAAGACAAATACCAAATCGCAATGCCTGCGGATGTGGCGATTGTCTTTACTGAAACGATGCGTAGCCGTGGTCGGATAGATAGGAACCCCTTTTCCGAAGTTCCGTCTTCCGCATTTGTCGCGACGAAATACAATTTCCAGAATGCCGAGGCGGCCTGGCGATCGATCATCCAAATCGCGAAGAGAAACATGGATGGAATATCGGGCAAGGTAATAGACGAGTTTGCAGGCTCGCTTTTCGAACCGTATGGTATCGCAGATCCAATCTTATTCTTTTCGGCTGGCGTTAATGCACCGATGACGTGGAATATGAGTCAGGACGGTGAAAAGCCGGTGCTTAGCACCGTTATTGTGGACGAAGGGAAAATGATCCGTTCACTTTTGCCGGAACTCGTCGCAAATGCTCACAGCCCGGTTAGGTCGATGGAAAGTGAAATTTTGGCCGAGCACACTGATGCAACCTGGACTATCGGAGACGCGGAATCTGTTCGACGGAAAGTGCCTACTCCCGGAGCACCTGCTCCCGTAACGGAGCCAAGCCTCTCTTCGGTTATTTCCTATCAATTTAATGAAGATTCACTTTCGGTTACCTTCGGACGGGAATCGACTATGACACCCAAATTGGCGGAGATTTTTTTCAGTGCCGACCGGGGAGATTCCATCTATGTCTCGACTTACCTGACCGAAACAACATTCAAGACGTTCGGCATGGAACGCCGTACGGTTTCCGATTTTGGCCTGATCGGGCAGATCATTGCTCAGTTGGCGGATGATTGAGGGAGCCTATAGGCACAAGCCCGCACGAAGTCTTCGGAGTAAGGGCGTTACGCGCAGCTCAAATCTTTAGCCGCGTCCACAACTATTGTACGAACTGACGGCGTACGCCGATACTACTAAATGTCGTGTAACGCCCTTACTCCGTGCGGGCTTGTGCCAATGTCGTCCGCTGTCGCGGACTCCGTGATTTATGGGGCGAGTTTGTCGGTCAGGCGAGCCTGACCGCACTGCATTCACGGCTCAGCCGAAGAATTAAAAAATGTCAGAATTCTTCAAAAAGTCGCACACATTTGAGCAAAATTGTGCTATACTTGCAACGGAGATTGATGTTTGACATTCGTTTAAGACATGTTCTTACATTTTTTTAAAAAGTAGCGAAATTTGACTGTTTCATCGCCATAAGCCCAATGAATGCAATCGGTTACACGTTCCACGAGGCCTTGGAACGCGGCTGGAACGGCTGGAACGATCTCTGTACAAACCTGCCACAAGCTGTTGATAGATAAGAACTTAGGTCTATTTTGAAAATGTAGTGTTCCGCGTGGACCGATGCCGTTGGAACGGCTTGAAACAAGATGATCAACGTTTCGCCGCACGCTTCAGCCGCCGAACATTCTGCTCGATCCAACGGTTTGCTTGGTCGTGGTATTGAAACTTTTCCTCGTCGCGCTTGAACGCGGGCGTGTGGATGTAGCGGCGGCCGTTGATGGTGCGGACGGGATGGACGATGTGGAGCATTTCGTGAAAAACGACGTGATCGACGACGTATCTTGGCACGTCGATCGAATCGAGCGAGCGGCTGATCGTGATGTGGTCAAGCGTTCCATCGTGGTGGCCGAGGATGCGGAACGTTTTGCGTGCTGACCAAGTGAGCGTTGGTTTTGGCACTTTGCCGCTGAAATAGTCGCGGTTCAGCGTGTCAAAGATCGAATCGAGATCGTAAACCGTGCCTTTCGTTGTTGTCACGACCTTTCGACCACGTTCGGCTTTGTTCGAGGTCGCTTTTTCGCGAACAAAGTCCGATTTGATATAGGCGTTATAGACCTCACGGGCACCGGAAGGGATTTTCTTGCGAAGCAGCTTGCCGACCAGGATATACGCGAGGCCTTTGTGACACGGCAGCGGCATTTCGCGGCATATATCGCCGATACGAACGTGAACGACGCCTTCGCGCACGCGGATCGTATGATTGATGCCTATATACGGATAAAATGTTACATTTATCACAGGCACGTTGCGTTTCGGGTCGAACCAACGAAACGCCTCGGCGTATATCTCCCTGATTTGCGGTAGTTGCTCAGTCAAACAGTGTTGTGCAGTGTTAAATTATTCTTGACACTTGGGCTCGCGAAATGATATCCCTTTATATGGGAAGAGCATACCGCCGATTGGCAGTATGATTCAAACACCCCAAAGCAAGATGGCCGGACGCGACGCATACCCAGGCGGCGAGGGCACTAAAAACGCACTTGATCATCGTGGTCAGATCATCTTGACAGCCATTATCAACGAACACTTTGTCACGGGAGAGCCCGTGGGATCTAAGGTGCTCGCCGAACGTTTTGCCAATGCAACGGGACTTAGCTCTGCTACGATCCGCAATGTGATGGCAGAACTCGAGGAAAAAGGGATGCTTGAGCAGCCACACACCTCGGCCGGCCGCGTACCGACTGATACTGGCTACCGGTTCTACGTTGACAATTTGCTCGGCGTTTTGAGCATTTCGAATGACGACCTTCATCGCATAGGCGAAGAATACGGCCTGAATTCGAAAGACGCGTTCGACACACCGGACCGATTGATGGAACGTACTTCCCATTTGTTATCAGCTCTTTCAAATAATGTTGGTATCGTCGTTAGCCCGAGTTTGGCGACCGACAGATTGCAGCATATCGAGTTCGTAAACCTGAGCGACAATCGCATTTTGGTCGTTCTCGTCTCGGCACCGAACATTGTCCATAACAAGATAATTCGGCTGAATGTGGCGTTTGCAAAAGACGAACTGGATCGAACGGCAAATTATCTCAACAAAGAGTTCGCCGGAAAGAGCCTGGCCGAAATTCGAAATGAGATCATGCATCTCATGCACGAAGAAAAGGCTTTGTTTGACAAACTGCTGCAGACTGCCGTGATACTTTGCACCGAGAGCATCGAGGACGAAGATACGGCGGGCGAACTGTTCATCGACGGCACTTCGAACATGCTAACGAAGACCGATTTTGCCGACCTTGAACGACTTCGCGAGTTACTGCACACGATCGGCGAAAAATCGCGGCTGATGCAGATCCTTACGGAATGTATCGACGCGACAGCGGCCGCCAAAGGCGATGTTCAAGTCGTCATAGGCACAGAAAACCGCACGCCTTCCTTGCAAAACTGCACGCTCATTTCGGCCCCTTACCGAATTGGCGGCAGTACAGCAGTCGGGACACTAAGTGTCCTCGGCCCGACACGAATCGAATATGCCCGAATGATATCGATCGTGTCTTACGTGGCCAAAACGCTTGAAAAAATGATGTCTGCAGACCCCTCACGCAACTAGATTTGGGTCTCAGCCCAAATTTCAAATGAACTCAAACGACCAAATTCCAATGCCGGAAGATTCGCTCGACGAAATCAATCTCGATTCGACTACGTCGGTCGATGACTTCATTCGCGAACTCGAAGCGAAAGAAAAGGATCTGCACATCACGGCGGACCTCTCGATCGAGATCGCCGACTCGGACATCGATATGTCGGTGCCCGAGTTTGTTACGGCCGAGGTTACTTTGCCGCCGGCGACCGATGCTGCTCCGGCAAACGTGGCGACAAAAACCCGTACTCTTGAGCTTGAAAACGAGATCGCGTCGCTGAAGCTAAAGGTCTTTGAGCTTAAGAACGAACGCAACGAAATACAGGAAAAGAGCGACCGCAGGCTCAAAGATTTCGAGAATTTCAAATACAGAATGGACCGCGAACGCCGCGGTGCCTTCATAGACCAGATCGCGAATCTCGCTGCGCAGATGCTGCCGGTTCTGGACAATCTCAACCGAGCTCTCGACGCAGTTCCAGCAGAATCGAAAGGTCGAAGCGCCGATTTTCAGCAGCTTGTCGACGGACTTGTGCTCGTCAATCAGCAGATGAACGAAGTTTTCGCCGGAATGGGCGTGACGACGATCAATGGCGTCGGCGAGCCGTTCGATCCGAATTTCCACGAGGCAGTTTCCGCTGAAGAGCGTGATGATATGCCTCCAAACATGGTCATTGACGAGATGCTTCGCGGCTATCGCATCGGCAACAAAGTGATACGACATTCGATGGTGAAGGTCTCGTCCGGAGCCACTTCTTCGGCCGCTCCACAGGTTGAGTCTGCGATCATCGAAGATTCTGTTGGTATCGACATGGACGCGCTATTTGACGCCGCTCATAAGTCGGCGGAAACGACAGATCCCACGAACGACATTGCTTAGCCTCACAGCACGAACTTCGAATCTCCCAAACAAAAACGTAGGTACTTAAAATTATGGGCAAGGTAATTGGAATCGATCTCGGTACGACGAACTGCTGTGTGTCAGTGCTCGAAGGCGGCACGGTTCAGATCATTTCGAACAAAGAAGGCGGACGCACGACGCCGTCGGTCATCGGCTTTACGGATAAAGACGAGCGTCTCGTCGGCCAGATCGCAAAGCGTCAGGCAGTGACCAATGCAGCGAATACGCTTTATGCCGTCAAACGTCTGATCGGGCGGAAATACGACTCGCTTGAGGTCGAAAAGATGCGTGCGAGCGTGCCGTTCGAGATCACAAAATCGCCGAATGGCGACGCCCACATCAAGGTGCTCGACCGAATTTACAGCCCGCCTGAGATCTCTGCGATCTTGCTACAGCGACTCAAGCTCGCTGCCGAAGAATTTCTTGGCGATAAGATCACTGAGGCGATCATTACTGTTCCTGCGTATTTTGACGATATGCAGCGACAGGCGACTCGTGACGCCGGAAAGATCGCCGGTCTCGAAGTCGAGCGGATCATCAACGAGCCGACGGCCGCCGCTCTTGCGTACGGCTTCGGCAAATCGAAGACCGAAAAAGTCGCCGTTTATGACCTCGGCGGCGGTACGTTCGATATCTCGATCATGGAGATCAACGACGGCGTCTTCGAGGTGCTGTCGACTTCGGGTAACACATTCCTCGGTGGTGAAGATTTTGACGAACGCATCATCAACTGGCTCGTCGAAGGTTTTCAGACCGAAAACGGCATCGATCTTCGCGGCGACCGTCTCGCTTTGCAGCGATTGAAAGAGGCAGCCGAACGTGCAAAATGCGAGCTGTCGAGCGTAGCCGAAACGACGATCAGCCTGCCGTTCATCGCCGCCGATCCTTCGGGGCCGAAGCATATTAATGCGGTATTGACACGTGAAAAGTTCGAGGAACTAGTAGGCGACCTGGTCGAATCGTCGGTCGAGCCCTGCCAAAAGGCTCTGTGGGACGCTAAGCTCCAGCCTAATGATATCGACAAGGTGATCCTCGTTGGTGGGCAGACCCGTTCGCCGATCATTGCTCGCACGGTGACCGAAGTCTTTGGCAAAGAGCCGTCATCGGAGATCAATCCGGATGAGGTTGTCGCGATGGGAGCCGCGATCCAAGGCGGCGTACTGACCGGCGATGTAAAGGACATCGTTCTCCTCGACGTGCTGCCTTTGTCGCTTGGTCTGGAGACTCGCGGTGGTTTGTTCGTCAAACTGATCTCGCGAAACGCGACCATTCCGCTCAAGAATACGATGACCTTTACGACCGTTGTCGATAACCAGCAGTCGGTGGAAATTCACATTCTGCAGGGCGAACGCGAGATCGCGTCGGCTAATCGCTCGCTCGCTAAATTCGAGCTCGTCGGCATTCCACCGGCACCTCGTGGCGTGCCGCAGGTCGATGTCTCGTTCGAGATTGACGCCAACGGAATTGTCAGTGTATCTGCGAAAGACAAGATGACGGGGCTCGAACAGGCGATGCAGATCACGCCGTCGTCGGGCTTGGCTCCGGATGAGATCGAACGTCTTATCATCGAGGCTGAAACGTCGGTCGAAAAGGACCGCAGCGAACGCGAGTTGATCGTTGAACGAAACAAACTCGATTCGCTCATTCGAAACGCTCGCCGTGCAATGACCGAGGTCGGCAAGACGCTTCAGCTCGAAGACCAGCAGTCGATCAACGGCGTCCTAAACGAAGCGGAAGAAATGCTCAAGTCCGAAAGCATCTCGCAGATCCAAGACCAATTCAGCAAGGTCGAATCCGCCGCCAACCGCATCACGGCAGCGATGTTGACGATGGCTTGAGAAAATCGGGCTGATATTGGAAAATAATATAGCGTCAGTTCAATTGATTTGGACTGACGCTTTTTAGGTTAGAGAGTATTAGTAGATGAGCAAGCGAGATTATTACGAAATTCTGGGTGTTGCGAAGACGGCTTCGGATGCTGATATTAAAAAGGCATACCGTGCGTTGGCGGTACAGTATCATCCTGACAAGAATCCGGGCGACGCAGTAGCCGAGGACAAGTTCAAAGAGGCTGCTGAGGCGTATTCAGTGTTGTCGGATGCTCAGAAACGGGCGTCGTATGATCGTTTTGGTCACCAAGGAGTCGGAGCCGGTGCTGGCGGATTCGATCCGGGCTTTACAAATTTCGACGATATTTTCGATATGTTCGGATTCGGCGATATGTTTGGCCAGCGGAGCCAACGCCGATCGACTGTTCAACGTGGTTCGGACCTTAGATTCGACCTACAGGTCACGCTCGAGGACGCTGCGACCGGAAAAGACGAGAAACTTCGCATTCCGCGACTCGAAAACTGCGACGATTGCGATGGCAAAGGATCCGAAAAGGGAACTGAGCCCGAAACTTGTGTCGCCTGCGGAGGCGCCGGACAGACTCGATATTCGCAGGGCTTTTTTAGCGTAATGCGAACTTGCCCGAACTGCTCAGGTTCTGGCCGTGTCATCAAGACTCCGTGCAAGGCGTGTAAAGGTAATGGCCGTGTCGAACGCGAAAAATCGATCGAGATCAAGATACCTGCGGGCGTTGATACAGGTTCGCGTTTGCGAATAACAGGCGAAGGAGAAAGCGGCGTCGGTGGCGGCCCGTCAGGCGACCTTTACGTCGTGCTGCATGTGAAAGATCACGAGCGTTTCGAACGGCAGGGTGCTGATCTTTACACTGCAGTTCCGGTCACGTTTGCCCAAGCTGCTCTAGGAGCTGAACTAAAAGTTCAAACGCTCGACGGTGAAGAAGATCTGAAAATTCCGGGCGGCACACAGTCCGGAACCGTTTTCCGTGTCAAAGGCCACGGCATGCCAAACCTCGGCGGCCGCGGCAAAGGCGACCTGTTCGTTGCCGCGACGCTAGTAACTCCGAAATCGCTCACCAAAGAACAGCGAAAACTCCTCGAACAGCTCGCCGAGATCGAAACCCACGACCTCGAAGACGAGTCGTTTATGGACAAGGTGCGGAATATCTTCGGGTGAAACGTGAAAAGGTGAAAGAGTTTAAACGTGAAAAAGCCGGACTAGAATCCGGCTTTTACTTTTCTACCTTTTCACTTTTTCCCTTTTTCGGCCCAGATTTGCACCAAGTGCACGAGCGTCTCGGTTACTTCTCTAGCCCCTTTCTCGAATTGAATTCCAGCTTGCCGTGAAAATTGTGTCCGCCCGTATAGAGATTTGGCGTTGGCAGGCCGCGGGCCGTTAGGCGCGAGCCGTCGGTGCCGCCGCGGATGGGGCGAAGCGAGGCTTTGACGCCGGCGCGGCGAGCGGCTTCGATGGCGTAATCGGTCAGCTGCGGATAGTCCTTTAGGACTTCCTTCATATTCAGATAACCGAGTGTGCTGGCGTATTCGATCTTGGTTTTCGGAAACTGACGCTGAACCGCGGCGACCATTTGCTTGATCGCTTTCTCTTTGGCGGCGACACCAGACAGGTCGAAATCCCGGATCAGAACCTTTACGGTCGAAGTTTCGACGTCGAGATTGCCGATGTACGGATGCAGAAAGCCGATGCGACCGGCGGTCGTTTCGGGGCGATGCGGATACTTCGCGAAGCCCGCGAGAAATGCACCGGCGGCGATGGACGAATTGATCATCATGCCTTTGGCGGTTCCCGGATGTGTCGATAGTCCGCGAAATGTGATCGTCGCAGTTCGTGCGGACCACGTCTCGTTCGAAATGTCGCCAAGCTGTTCGCCATCGACGGTGTAGGCGAATTTGGCTCCCCAGCCTTTGATATCGAACTGGTCCATCGGCCCGCCGACCTCTTCGTCGGGCGTAAATGCGATCGCTACGTTGCCATGCTTGATCGACGGATTTTGTTTAAGCGTGTCGATCATAGTCATCAACTCGGCGACGCCCGATTTGTCGTCGCTTCCGAGCAAGGTCGTGCCGTCTGCGGTAATGATGTCATCGCCGATCAGATTTTTGAGATCAGGATTCTGCGCTACGGTGATGACCTGCGTTTTGTCGTTCGGCAAAACGATGTCGCCGCCTTGGTAATTCTTGTGAATAATCGCGTTTACGTTCGCACCGCTGACGGCGGGGCTTGTGTCCATGTGGGCAATGAAGCCGATCGTTGGCACCGAATTGTTGTCCGCCAGATTGCCCGGAACCATACCGTAAACAATTCCCTCGTCGCTGATCCGCACATTCTGCACACCAAGCAATTTCAGCTCTTTCTCAAGCAACCTGGCCAGAACAAGCTGCTTCTCCGTGCTCGGGTTCTTGCCAACGTCCTCTGCCGATTGCGTGTCGATCTTGACATAACGCAAGAAGCGCGACATCGCGGATTCGGTCGGAGCAGCCTGTTGGGCAAAAGCCTGAAGGCCAAGAGTAATCACGAACAGTAAAACGGCAATTTTTCTCATTTTTCCTAATACGCATCAACCGCGTTTTGGTTTGAATTCCTGATAGTAATTACTATAACCCATCAGCCTCGCAGTTGGTGCGATCAGAGTCCGCATTGTTTTCTGAACCGAGACCGGCGGACCAACGATCAGCGAATCGAATTCGTCACCATAGACCGAAAGCTGCATCAGCATCTGCGGTAGCGGCGGGCCGTTGGAATAGCTATCCATAAAACCGTACATTTGCGTCAGATGATAAGCGAATTCGACAGGCAAGGATTTCGGGTCATCACTCTCGACGACTACGGTTTCGTTCGTCTCATTGAATGGCCTATGGGCCGTCATCGGCGGGATCGATATCGTCTCACCTTCATGCAAGACGCGCTTCTCGCCGTTGATCAGAATGCTGAGCGTGCCTTTCTTGACCGTGAACGTTTCGGTGAAATGGCGGTGCATATGTTCGGGCGGACCGCCGGCGTTCGGTGCGACCTCGAGCCGAGTATGAACCCAGCCGTCATTCACCGCGAGAACGGTTTGGTCAAAGCCTTCGAATCGGCTGAGGAGTTTGTCGCCGGGCTGAAAGTAATTCGACAGGTCGACCTTGGGGCTTCGGATAAAAATGCTGTCGAGATAAATCGTGAAAGCGAAAAATGTAATGACGAAGGCGATGGTCGCGAGTGATATTCGAATGATGTTCCGCATAGCTTTTCCTCATTCGAAACAGTTTTGAATTTTTTGACTAGATGCGTATGCAGACGTTCTTTTCTTCGGTGAAGAACTTCAGAGCCTCAAAACCGCCTTCGCGACCAACGCCAGAGTCTTTGACGCCGCCGAACGGTGTTCGCAGGTCGCGAAGCAGCCAGCAGTTGATCCAGACGATGCCTGATTCAAGTTTGGCAGCAAAGCGATGTGCACGAGAGAGATTCTCGGTCCAAACCGTCGCCGACAGACCGTAGCGAACGCTATTCGCATATCCGAGGACCTCCTCTTCCGTGTCAAACGGCATTATCGTCACGACGGGTCCGAAGATCTCTTCCTGATTCGTACGGCAATCGTGCGAAAGGCCTTCGATCACGGTCGGTTCGATGAACCAGCCTGGCCGCTCAATAGAAGCGCCGCCTGTCAGGATCGTTCCGCCTTCTTCGCGAGCGAGGTCAATATACGACATTATCTTGTCAAAATGCTGTTTCGAGACGATCGCCCCGACATTCGTGTCGGGAAGTTTCGGATCGCCAACACGTAAAGCGGAAACGCGCTCCAAAAAGTCGCATTTAAATTTTTCGTATATCGGCCGCTCGAGAAAAATTCGCGAGCCGCACAGACATATCTCGCCTTGATTTGAGAACGAAGAACGAACCGTTGTCGCGAGCATCTCTTCGTAATCGCAATCGGCGAATACGATATTCGGATTCTTGCCGCCGAGTTCGAGCGAGAGTTTTTTGAACAACGGAGCGGCTGTTCGCGCGATCTCTTCGCCGGTCTTTGTGCCGCCGGTGAACGAAATAGCTTTGACGTCCGGGTGCGAGACTATCGCCGAGCCGACCTTTTGCCCGAGACCATGGACGATGTTGAGAACGCCGGCGGGCAGACCTGCTTCAATGCAAAGTTTTGACAGCAAATATGCCGTCATCGGCGTGACTTCGCTTGGCTTGGCGACTACCGTACAGCCCGCGGCTATGGCGGGGGCGGGCTTCCCAAGGAAAAAAAAAAACGGCAGATTCCAAGGCGAAATACAGCCGACAACGCCGACAGGCTGCCGCAGAGTGTAATTGATCGCCGATTGCCCAATGCTGTCGTGCGACTCGTTCGCCGTGTGCATCGCTGCCGTCGCGTAGAAACGAAAGTTCGCGATGGCTCGCGGAATATCGACGGTGCGTGCCAGCGAAACAGGTTTGCCCTGGTCCTTGGATTCTGCTTCGGCGAGTGATTCGAGGTCGCGTTCGATCAGGCTCACAAGTCGCGAAATGATCGTGTAGCGTTCTTCCGTCGAAGAATTTGCCCACGCAGGAAATGCAGCCTTAGCCGCCGCAACGGCCTGCTCAACATCGCGTTCGTCCGAATCAGGAATATACGAATACACCTCGCCGATCGACGGATCGACATTGTGGAGATACTCGCCTGAAATTGGAGCGACGAGTTGGCCGGCGATATAGTTCTCGATCTGAAGCATCAAATAAGTTGCCACTAGCTTTAGCTAGTGGACAAGAGCTTTGAAGAAGCCATAGGCTTTAGCCGAAATTTGGGCTAAAGCCCGGAATATTAAAACAGTCCTCGAACCACTAGCTAAAGCTAGTGGCAACTCATGAAAGCCGCTCAGACTTTCGCAAACGTCAAGCCCGTTTGCCCTTGATACTTTCCGCCGCGGTCTTCGTAGCTGACGGCGCAGTCTTCGTCGGATTCGAAGAACAAGATCTGGCCGATGCCTTCGTTGATGTAAACTCGAAGCGGCAAATTTGCGAGGTTCGCGATCTCAACGACGAGGCGGCCGGTCCAGCCGGCTTCGAGCGGCGTTGTGTTTACAAGCAAACCGGCACGAGCATAGGTCGATTTTCCGAGCGCGACGCCTGTTACATTTCGCGGCATCTTGAATGTCTCGACCGTTACGCCGAGGCCGTAATGATGCGGCGGCAAAATGTAATATTGGGCACCGTCTTCCGCGATCTGCACTTCAGGTTCGATAAGCGAAAACTGCTCGTCGAACTTCTTCGGGTCGATCTCTTTTCCATGAACACTAGAAAATATTTGAAAACCATCGTCGGCCAGGCGCATATCGTAACCATAGCTCGAACAGCCGGCTGAGATGATGCGTTTGCCATCGACTTCGCGAACGAGTTCGGGCAAAAACGGCGAGATCATATTGTGCTCGTCAGCCATGCGACGGAGCCATGCATCGGATTTGATCGTCATAAACTGACGTAATTATATTCGATGTTGCGAGAAGTTGGAATTTGGCAGCAACTTACTGCGGGCGCGTAGTACTTAAGAGAGACAGGGTTCCGGTTCCGACCGTAAGTTTGAATGGAACGCCGCCGTTGCCGCTGCGGGCTTTGATCGCGGTTTCCGTGAACGGAACTCGTTTGTCACGAGGCTTTAACTGGTCTGTTTTGACAACGACACTGCCGCCGTTTAGCGCCGTGGCATCGATGTCGGCACTCAGAGTGGTTGGCAGCCAGAGATTCATATTGCCCGTACCTAACTGAATATCGACCATTCCGCTGCGCCAACTGCGTTCCGGAAAGCGTAGGTCCAGTTCACCTTCGCCAAGCTGTGCTGTGAATGTGCCGCCTACGAGTGTGACGCTTGCCTGAGTCTGGCCATAGGAAACACGGATCGCGCCCTCGATGCCGGAGATGTTGAGCGAGCCATCGCCGCCATTGACGTTGAGGTCAAGATATCGAGGAACTTTCAGAACGTAATCGACGCGAAAAGGAAGTGTCAACACGTTTTTGGGGACTTTCTTCCAGAGCTTTTTGTCGCCGAGTCGATTGTGTGTTCCGGCGGTTTTGACGATAAGCATGCCGGTGCTTTCTTCGGTGATAAAGCCCGTAACGGCGGCAAGCTGGTCAATTACTGTCTGCGCAGGGCCTTCGAGAGTGATCTTTGCAGCGATCTCGATCTCGTTTGCCGCGCTGCCGGTGATCGTCATCGAGCCTTTAGGCGCTCCGAAAATTGTCAGCGTGTTTCCGGGGCCTGACGGCACGGAATAGTTTTTTTCAATTGTTCGCTTTTGATTCTGAGAAAGTGCGATGGCCGAGCAGGCAACGATCAGGACGACATAAGCAATGCAACGAAATAACGTGTTCATCAATTAGAAAGCGTACAGTTAACGCCGCAGAAATGCGATGTTGCCTTGCTGATTTGTTGCCGAGATCGTTGCGGCACCGGTTCCAAAATTTCCGACTACGCGGCGGCCGTTACCGACATAATTCATTGAACCGCTGGCGAATGTGCCCAGCGAGATGTTACGTGACGAAGGAGCCGTAGCGACCAATCGGAAGTTCGATTCGTAGGGAATACGAATATTGATATTGCCCTTGTTCGACGAAAATCGGTACGTGCCGCCGTCTTGTATCTCGCCGTCGAAAAAGATGTCGCCGGTGATGTTCTCGGCTGAAACAGCATTCGATCCGATGTTTGTTAGCGTAATGTCGCCTTCGCTCGTGATCTTTGCCCGCACCAGACCGCTGCGGATGCTGGTGATCGAGAGATTGCCGATCATCGTTTCGATATCGACCATTGCGGTGTAGGGAATTCGGACCAGGAAATTGACGCTGCCAACCTCGCCGCGGCCTTGGTTGTCGCGAACCAGATTGATCACGATCGTGCCGCTCAGATTCTGCGGCTCGATGTTCGCTGCGGGCTTTTCGAGATTGGCGATAATCTGAACCTCGTTACGTGTCCAGCCCTCGACCGTGACGGAACCCGAACGGTTGAGCAACTGGAGACGAACATTCTGACTTGCAGGATAGGTCTTGGAAAAACGCTTCTGTGCCGCGACATCCTGGAGCGCAAAGAAAAAAACTACGCTCAAGAGAACCGTAGTTTTGGCGACCGCGAGGGCCAGAGTAGTCGTTTTACTACCAAACCACATAGCTTGCGAACCTAGAGGTCCGAAAAATCACGAAGCAGATCCATCTTATCACTAAGCACGCTGTCGAGCATTTCGCCCGAAAGATCGTCATCAGGATCTTCGGCGAGGATCACCAAATAGTTATTGAGCGACTGGTCGATGACCTGTAGATTGCGGTCAAAAACCTCACGAGTTCGCGTGTCCCATTGCGGACGACGAGCCTGAATACGAGCATCCCAATACGCGATCGCCGCTTGCTGCTCTTTCACACGTCGGTCACGAGCCTGCTGCGGCGTGTCGATCAGGCCGACGCGTGCCATCAGTTTCTCGACGACGGTCTGCGATTCGGAGCTTCGCAATGTAAATTCGCCGCCTTGCGGAACCGAATAGTATCGAATCCCAACGATCGTCAACACTGAACTCACCATTGCTATCGCCAACACCGCAAAACCAAGCTGCGGTAGCGACAAGTGCCAGAATCTACGTTTTGGCGGTTCGGGGGCGACGGCTTTCGAAGTCTCGATCTCGCTTTCAATAATGTTGTTGATGCGGCACCAGAGAGCGTTCGAATTAGGCGGAACCAGTTCGTCCGCACTCGTCTCTGCACAAACGCCGATCATCGACGTCAGTTCCTCGAGAACCATCGCACATTCACCGCATGCGCACAGATGAGCACGCACCGACGCCGCATTTTCCTCTGCAAGGTCGCCGTCGATGAATGGACTCAGTAGATCTTTACACTCGTGACAATTCACAACTAACAAATAGATTAACGAACGTGCGATTTGGTTGTCTTACGACGCAGTAAAAATGGCTGCTTTCGATAAAAAAGGCACGAACAAAAGACTATCTGTTCGTGCCCCCTTGAATATGTTTTTGGCTTAGCCGGCCTGCTTGGCAAGCAACATTCGCAACTTCAGTCTCGCCTTGTGCAATTGCGATTTCGAAGTGCCTACCGAGATGCCCATCATGCGGGCAACTTCCTCATGCTCAAATCCCTCTATATCGTGCAGGACGAACACCTTTCGGTAACCATTCGGCAATTCGGCGATCGCATTCTTAAGGGCGATCTTGTCGATGACCTGCATCTTCGACGGATTGACTGAGCCGGGAACAGCCTGCTCAGGGATCTCACCGTCCTCGCTCGTCTTTTCATTCTTAACGCTCCGCTTTCGGAAATGCATCAGAACCTGATTGACGGTCATTCGGTGCAGCCAGGTCGAAAACGCACTGTCGCCGCGGAAACTGCCGATCTTGCGGAAAAGCTGAATGAAAACTTCCTGCGTCAGATCCTCAGCCTCGGTCTGGCTTTGAGTCATCCTCAACGCCAAGCTGTAAGTCCGCCGATGATATCGCTGATAAATGATCTCAAACGCAGCCAAACTGCCGTCAGCGGCTAGCTTGCAAAGCTCGATGTCGGGCGCATTCTCATTAACAATTGCGGGAGCCGCAGGCGTGGCGTCAACAACAGGCGCGGAAGTTTCTCCAACACCAAAAGGCAAATCGCGTTCAATAGCAACAGCACTTGCGTCCATAGTTACTCCTAAAAGATCACTTGTCGGATGTAAAACTTCGTCCCGCACTTTGATGTTCGTCCTCCCACGGCCGGTTGCCTCGCGTTCAGAAAGATTTTATGTCTTTTCTGTCGAAAAATAAAGTCATTTTTTAGCTAGATACAGATCTGGAAACTTCTTTTTCAACGCTTCGAGTTTCGGCATATCGTGCGCGACGATGTAGGGTTGGGTTGGGTTTCGCACCAAATAGTTCTGGTGATATTCCTCCGCGTCGTAGAATTTTTCGAGCGGGACGACTTGGGTCGCGACTTTCTTTTTCAGCACCTTGGCATCGTCGATGGCTTTGATGTAGGCTTCGGCGGCTTTTTTCTGGGCGTCGTCCTTGTAGAAAATTGCACTTCGATACTGTCGACCAGTGTCCGGGCCTTGGCGGTTGACCTCGGTCGGGTCGTGAATGACTGAGAAAAATACTGACAAAAGCTGGATGTAAGTAACCTTTGTCGGGTCGTAGGTCACGATCACTGCCTCGGCATGATCGGTGTCGCCTTCGCTGACCATATCGTAATTCGCCGTCTGAGCCGTGCCGCCCGAATAGCCGCTCTTCACATCGATCACGCCTTTCATGCTCTCAAACACAGCCTCGACGCCCCAGAAACAGCCGCCGGCGAAAACTGCGGTTTGTTCGCCCTTTGGCTCGACTCCGTTAGTTTCTATCGTCGGAAGCGCAACATTGCGAACGTCCCCATTCGCCATCGCCCCGCTCGAAAATCCGCAGCCTGATATCACCGTAACCATCAGCATCAAAATAATTTGTCCGAAACTAAGCATAATTTAAGTTTACCTCACGTAAGCTACATTCCTGTTAGGACCGCGTTTATTCCAGATGTAATTCTCCGTTGAAGTTAAGTCGGATTCACTACGGAATTTGGTAAACTGACGATACATGAGCGAAGAAGGCATTATTTCATCCAGAGCGCCAGAACCTGTCGGCCTGTATCCTCATGCTCGCCGAGTCGGGAATTTGCTGTTTTTGTCGGGCGTCGGGCCGCGTGAGCGTGGGACCAAGAAAATTCCGGGCGTTGAACTCGATGAGAACGGAAGTATCACGTCGTATGACATCGAAACGCAGTGTCGGTCGGTGTTTCAGAATGTACGGTACATTGTCGAAGAGGCGGGTTCGTCTTGGGAACAGATCGTTGATGTGACGGTTTTTCTGACGAATATGAAAGACGATTTCGCGACATATAATCGGTTGTATGCCGAGTATTTTGCAGACAATCAACCATGTCGGACGACCATCGAGATCAAATCGCTGCCGACGCCGATTGCGATCGAATTGAAAGTTATAGCAACATTTGATTCATAGATTTAGGAGCAATAATGATAAATACAAACGGTTTTGCGGTACACGATGCCGAAGCCAAATTTGAGCCGTTCGCGTTCGAACGCCGTGACGTCGGGCCGAGCGATATTTTGATCGAGATCCTGTTCGCGGGCATTTGCCACTCGGATATTCACCAGGCGAGAGGCGAATGGGGAAACTCGACGTATCCGATGGTTCCCGGTCACGAGATCGTCGGCAAGGTTACGCAAGTCGGAAGTGAAGTAACGAAATTCGCGGTCGGCGATATTGCCGGGATCGGCTGCATGGTCGATAGCTGTCGTGAGTGCGAGCCTTGTCGTGAGAATGTTGAACAATTCTGCGTCAAAGGCGCGGTGATGACCTACAACGGCACCGAAATGGACCGCGAGACGATGACGTTTGGTGGCTATTCGACGAATTATGTGGTCGATGAAGCGTATGCGTTAAAGGTCGATCCGTCGCAAGATCTGAAAGCCGTCGCTCCGCTGTTGTGTGCCGGGATCACGACGTATTCACCGCTTCGCCGATTCAAAGCCGGGCCTGGAAAGAAGGTCGGAGTAGTCGGTCTCGGCGGACTTGGGCACATGGCTGTGAAATTGGCTGCGGCGATGGGAGCAGAGGTTACGGTGTTCAGCACTTCGCCAAGCAAAGAAGCAGATGCTCGACGGTTGGGAGCAGACCATTTTGTTATCACGAGCGATCCGGCCAATCTCAAGCCGCTGCGATCGAGTTATGATCTGCTGATCGATGCCGTTTCGGCCGAACACGATCTGAATCTCTACCTCAATCTACTCAAGATCGAAGGCCATATGGTTCTCGTTGGCCTACCTGAAAAGCCGATCGAGATACGAGCATTTGCTCTGCTTGGGAACAATCGTTCGCTCGTCGGCTCAAGTATCGGCGGTATAAAGGAAACTCAGGAAATGCTCGATTTTTGTGCCGAACACAACATCGTTTCTGACGTAGAAATGATCCTGCCCGACCAGATCGAAACAGCTTACGATCGCACTGTTAAAGCGGACGTGAAGTATCGGTTCGTGATCGACATGCAGAACGTATGAGATACGTTGCCCTGCTGCGCGGCATCAACGTCGGCGGCAACACAATGATCAAGATGGACGAACTCAAGGCCGTGTTCGCGGAACTCGGCTTTGAGAATGTCGTCAGCTATATCAACAGCGGCAATCTTGCGTTCGATACCAAAAAGACGAGCGAAGACAAACTCGTGTCAAAGCTCGAATCAGCCATTGAGGCGAGTCTCGACAAACAGATTCCCGTAATGGTTCGAGCCCAACCTGAGATCGCCGGAATTATGGCGGCGAATCCATTCGCCGGCCAATTCGAAAGCCACAAAGAAATGCACGTGCTTTTTCTTAAGGAAGAAATGCCGCAGGAGAAATTCGAAGAGCTTGTCGCCGCCTCAACGCCGCCCGAGCGATTCGCAGTGATCGACCGCGAGTTGTACTGCCATCTACCATTGGGCGTCGCGGACAGCATTCTCGGAAAGTCGTTTATCGAAAAGAAACTGAAGCTCGCCGTAACGGGACGCAATTGGCGGACTGTTGAGAAGCTGACAGCGTTGTGAAGTATTGACCATACACATCTTCAGTGTGTAGAATAAAATCATGAAAAGTGTCGCACACAAACGCCTCAAC
Organism: uncultured Acidobacteriota bacterium; assembly: GCA_937871585.1. Classification (GTDB taxonomy): domain Bacteria; phylum Acidobacteriota; class Blastocatellia; order Pyrinomonadales; family Pyrinomonadaceae; genus OLB17. The sequence goes on along the minus strand of CALMPJ010000194.1, from coordinate 6,089 downwards.
ATTACTCTGCCTGTCTCAACTGTTGAAATGATAGAGACTGTGGCCGACAAAGGTAGCCGGAGCAGTTTGATCGATACCGCAGTTAGGCTTTATGTCAAGAATCTCAAGCAAGCGAGTCTGAAAGAGCGGATCAAGGAAGGTTCTATTGCGCGAGCCGAACGCGATCTAGAGATGGCACAAGAATGGTCGCATCTGGAGGACGAAGTGTGGCAAAAGTACCTGTAAAAGTCGTTACTCGAGGCGATATATATTTGGTCGAGTTCGATCCCGCCGTTGGCTCTGAAATTGCGAAGACGCGACCGGCAATTGTTCTTCAGAATGACACCGCTAATCGCTATAGTCCGATCACCATAGTTGCTGCCATTACTTCGAAATTCGACGACAATCTTTATCCAACGGAAGTGTTGATAAGATCTGGCGAAGCGGGCTTGAAACAAGATTCGGTTGTCGCGCTAAATCAGATCAGGACAATTGATAAGGCGCGAATCATTAAGAGAATTGGGAAGGTTACATCGTTCACCCTAAAGCGAATAGACGTTGCTCTGAAGATAAGCGTCGGGCTTGATTGATCTCGTAGCGATCTAACGTCTAAACCGAAAATGTTCGTCAAGCTTATGCGACTTGCCTTTCAAGTTTGCAGCCACCATTTCCATTCCAATTACCGAGAACGTGATGCCGTTGCCGCCGAAGCCAAGGACGAAATAGGCCGATGGAAAATTCGGATGTTCGCCGATGTAAGGCAGACCGTCTTTGGTTTCGCCGAATGTGCCTGCCCAGGCGAAATCTGTGCGGAATCTTAGGCTTGGGATGAGCTTTTTGAGTTTCTTTTCGAGCATTGCCGTTTTCTCGGTGATCATCGAATCGCGTTTTGCGGGATCGACAAATTCTTCGTCCTCGCCGCCGATCAGAATGCGATTGTCGTCGGTTGTTCGCATGTAGATGTAAGGTTCGGCGGTGTTCCAGAAAAGCGTTTCATTAAGGTGCGAATGGTCGTCCTCAGCAATTTCGCCGACGATCGCATAGGTTGATAGCAGATCAACAAAGTTATCCTTGATCATCTCGGTGCTTTCAAAACCATTGCAATAGATCACCTTTTTGGCCTTGATAGTGTTGCCGTATTCTGTGGTCAGCGTGACGCCGTTTTTGGTGTGAACTTTTTTGACGAGATCGGTCTTGTCGTAGATCACGAGGCCGCGCTTTTGGTTGTAATGGAGCAGTTCGTGAGCAAGACAGAACGCATCGATGCTGCCGCCTTGTTTCGAAAGAATACCGCCAAATGTGCCGACCATGCCGAATCGTTCTTCGATCTCAGCAGGCTCGATCCAACTGACTGGAAAGCCATGCTTCTCACGAGCCTCGAATTCCTTACACAGCCAAGCCATATCTTTCTTGAGCGCCGCAAAATAAACCGAATCTTTCTTTTTGAAACCGCATTTCGAACGTATCTTTCTCGCGATCTTGCCAAGGTCGTCGATCGAGTTAGAACACGCCCAATAACTATCAACTGCAGCCTGTTCGCCGATCATCTCGATCAACTCATACAGCGGCGTATCGATCTCATACTGCAGCATAGAAGTCGTCGCCGACGAACTGCCATGCGCTATCTCACGCCGGTCGATCAGCATCGTTTGATAGCCGTGTGCGATACATTGATGAGCGATCAAGCTGCCCGTAATTCCGCTGCCGACGACGAGAATTTCTGTCTCGATATCACAGTCGAGCGAAGGATAGGAGTTGATCAAGCCGTTTTTTACCAGCCAAAATGGCTCGTTTGATCTTAATTTCATTGAGTTGATTGTATACTGTTGCTTTGGAAGATGGTTCGACGCATTCTTGAATTATTATGAGAAAGGTTTATCTGGCTCTGTTTTTAGTAATTATTGGGAATGGGTTTGGTTCGGTCACTGGCTTTGGACAAACCAACTCCAAAAGTGAGATCAAGTCCGAGCCAAAGTCTGCTTTGCTTTATCGGATCGAGGGCAACGGGCTGACCAAGCCATCCTACCTTTTTGGCACTATTCATCTGATCTGCGAGAAGGATATGTTCGAAGCTGCGACAATGAAGTCGTTTATCGACCAAACCGAACAATTGATGCTTGAGCTGAACATGAGCGATCAAGACGTGATGACGAAGGTTATGGCCGGATCGGTACTAAAGGATGGAAAAACTGCAAAGGCGTTAATGAAGCCCGAGGACTATTCCAAACTCGACGCAGCTTTCAAGGCGTACCTAGGAATCTCATTTGACGTAGTCGCGGCATACAAACCGATCGTCTCGAGCAGTATGTTTCTCATAAGTCCAAAGATCATTGGTTGCCAAGCGCCAACTGGCTATGAAACGAAACTAACAGCGATAGCGACCGCCAAGAAACTCCCAATAATTTCTTTGGAAACGGCGGACGAACAGATCGCGGTCCTTGATTCTCAGTCCGTAAACGAGCAGATCAAATGGTTGACCGACATCGCGAACGACCCAAAGAAGCCGATAGATGAGTTTCAAAAGCTAGGCAAACTATATTTTTCGCAAGATTCGGATGCGTTGTTCGAATTTAGCTCCGCGGGAATGAAGGCTTCCGGTCTATCGCAAGTCATGATGCTCGACGACAGGAATATCAAGTGGTTACCTGCGATCGAAACGACGATCAAGGCAAAACCTACATTTATCGCCGTCGGAGCGGCACATTTAGGCGGAGCCAATGGCGTAGTGAGCCTTATGCGTGCCAAAGGTTACAAGTTGACGCCGATCAGATTGTGATGTCGATACGACGCCCTTTTAATTTCAAACAGTGGATCGACGAGCACAGGCACTTGCTGAAGCCGCCGGTTGGGAATCAGTGTGTTTATGCAGACGACGATTTCATCGTGATGGTCGTCGGCGGGCCGAACTCGCGTAAGGACTATCATTGGGACGAGGGCGAGGAGCTTTTCTATCAGCTTGAGGGCGACATCAAGGTGCAGATCCAGGAAGACGGAAAGGCTGTCGAGGTGCCGATCCGCGAAGGTGAAATGTTCCTGCTGCCGCCGCGAATTCCGCACAATCCGATCCGCGGAGCAAACACCATTGGCCTCGTCATTGAACGCAAACGCCGCGAGGGAGAACTTGACGGCCTGATGTGGTTCTGCGATGACTGCAACGAAAAACTCTACGAAGAATATTTCCAGCTCGAAGACATCACAACTCAGTTTCAAGGCGTGTTCAAGCGATTCTATGAGTCCGAAGAGCTTCGAACATGTAAAGACTGCGGCTCGGTGATGGTGCCGCCGCCTGTTGTTTCCTGAGATGCTCAAGATCGACGTCCATACACATATACTGCCGCGCGACATTCCGTCGTGGAAGTCGAAATTTGGCTACGGCGGATTTATTACGCTTGATCATTACGAGCCTTGCTGCGCTCATATGGTGCGGGACGACGGGAAGCAATTTCGCGACATCGAGGCGAACTGCTGGGAACCGACGAAGCGAATCGAGGAAATGGATGCGACCGGCGTTGGCGTGCAGGTGCTCTCGACCGTTCCCGTGATGTTCTCGTATTGGACAAAGCCTCAGGACGGGGCCGAAGTCTCTCGATTTCTGAACGACCACATTGCCGAGATCGTCAGCGAATTTCCATTGCGATTCGTCGGACTGGGAACGCTTCCATTGCAAGATACTGAACTTGCGATCCGTGAACTCGAACGCTGCAATGCTATCGGCCTCGCGGGAATTCAGATAGGTACGAACGTAAATCAACTCAACCTTAGTGAGCCGCAATTCTTTGAGATCTTTGCCGCATGCGAACGTCTTGGAATGGCAATTTTCGTCCATCCTTGGGAAATGGCAGGCGAGGCCGATATGCAGAAATACTGGCTGCCGTGGCTCGTCGGAATGCCCGCCGAAGTTTCGCGTGCGATCTGTTCGCTGATCTTTTCAGGAACGCTTGAGCGGCTGCCTGGTTTGCGAATTTGCTTTGCCCACGGCGGCGGAGCGTTCCCAGCTACGCTCGGACGCATTGAGCATGGATTCAACGTCCGGCCCGATCTGTTCCAAGATAATCCGCACGGTCCGCGAAAGTATCTGAGCAAGATGTATTTTGATTCGCTGGTCCACGAACCGTCGAAACTTGATTTCCTGATCAATCTAGTTGGTTCCGACCAAGTGATGCTCGGAAGTGATTATCCGTTTCCACTAGGCGAAGCCGAGCCCGGAAAGTTAATTGATTCAATGAATTACGACGAGTCAGTAAAAGAAATGCTACTCAATGGAGCGGCTCTAAATTGGTTGGCAATGGAGAAGCGAAAGTTTTCAAACGTATGACAATGTCTGATGAGATAGCGGCTTCGGCGGCCGATTTAGATGCGAATGACGATCTTCGCGGCTTTGCTGACAGATTCGAATTTCCGGCGTCGGCGGACGGTTCGCGGTCGCTATATTTCACCGGAAACTCGCTTGGGCTGATGCCAAAAAAAGTTCGCGAGTACGTCGGCCAAGAACTCGACGACTGGTCGCGGCTTGCTGTCGAAGGGCATTTACATGCTAAGAATCCGTGGCTTCCGTATCACGAGTTCTTGACCGAGCCGATGGCTCGCGTTGTTGGTGCCTTGCCGACCGAGACCATAGTTATGAACGGCCTTACGGTGAATCTGCACCTGATGATGGTGTCGTTCTACCGACCGACCGCCGAAAGGTACAAGATCGTGATCGAAAAAGGTGCGTTTCCGTCCGATCAATATGCGGTCGAGTCGCAGATCGAGTTTCACGGATTTGACGCGAAGGACTCACTGATCGAGCTCACGCCGCGCGTCAGCGAACCTACGCTTCGCACCGAAGACATTCTCGATACCATCTACCGCGAAGGCGGCAGCGTCGCTCTCATCATGCTCGGCGGCGTCAATTACTACACCGGACAGGCGTTTGACATTCCGGCGATCACGGCTGCCGGACATGCAAAAGGCTGCGTCGTGGGATTCGATTGTGCTCACGCCGCTGGAAATCTAGAACTAAAACTTCACGATTGGGATGTAGATTTTGCGGTTTGGTGCGCATACAAATATCTGAACGGCGGTCCCGGCGGCGTCGCCGGAGCGTTCGTTCACGAACGTCACTCTCGTGCCTTCGATCTTCCACGATTTGCCGGTTGGTGGGGCAACAATAAACAAACTCGATTCCTAATGGGTCCTGATTTCGACTGCCTAGCCGGAGCCGAAGGCTGGCAACTCTCGAATCCGCCGATCTTACAAATGGCCGCATTACGGGCTTCGCTTGAGATATTTGACGAAGCAACGATGCCGGCATTGCGAGCAAAATCGCTCAAGCTGACGGCATATCTCGAAAGCCGTTTGAAAGATATCGGTGGAATACAGATCATCACACCAACCGATCCCGCCCAACGCGGCTGTCAGCTTTCGATTCGAGTCGGCGGCAAAGGCCTTCACGATCGTCTGTCGGCACGCGGAGTATTTGTCGATTGGCGAGAGCCCGACGTGATTCGCGTGGCTCCTGTGCCGCTATATAATTCGTTCGAAGATGTCCACAGATTCGCAATTATCTTGAAAGAATGTCTAACGTAGCCATCATCGGAGCAGGCCTTGCCGGTTCGCTGTTGTCGATCTATCTCGCCAAACGCGGAATAGTAGTCGATGTATATGAAGCGCGCGGTGATATGCGAAAAGAGACTGTCGCGGCGGGGCGTTCGATAAATCTTGCGCTGTCAGATCGCGGCATTGCGGCATTGCGTGAGGTCGGCATGGACGAATACATGCTCGCCGAGGCCGTACCGATGTACGGCCGTATGATCCACACCGTTTCCGGCGAGACCAAGCTGCTGCCGTACAGCGGACGCCAACGCGAATATATCAACTCCGTGTCGCGTGCGGGACTGAATATCGCTCTCATCAACGAAGCTGAGAAGTACAGTGAGGTGACTTTACATTTCAGCGAGCGGTGTACGTCGTTCGATTGCGAAACCGGCACCGCGACATTCGAAACAGGTCGCGTCGTGAACGCTGACACGGTAATTGCTACCGATGGTGCAGGTTCTGCTGTTCGGCTCGCGATGGAAGATCAGGTCGCCGAACACGTTTCAAACACTGTATTCCTCGACCACGGCTAC
>CALMPJ010000193.1 GCA_937871585.1 uncultured Acidobacteriota bacterium | reverse complement strand
CTGATCCGAAGCCACGTGTCGATGCGAAGACAGAATCCTTGGGCGAACGCGAGATCGAAGGCGTTCGAGCCGTCGGAACGCGTGAAATGTTCGAGATCCCGGCCAACCAGCTCGGTAGTTCAAAGCCGATGCAGGTTGTTACCGAAGTATGGTTCTCGCCTGACCTTCAAGTCATCGTGATGTCGAAGCACACGGATCCGATCGCTGGTGAACATGTGTTTCGCTTGGTGAACATCCGGCGAACTGAACCGGCAGCGGCGCTTTTCGAAGCACCGGCCGATTACAAGGTGGTCGGCAAGCCGATGAGAGATTAAAAGAGTTGTTCGTGATTTGTAGGTCTCAACTGAATCGTAGAAAATGCACGACGAGGTTATCAAAACGAGATTGCGGACGACTGAGAACATCCCTTCGATCGATGTAATAAACACGGATGCCGTGACGGACGAGACACTCGTCGCTGCGGTCATCGAAGGGGACGACCGTGCTTTTGCAGAGATATTTGAAAGATACAAGCGCAGCGTAACTCGGACCGTCGCTCGGTTCTTCTCGGACCGAAGCGACATCGAGGAGTTCGTTCAGCAGAGCTTTACTAAAGCGTACTTCTCGATCAGAGATCACCGGGGCGGTGAAGAGCGGTCGCTTCAGGCATGGCTCGCTCGTATAGCAGTCAACGTCTGCTATGACGAATTTCGACGGCGAAAGCGCAAGGGAGAGACGATGTTCTCTGCGCTGAGCACCGACGAATCAGAGTTTGTTGAGACTTTGGTCGATCAACGAGCAAGAAGTGCCGATGATCGATTGGTTGCAAAGCAGCTCGCGGAAAAGGTGCTCGGTTCGCTTGATCCGCAAGATAGGGTCGCCGTTCAGCTTGTATATTCCGAAGATTTTTCGTTGGCAGAAGCGGCCGAAATGATCGGCATATCGACAAGTAATTTGAAATCACGATTGTTCCGCTGTAGGAACTTTATACAGAAAAGGTTTGGGAAATTGAGGGCCTCATAAGCTAGCAGTTATAGCAGATGGAGGGAATGCTATGAAAACTATCAAGTTAGCAGTTTTATTCACATTTGTAGCCGGATTTATCGGTTCGCAGCTCTATAAGAGCGTTGATGTCTCCGGTCAAGAAGGCGGCAGCGATCTGACGGCACCGACCGGTGTCTCGGCATCCGATAATTCGTACAACAATAAGGTTGGTCTTTATTGGGACGCGGTCCGCGACGCAACAACGTATCGTATCTTTCGCAACACAATAAACGACCCAAACACCGCGACGGATATCGGCTCGACCGGTTCGGTAGAATTCTTCGATACGACTGCGACAGCCGGACAGGCATTCTTTTATTGGGTTCGTGCGGAAAATGCGACGACACAGAGCACAATGAGTTTGGTGGAGCCGGGCTCGCGAGCTATCGGCACAAATCAAGGGCCAAATCCTCCGCTAAATCCGCCGCCACCGGCTCCTCCCGGAAATCTCACGACTGCGGCCAAAGTTGCCCTAGGAAAGACCCTATTTTGGGAAGAGCAGCTCTCGTCAACTCGAACAGTTTCGTGCGGAACATGCCATCATGCCGACACCGGCGGCGTTGATCCCAGGTCGGCAGTTACGGCAACAAACAACACGAACCCCGGGGCCGATCTGGTAATTGGTACACCCGACGATGTTCGTGGTTCGGCCGGTGTACCGTTTTCTAACGCCGACGGTACTTACGTATCGATCCCGACCTATGGAATTTTCGATCAAGTTACCGGACGGCGTTCTGTGTCGTCACTAAACGCGGCATATGCTCCGATCTTGTTTTGGGATGGCCGTGCGACGGGTGTATTTCGCGATCCAATCACAAATAACATCTTGCTGAATGGTGGAGCGGCTCTCGAAAGCCAAGCCGCAGGTCCGGTACTTTCAACATCAGAAATGGCTCATAGCGGCCGAGACTGGAACAACGCTGCCGAGCGGATCAAGAACTCCAAGCCACTTGCATTGTCGCCATCGATCCCAACCGCATTAAACACTTGGCTCGGTGGCCGAACCTACGAGCAGTTGTTCCAAGAGGCTTTTGGCACAACTGACGTAACGCCTGCGAGAATAATTATGGCGATCGCTGCCTATGAGCGAATTCTTTACACGGACCGGACAGCATTTGATCTTGACGTAGCGGGCATTCAGCCACTTAATGCGGCGGCGAATCGCGGTCGCGGAGTGTTTAACGCGTCGAGCTGTAATGTCTGTCACGCCGGATCGCTGTTCACTGATAATTCGTTTAGATATATCGGCGTTCGACCCCAGAACGACGACACCGGACGATTCCAAGTAACCGGCAACAATCAAGATATTGGAGCGTTCCGTGTTCCGGGCTTGCGAAATGTGGCACAGCGAGGAACCTTCTTCCACAACGGCCAGTTCACGACGCTTCAACAGGTTGTTGCTTTCTATAATCGAGGCGGTGATTTCAACGGTCCGAACAAGCCCACGAATTTGATCAGACCTTTGGGATTGAATCAGAACCAGCAGAATGACCTTGTAGCATTCCTGCAAGCGCTAAGCGACAATCGTGCCGGAAGCGAGACAGAGCGGTTTGATCGACCTGTCCTATATATGGAATCGAGCCGCGTGCCCGTCCTTACCGGTACATTTCGAAACGGCTCAGGAGGAATTGCTCCGACAATGAGAGCGAGATCACCGGCCTTGGTTGGAAATCAAGAGTTTATCGTTTCAATGTCAGCAGCATTGGGCAATGCTCAGGCAGTACTTGTCATTGACGATGCTGATCTTGGTGTAGGGACGACGATCCCTGCAACAGCAAGCTTCGCTCGTGTAGTTACAACTACGCAGGGCACGGGCAATGCTAACGGTTGGGCATCGGTCAAGGTCGCAATTCCTGACACAGCGGCGATGGTTGGACGTACTCTTTTCGCAAGATGGTACGTAGTCGATCCGGGTGCGGCAAATGGATTCTCTGCGTCAACGGCGGCCAGATTCACAGTGTTTGGCACTGCATCGGCTGTACCGAGCGGCGGAGTTATGGATTTCGACGGCGACGGCAAGACCGATGTTTCTGTGTTCAGGCCAAATGAGGCGAATTGGTACATCATCAAGAGCAGCGATTCGACCGTTTCGACCACAAATTTCGGTATAACGACCGATCGCATCACTCCGGCCGATTTCGATGGAGACGGCAAAACCGACATTGCGACGTTTAGAAACGGCACTTGGTCATTGCTTCGCAGTCAGCTTGGCTCTACAAGCGTCACATTTGGTGTGAATGGAGATATTCCGCAGCCCGGCGATTATGATGCCGACGGAAAAGCCGATGTCGCGATCTACAGGCCTTCGGACGGCAATTGGTGGTGGCAGTCGAGCTTGGATGGCATTCAACGTGCTACACGTTGGGGCATTTCTACCGACAAACCTGCCGCAGGTGACTTTGACGGCGACGGCAAATTCGACTTCGCAGTCTATCGCGATGGCATCTGGTACATACTCGGCAGTGGCGGCAGTACGGTGATCACGCAGTTCGGCCTTTCAGGCGATAGGCCAGTTGTCGGTGATTATGACGGTGACGGTCGAGCTGACATCGCAGTGTGGCGGCCAAACGACGGTGTCTGGTATCACTTACGAAGCAGCGATAACGGTTTCCGGGCCCAGGCATTCGGGCTTTCGAGTGACGTGCCTTCGCCGGGAGACTATGACGGCGACGGTTCTAACGATCTCGGCATCTATCGTGGCGGAACTTGGTATCTGCAACGGTCGACAAGCGGATTTACGGGATTGCAGTTTGGAATAAGCACCGACATTCCGGCACCGTCCGCATTTGTTCCATAAGAGTTAGTTGGTTGTACGTTACGAGGCATGTTCGATAAAACGATCATGCCTCTTTTGCTTTCCGGAATGCCTCAAATAGATCGATCCATTCGTCTCGGCTTAAAGTCTCGGCACGTCGTTTACTGTCGATGGCTGCTTTGGAAAGTATTTCTGCGGAGTCAGAGTTGTAGTTCTTTAGGTTGTTAAGAATTGTCTTGCGTTTTTGGGCAAATGCGGCACTCACGAGCTTTTCGAACGAAACACCGTCTGAGATGGTGTCATTTCGCGGCTCAAGCGAAACGATCGAACTCCAAACTTTAGGCCGCGGCGTGAAAGCTCCCGGCGGAACATCGAATTCCCTGCTAACTGTTAGATACTGCTCTACCAAAACAGTAAGGAATCCGCGATCTGATTCGCCCGGCTTTGCAGCAATTCGATCCGCGACCTCACGCTGCAGCATTAGAACGAGTAGCTTGAAATGCTCACGATAATTGATCAGATGCCGAATAATTGCCGTGGAAATATAATAGGGCAGATTACCGATAATGATCGTCTCGCTCGACGATATCTCAGCGATATCGACATCAAGAACATTAGCTTTCCGACAGGCAAATTTAGCTTCGGTAGCGAACTCTTTTTCAAGCAAAGCGGCGAGTGCGTCATCGAGTTCAATTACCGTTAGATTGGCTCCGCGTTCAAGCAAAGGGCGAGTCAAAGCACCGCGACCGGGACCGATCTCAACTATCGATCTATCGGTAATTTCACCGAGAATTCCAACGATCGTTTCGATGATATTTTGATCGCTGAGGAAGTTCTGTCCGAGCGATCTTTTCGCCGGAGCGTAAAGTGTTGTTTTTTCGCTTGTGTAGCGAGCCATAATGGTCTATAAAACTTTTGTATTCTTTTCCTTTACAACTCGAATTGACTTTCGGCGAATTCGCCGTATTGGAGCAGCTATGAAAAAGACCAAACGTATCTTTACCGCGTTTGCTTTCCTCGTGTTCAGTTTCACGGTCACTTTATCGCAGGACGATCCCGATCCTAATTCACCTGCGCCTCAGCTACTGAGTGGTGCCGAACGCTCGAGGGTCCTTGCAATTGACGGTCTTTCCACACGCGGAGCAACACCTGTTGCCGGAAAAGCGGTTTTCGACGTTGGTATTGCGTCTCGAGCCACGATCTTCCTTTCGGGAAACATGTCGCATCGCGGCGAAGCTGCTAATGCGTTTCGAGTATACATTACGCGAGGCGATTCCCGACTCTTTGAGTTGGGTGTCGATAGTATTTCTCGGACAAGCAATGGCGACACTGCACTTGGCATGACGATCTTTGACCGCAGCGGCTACCGTGGTCAACCGGCGGCTGATGGCGATTACTGGATCTATGTTACCTGGCGGGGAATGGCCAGTAATCCCCTGAAGATAGGTATTGGAAGAACCGGTGGTGAACTCCGGCCCTTGCCGGTTCGATCTCCGGTCGTGGCTTCGACAGATTCACTTGTCGGATATCGATTCTCGGCGGACCGTATCAGGCTGATGGAGCAGAGCACGTTTGGCCCTGCTGCGAGCGTCGACCAAAGGATCAAGCGTGTCGGGCCGCGTATCTGGATAACGGAACAGTTCGAAGAACCATATCCATACATTCCGTATCCCGATCCGCCGCAGATGCCGCTCGTTATACCTGCGGATTGTATGGCAAACACGTTTCCGGCTTGTTACCAAGAACGGTACACGATGGTTCCTTTGCAGCAGTGGTTCTTCCGCGAAGCTGCCTACAGCCCTGCTCAATTGCGATTACGTACAGCGTGGGCACTTGGTCAGATCTGGGTGACTTCAGGCGTAACAACCTCACAATCGAGTCACGCTATCTCATACCAGAAGCTGCTCATGGACGGAGCTTTCGGAAATTACCGAAAGTTGATGGAAGACCTCACGCTAAGCCCGACGATGGGAAATTATCTCGACATGGTTCGCAGCACACGGACGAACCCGAATGAGAACTATCCTCGCGAGATACTCCAGCTTTTCTCTATCGGCCTATTCATGCTGAACCAAGATGGCACGCTGAAGCTAGATAATACGGGTCACTCGATCCCAACTTTTGACCAGGACGATATCAACGACCTTTCCAAGGTTCTGACGGGCTGGACGTTCTGTAGTCAAGCCGGTTGTGCCGGTGCTTCGCCTGGCGTAGTTAATTACAAGGCTCCGATGACATTGACGCCGGGTAATCATGATCTGACGGCAAAAACTTTGCTTAATTATCCGGGAGCAACGGTCACTTCGATCCCGGCATGTACGGATTGCACCAACGATACCGCGATCCGCACATATGCGAACAATTCGCTTCGTGCCGCACTCGACAATATTTTTAACCATCCGAATGTCGGCCCTTACATTGGCAAGCTCTTGATCCAGCATTTGGTCACGAGCGATCCGTCGCCGGCATATGTTGCAAGAGTTTCCGCTGCTTTCGCTAATAATGGACAAGGCGTTCGTGGTGATATGAAAGCGGTTCTCCGAGCGATCTTATTAGATCCCGAAGCTCGAGGCGACGTAAAGACCGCACCTCGCTATGGAAAATTGCGTGAACCTGTCCAATTGATGACAGCGTTAACACGTATCTTTCCTGCGACTGCCTTCAACGGATTTGGGCAGACTGACGGCGGCGGTTTCAGTTCGTATGGAGCCGGAATGGGACAGAATCCCTTCAATTCACCGACAGTCTTTAACTACTTTCCATTTGATCACGTGATCGCCGGAACGACGATCTTGGCTCCGGAATTTGAGATCTTGAATACTGGAACTTCGGTGAAGCGGACGAACATGTTGTCCGTGTTCATATTTAGTGGATTTGAAGCAAATGCGACAGATTCTCTGCGAGGAACGGCTCTTGATTTCACGGAATATGAAGCGTTGTCTTCCGCAGATGCGACTGGCGGTATGA
>CALMPJ010000192.1 GCA_937871585.1 uncultured Acidobacteriota bacterium | reverse complement strand
ATATGAAACGGTACGCGACGAGCTACAACCTTGACGGCTATCCGGACAAGGTCTGTCAGGTCGTCTGCGACATCCGTCATCAGGGCCGAGCGACCAGCCAGCAGATAATCGACGCCCTAAACACCGGTGGAAATTTTGAGCTGGCGTTCAACAAGCTCCTGCAGCTCGGCCAGCCCAAATACGCTTCGCGGATATCAACGATCCGCACAGTCATTAACAAACTGATCGCCGACGGAAAGTTTGGTAAGAAGTACAAGCTGTCAACAAATGAGTTTGTGTAGAGATGTTTGTTTTGTCTGATCAGTTTTCAAAATTTAGTGGAGGACAAAAATATGAGTTGGAGATTAGCAAATAGTTTAGTTCAGTTGAGGAAGCAAATTAACGAGGCTTTCCCTGAAAGAGACAAATCGAGTGACGGTTCGATCGGAGACCGAGCCCATCAGGGCAGGCCGTCGGACCACAATCCTAATGCGGCCGGTGTCGTCACAGCGATCGACGTGGACCGCGATTTCAACGATGGACACGATGGCCGCGAGCTGGTCTCGGCTCTGATTGCTGCCCGCGATCCGCGTATCAAATATGTAATTTTCGAAAGGCAGATCTCCGTTACTGGGGACATCACTAAATGGAAACCGTATCACGGAAAAAATGCTCACAATCATCACGTGCACATCTCGGCCGCTGCCGATCGGAACCTTTATGATGATCCATCACCGTGGATCTTGGATTTTGGCGCAAAAGTAAAACCTCAGGACGCACCAGGAACTCCCGTTCCTGCATTGCTGAAACGAGGTTCTCGCGGCGAGGCAGTTCGGAGTCTACAAAAGGCACTGATAGAACGTGGATATATACCGGCCGGAAAAGCGGACGGCTCCTTTGGGCCAAAGACCGAGGACGCCGTGCGAACATTTCAGTCCGCAAATCGCCTTCAGCCGGATGGCATTGCAGGCACAATGACTTTGAAAGCTCTGGGTCTTTAAAGATGCAGTGGGCCTCAGGCTCCTAAAACACCTGAGGCCGTTTCTATCAATGTTCAGTGCCGAGTCGAAGAGCGGAACTGAACATCCCAAGACGATGGTAATCAAGAATGTATTCAAAAACACTAGGAGGCTAATTAGAGCAATGAAAGAGACCGATCTAAAGATCGGCGATGACACCGTCGAAAAAACCGTGAGTGCTCCGCCGTCAGAGAATATTGAAACCCCGAATTGGTATACGAATGTAAGCAGCGCCGTAAAGTTGCTGCATGAATCGTTTTCCGCGATACGCGCAGGGGTAATTCCGATCCTTTTGGTGTGCTTTCTATTCCTTCCGGGCGTATTGGCATCCGGTCTCGGGGTCTTCACGTCGAGTGTCGGCAACCTCTTGAAGGCACTGGCGGAGAATGGTCAGAGTGTAACCATCAAGAGCACCGAACTCTCTCTCACCTCTCCTCAAAAGAAGATCGTAGAAGACGCGTTGGTGAAAACCGGACAGTTGCCGGCAACGACAAAGGACGGGCTGCTAACACTAACGGAAACCCAGCTGAAAGCCGTTGGAAATGAACTGGATATTCAGAAAAAGAACTCCGACGGTGACGAGAAGTTACTAGATTCCACAAACTCGCAAATTGCCGTAGCCTTGTCAGCGATAAACAATCCAAAACCCGCGACCGATACCGGATGGGTGTATCTTGGCCGGGCTGATAGTAATCGGGTGTGGCAGAAAGCCGAAACGATCAGCAATACGGTTGCTGTATCCGACTTGAAACAAGGAAAGACTATTACATTCACCGATAACGTCTACTTGCGGACGGAGACAAAAAACTGTAGCCGCGCAACCGGTGAGATCATAACTGCCCTTAGGATCGGCGAGACAGCAACCTTACTGGGCGATGCACAGATCTGTCCGGATACGGGTTCCGTATGGGTCAGTATAAGAAGAAATAGCTAAACACAATGAGTGATGATAAAACTTTCCATCTGGCAATAACGATGGCCGGAGCCATTTCCGCGGGAGCTTACACTGCGGGAGTGATCGACTATCTGTTCGAAGTCTTAGAAAAGTGGGAAAAAATGAAGAATGACGAGCAATTCAAGGACTTGGTGCCTCGTCACAAGGTTGTCATCGAGGTAATGAGCGGAGCTTCTGCGGGTGGTATGACCGCATGCATTGCCTCGCTCGCCGTCCAGAGGAAATTGCGCCCGATTGCCGCCTATCACCCAAAGGAAGCGAGTTACGACGATGTATCCGATGCCGAACTTAAGGAGAGAAAGGAAGAAAATCGCCTTTACAACTCCTGGGTCAATCTAACGGCAGACGATATGATTCCTCAATTGCTGAAGACCGACGATCTAACGGATGTTACAAAGTCGACAGAAAGGACATTTATCTCTGGACTTAACTCGCGATTTATCAAAAGGATCGCCAATAAGACGCTGATCTTATCAACGCAAGAACCCTTAGAATGGCCGTCATTCGTTTCGCCACATCTCCGCACGTTCGTTACGCTCACGAACCTCGACGGGTTCAAGAAGGAAACTAAATTTGCCGGCGCATCATCCGGATTTTTTACGTATGACCATCGCGACGTCGCCTTTTTTAGTTTTGATCATGTGGACTCGAGTCCATTCGACGGCAGCATTGACGTAGACTTTAACGACGAGACGGAAAACGGGAACACAGATCTGTTTGTAACGGCCGGAATGGCAACGGGAGCTTTTCCGGTTGGTTTGGCATATAGGACGTTCTCACGGCACAAAAAATATGTCGAGAATAATATCCTGCTTACCAAATTAAATGATGGAAAAAAGATCATTCTATCGTCAAATGATGTTATCGAGAGGAGTCAATACAAGGCTACCTTCATCGATGGCGGCACGATCGACAATGAGCCTTTCGAACTCACAGAGTATCTGCTGAAAACACGAGTCAATGCGAGCGGACAAGAATTTGTAACAAAAACACCTGAAAGTTTTAACTCGACCGTTCTGATGGTTGACCCTTTCCCGTCCGAGGAACGAGAACGGATCCGATATAACCGAACCGAAAGTCCGTTCAGCGTAATCGGTGCGATAGCTAGGCTGTTCTCAACGGTTCGTACGCAAAGTTTGCTAAAACGAGAGGACCTTGAAAAAGTTGTAAGCAAAAGAGATTCGTCTTGCTTTATGATCTCGCCGCGCCGGCGCGAAGCCGGATATGACCCAATTGACGGAAGTCTGGCGATCGCATGCGGCAGCCTAAACGGATTTGGCGGATTTCTAGACAAGGACTTCAGAAAACACGATTTTTATTTGGGCAGAATTAACTGCAAGTCTTTCCTGCAAAAGCATTTTTCGATATCGCATTCTGAAGCAAAGGAGAATCCGATCTTCGCAGAGTCGTATGGCGAATCAGATAAAAATCAAAAGATCCGAGACCTGTTCCGTAGTGAAGTTCTCGACAATGAAGGTAATGTTATTGAATCCAATTTTCCAATTATTCCGGATGTAAATCTGATCGACGACAAGCTTCAAGGACGCGAGATCAATGATCTGTACTTTGCGTTACAGTTTCCCACGCTTTCAGAAGCCGTATTTCGATCGCGATTCCGAAAATATGAAAAGGGTATCAAGACTCGTCTAAAGATGATCATTCAATCAAATATTAAGGACTATTCTTCCGTCTCATTCTATGCCGGGTTTGGTCTTCTTTTCGGAGGCGGAAAAGCCGTTTCGGAGATTCTGAACTATATCATCAACGAACTAAAACGTTGGAAGATAATTCGGTCTGATCAGGTTTAGAATCCAAACCTTTCTCAGGCTGAATCGTTCCCTGCTGATAGGGGTAGATGCCGATTTGACCGTGTCAACACGATCGAAGCTCTCTTTTTAATGCGGAAGAACTTAGACCGTTTGTTGACCCTCAGACAACGTCGAGCCCGACTCGGCTAAGTCCAACAAACAGATTGTCATTATTGCGTCTGTCTTTTGGTTAACGTAAACCGTCGTTTTTATTGAAGATAAATGGAGCCGGTGATAAGACTCGAACTTACGACCTGATGATTACAAATCAACTGCTCTACCAACTGAGCTACACCGGCTTGGTGTGGAGGTGCGGCTTGATACCGCAAACGGAGATGATAGCAAAACGAGTGAGCCGAGTTCAAATCGCTAATGGAATTTGCTTATTAACGATCACGGCCGAATTGGATCTAGCAAGATGCACAACAATGATTAAATATGTTGACCAATCGGCTCAATCTCGGTAAAATGTATTTGTCGGCACCTATGTGCGAATGGTTCATGGTGTCCTGATCATCTCCGACCGCGGCTTTCTTCCGGCGGTCATTCAATCTCTGAGAACTTAGAGGAAACATGATTCAAACCAATCTAATAAAACGCGTACTATTCTTGTCTGTGTGTTCAGCGATGCTGGCACTGAGTGTTAATGCCCAGAACAAACCGTCTTCGACCGTCGTTTACGGCAGCGGCCGTGCTCCGATGACAGTTGCTGCGGGCAACAATCTTTACTGTGCCGGCTACATCCAAAAAAATGCGATGAGCACGACGAACACGATCATCGGAGCAAATGACGAAGCCGACGGCTACAATTTCGTTCAAAGCGACTACGTGTACATCAATGTGGGTTCGAGCAAAGGTGCTAATGTGGGCGATGTATTCTCGATCGTTCGCCCACGTGGCCAGGTCGAAAGCCGCTGGACTAAAAAGCAGGATGTCGGTTTCTATGTCCAAGAGGTCGGAGCGGTCGAGGTCGTGCGTGTCAAGCAAGACTACTCGGTTGCTCGCGTAAAAGCGTCGTGCGACAGCTTTTATCTCGGCGACGTGCTGCAGTTGACCGAGAACCGTGTTAGCCCGCTCGTCGAACCACGTCCGGCACTGGACCTATTCGGCGATCCGTCGGGCAAGGCGATGGGCCGCATCTTGATGGCACGCGACGGAGCCGAAATGCTCTCGCGAGACTTTGTTGCCTACGTTGACCTTGGAGCCGACGATAGCGTTCGCGTAGGTGACAGACTTACGATATTCCGCCCGCTTGGCCGCGGAAATCTGATGAAGACTCCAGAGAAAGAATCTGTCAGCGCGCGGGACGAAACATTCCAAAGCGATGTATATCGCGGAGGCAAATTCTCGAACCAAGCTCCGCGCAAGAGTGGTGATAAGGCTCAAGTCGATGTCGTCACGGCATACGATGCCAAGATCGGACGCCCCTCAATTCGCAAGGTTGTTGGCGAAGCCATTGTTCTGAACGTCAAAGAACACACGGCGACCATTGTGATCACACGCACTGGTCAGGAAATTCACACCGGCGATTGGGTGGAAATTCAATAGGCGGATTCGATGTTCAAACACTCGCGGATGCGATCTAGGTCGCATCCGCTTTTTTATTGTGCTTCATCTATTTCGTTGATCGGTTCGTTGCGTTTCCGTTCGCGCAGGAAATAAGCGAAATAGCCCCACATCGACCAAAGGGCAAGTATTACAGAGAGCCACAATGCTCCGCGGCCGACGAGATAACCGAAAACCTTCCAGTCATTCGACGTAAGGTTGAAGGTCGAAAGGTTCGAAAATGCGGTCTGAACCTCGGTCACCTGCCAGAAAAGTGCAGGATAGTCGAGGCCGAAGTTTGATACGGGAACGATGCCGTTTGCTGCGGCGACCAGCAGAGCAACGATAGCGACACATTGTGCCCACATCTTGAGCTTGCCCATTCCCTGAGCCTGAATGATGACACCCTCGCTGGCGGCGACGCTTCTGAGGCCGGTAATGATGAATTCGCGGCCAATGATAACGCATACGGCCCAAGACGGCGCCAAATGCTTTTCGACGAGCACGATCAACGCGGCTGAGATCAGCAGCTTATCTGCGATCGGATCGAGGAATTTGCCGAGCGTTGAGACCTGCTTTCGGCGACGTGCAAGTTGGCCGTCGAGAATGTCTGACAACGCCGCGATCAAGAAGATCACGATGCCGAGAGCATAGCTGCTAATGCCGAACCATTTGCCTGCCTCAGGCGTCATCAATACAACGACGAGCAGAGGCACGAACACGATGCGGCCAATTGTGATGTAATTCGGCAGATTCACGGCTAGTTACAATAATAGTTCGAATCTCGTCGAAACAAAAAGAAAGGCTGTCCGAATCCATTTTCGGACAGCCTTAGTGATCGATAGGATCAAGATTGAGCTACTTATCGATACCAACCTGCGTCAGCGCGTAGGCGTAATCGAACGCGACTTCTTTAAGGCGATCGTAGCGTCCGGAAGCACCGCCGTGGCCGGCTCCCATGTTGGTTTTGAGCAGGACAACATTCTTGTCGGTCTTCATCTCACGCAGCTTGGCGGCCCATTTTGCGCCTTCCCAATATGGAACCTGGCTGTCGTTGAGCGAAACTTCGATAAGCATATTCGGATATGCCTGCTTTTTGACGTTGTCGTATGGAGAGTAAGTAAACATGTAATCCCACGCTTTCTTGTCGTCGCGCGGATTGCCCCATTCGATCCATTCGCCGGTCGTGAGCGGCAATGTGTCGTCGATCATCGTATTCATAACATCGACAAACGGGACCTGAGCTATTGACGCTTTGAACAGCTCCGGAGCCTGATTTACGACGACGCCCATAAGCAGACCGCCGGCCGAACCGCCTTGGATAACGAGTCGGTCGCTCGAAGTGAATTTGTTCTCGACAAGCCATTTCGCCGAATCGATGAAATCGTGGAACGTGTTCATTTTCTTGAACATACGACCATCCTGACGCCATTTCTCACCAAGCTCGCTGCCTCCGCGAATGTGTGCAATGGCATAGATCATTCCCCGATCAACGAGCGAAAGCCGAGCCGTCGAAAAGTTCGGCGTCATCGACGCTCCATACGAGCCGTAGGCGTAAAGCAGCATCGGAGCCTTGCCGTCGAGCTTAGTTCCCTTCTTCATGATCAGCGAAACAGGAACTTTCACGCCATCACGAGCCGTTGCCCAGACGCGTGTTGTCTCATATTTCGATTTGTCGTGGCCGCTTGGTATCTCCTGCTGTTTCACGGCCGTGCTCTTACGTGTTTTGAAGTCAAATTCGTAGGTTGTATTCGGCGTGATCATCGAAGAATAGTTATAACGAACATAGTCCGTGTTGTATTCAGGATTGCCGCTCAGGCCCATTGTATAGACGTGTTCATCAGTTGGAATGCGAATATCGGCACGACGCGTCTTTCGGTCCATAACGCGGAGATATTCGAGGCCATTCTCAAGCTCCGACACTACGGCGTAACCATTGAAAAAGCTAAGTCCGTCGACCTTTACCGCAGGTCGATGGGCGATGAAATCGGTCCAATTCTTCTCGCTCGGATCGCTTGCAGGTGCCTTTACAACCTTGAAATTCTCGGCGTCTTTGTTGGTCGTGATGTAGAATTCGCCCATGTCGAAATCGACATCATATTCGTGGCCTTCACGACGCGGCGAGATCACTTTCCAATCACCGGTCGGGTTGTCAGATGAAAGGTATCGAGCTTCGCGCATCGTCGCCGCGTACGAAACGAGGAACATCATCTTTTTGTCACGCGATCGTCCAATACCGATGCCAAACAGGTCGTCTTTCTCTTCGTATATCAACGGATCAGCACCGGTCGAACCAAACGTGTAACGATACATCTTGTCCGAACGCTTGGAAACATCGTCTTCCTGAACATAAAAGAAGTGCTTTCCGTCCGCAGACCATTCGGTGCTGGTAACGCGCTCGACCTTTTTCGGCAGGATCTCGCCGGTTCTTAGATCTTTGAATTGCAGCGTGTATTGGCGATAGCCGGTCGTATCGGTCGAAAACGCGAGCATGTTGCCGTCGTCACTTACTTCGGTAAAGCCGACGGAGAAAAACTTGTGGCCCTTCGCCATTTCGTTAACATCGAGCAAAACTTCAGGGTTTGCTCCGTCACGCGTCTTGCTGCGAAGTATCTTAGGATACTGCTTGCCTTCTTCCGTCGTGCTGAAGTACCAGTAACCGCCATTAAACGTCGGCACACTCATATCGGTCTGCTTAATCCGGCCAAGCATCTCCTTATACAGCGTGTCCTGCAGGCCCTGATACTTGCCCATTAACGAATCGACGTACTTATTCTCCGCCGTCAAATATTCAATGATCGCCGGATCTTTGTCCTTATTTCGATCACGCATCCAGGCATAGTTATCCGTGACCTCATAGCCGTGGATCTTAAGAACCTTAGGCTCTTTCTTAGCAACAGGTGGTTTCATATCTTGAGCAATAATAACGGTGTTTCCAATAACAATGATAATGAAAACGAAGGCGGCAAAGCTAAACAGTACTTTCATAATTTGGACTCCTGACCAACTTGAAGTTTGATTCAGTAACTATTTACGAGTTTAACGCGACTTTTGTTTACAAAGAAAAGGGCACGGTCAAGATCGCTCTCGACCGTGCTCTGTTTTTCATACATCACTGCGGGATCTTATCTCTCGTCGATCGGAACGTACTTCAGATCGCGTTCGCCGATGTATTCGGCGCGTGGGCGAATGAGTTTGTTGTTGGCGTACTGTTCGAGGATGTGGCCGGTCCAGCCTGAGATACGGGAGACCGCGAAGATAGGTGTGTACATATCGAGAGCGATGCCCATCAGATAGTAGGTCGAAGCCGAGTAGAAATCGACGTTCGGGTACATTCCTTTCTTTTCAAGCATTAGCTGTTCGATACGCTGCGACATCTCGAACCATTTCGAAACGCCCGTTTTTTCAGCCATTCGTTTCGAGTACTTACGAAGCCAGGTCGCACGCGGGTCTTCGGTTTTGTAAACAGCATGGCCGATGCCCATGATCTTTTTCTTTTGTTCGAGTGCGTCTTCAACCCAAGCGTCGATCTTAGCCGGATCGTCGATCGCGATGAGCATTTTCATCACGTTGGTATTGGCTCCGCCATGGAGCGGGCCGGCCAAAGCGGCAATTCCGGCGGTAACTGCGCCGTACATTCCGGCCAATGTTCCCGAGACCACACGTGTCGTGAATGTCGAGGCATTTAGCTCATGGTCCGCATGCAGTATCAGCGCGACATCGAACATTCGGGCCTCTTCGGCATCCGGCTTTTCGCCGCGAAGCATGTAAAGGAAATTCTCGGCGATCGACAGACTCGTGTCCGGAGCGATCGGCTCGTTGCCGTTTCGAATGCGGTCCCACGCGGCGGCAATAGTTCCGATCTGACCGGTGATATTAACCGCGCTTCGCACCGCTGATTCGCGATCAGTGCCATGCGATCCCTGGTCATAAAAATCAAGCGACGAAACCGCCGTACGCAGTACGTCCATCGGATCGGCGTCCTTCGGAAACTGGCGCATCATGTCGATCACTTCCGACGGTGCACCGTAGTTGGATCGCAGGTCTGCGGTCAGCGCGGCCAGCTCGTCAGATTTTGGCAAACGCCCGTTCCACAAAAGAAAAACGACCTCCTCAAAGGTCGAATTCTCAGCCAGATCATGAATGTCGTAGCCCTGATAGATTAGAATGCCCTGTTCGCCATTTACATCGCCGATCGAGCTTTGTGCCGCCACTACACCGCGAAGTCCTGCGGTTGCTGCTGTTGTTTCTGTTCCGGTACTCATTTCCTTGTTAAATCCCTGTTTGTATTATCAATGCTTTCGCAATCTTACATTCTATTCCAAAATATGAGGTAGAGGCAAGGCATTGCGTATTGGTCTGACCAAATTTGTTCAAGTTTCAAAAGCCAATTCGCTTCAAAAGATCATCGAAACGTGGGTCGCCACGGAGATTCTTCATACGGCGTCCGACCTTGATCAGCGTCAGCCAATTCGAGCGTTCCTGATAGGCGCGTTCAAGCCAGTAGAACGCCTTGTCATTGTCATTCAACCCGGCGTAAACGACGGCGGGCAAGAACGCGGACACTTCTTTCTTTAGAACCTTGACCTCGAGGTCGGCCGCAACCTTTTTCGCGTCGGCGGTTCTACCTGCAACGCCGTAAACGTGGCCGAGAGCCATGTCGGTCAAAGGATCGCCGGCCAATTGTCTCGATCTTTGATACGCCGCGATCGCATCGTCAAACTTGCCGCGTTCGACATAGATCTCGCCTAGAGCAAGATATGCCCGAGCATGATTCGGATCGCGTTCAAGCACTTGTCGTGTTTGGGTTTCCGCTTCGTCGAGACGACCGGCGACGTACAGCGCCCAACCAATGTTTGACGCGATAGACAGCGACGGCGGATCGAGCTGCTGGGCGATCTTGAGCTCGTTCAATGCCTCGTCGAACCGCCCGAACGCGATCAAGGCATTGGCATAGCTAGAATGTGCCTCGGCGTTGTTGGGCACCAGTCTGATCGCTTCTTTGTACTCGGCCTCAGCGCCTGCGAAATCCCAATCCCAAACAAACTTGATCGAAGCGAGCGGCACATGTGCCGAACCAAGCGACGGATCGATCTCAAGAGCCTTCGTTGCCGCAGTTTTGGCAGCAGGATACGCTTCTTGCGGCGAGACGACTCCGTACGCCGGAGCAAGCCGATATGCGAGGGCGAGGCCTTGGTAGGCGAGAGCGTAGTTCGGATCGCGTCCGATCGCTTGTTTGTAGAACGCAATACTCTCGGTCGTGCCGGTCGGAGTTCCCTTTTGACGGCTGAATTCGCCCTTTAAATAAAGGGAAAAGGCTTCGTTATTGGTGGTGTAACTCTTACCGACCGCTCTTGAAGTACCGGTCGTGGCCGCGAGCGCGTCCGTTACCTTCGACGTCATTACCTCTTGAAGGTCCAAGATGTTCGCACCTTGTTCGGCAAAATTGAGCGAGAGCACCTTCTTGCCGTCAATAACGTTGATCATTTCGATCTTGAGCGTCAGCGTTTCACCTTGTTTTGTGAGCTGGCCATTCACGACACGTTCGACACCGAGCTCCAGACCAACACCTTGAGCCGTCAGATCGGAACGGCGAAAGCGAGATACAGATGATCGCGGAATAACTTTGATGTCGGGCAACACGGACAATCGCGATGTGAGAATATCGCTCATTCCGTTTGCGATGTAATCATTTGCCGCATCACCGGTCGCATTCTCGAATGGCAAAACCGCGAGCGTTCCGGGAGCGGCATTTCCAACCTGATGAACGGTCAATTTCGGAGCGTTATTAATATAAATGTTTATAATACCGGTCGCCATCCCGATCGCGATCAGCGTCGCAAACACGCCCGAGACGACAAATTTCCATCGATGCCGACATAGGAACGAATCGCGGATCTGTTTGGTTTCCGGTTCAGCCAAAGGTGCCGTAACTGCCTCAGAAATCCCGTATGTCGAAGGAGGCGTTGACGGCGTCATGTGTATCGGAGTCGTATTCGACACCTTGACGTGACCATTTTCTATCTCGCGACCAGTTGCACGCAGTATTCGTTCAAACCGTTCGTCACCACGTAACACGTCTAAATTCGGCTCGGTTCCGATCCAGATGAGCCAGGCGTCGCGTTCCTCGAGAGCAACCTCTAACAGTTCGAAAGTTCGATCGACGCGGCCTGCGGCAAGGTTTGCCATCGCGATGAAATACGGTTTTACAAACTCTGTTTGAGCACGCGCCTGCATCGCATCGGCCAGCCGTTCCGCATCGGCTTTCTTGCCCGCACGCTGATAGGCGAGGCACAGCGGATACTCGACCAAAGCAGTCGCCGGCATCATATTGTTAGCAAGAGTGAGCGATTCGATCGCTTCATCGTGACGGCCAAGCACCGATAGCAAATTGCCACGCTGCAAATGGCCTTGCGGATAGTTTGGGTCGATGGCGATTATCTCTTCCGCGACCTGTAGAGCCTTTTCAAACTCACGGCATTGGTATAGATACCAAACGACTAGCACCTTCGCTCGCAACGACATCGGGTCGAGTTCCGCAGACAAGTGCATTTGCTCGAGGCCCTCTTCGAACCTGCCGTTGCCGATCATGAACGCGGCAAACCATTCGCGGGCAAGGGCGTATTTTGGATTGAGCGAGATCGAGCGTTTGTAGCTTTCTTCGGCTGAATCCCAGCGAAATTCATTTGCCAACAACAACGCATACGTCGCGTGAGCCTCAGCCAAATTCTGATCGATCGAAAGTGCCCGATGCACCGAATCCCAAGCGTTTCGATACGTCAAAACGGTCGGCACGAGTCCGTAGATGCCCGCCCAGATGAAATATTCAGCGATCGCGGCGTGCGCTTGAGCGTAACGTGGATCGATCTCGATCGCGGCTGTGTATGCCTCAAGAGCCTTAGGAAGCGAAGCAGACGTAAACTGATTCCAATGAAAACGCCCACGAAGATATGCTTCGTACGCATGCGGATCGTTTGTGCCGCGTTTCGACAGCTTTTCGCGGTCTTCGCCGGTCAGGTGTGGGATCAGTGCAGTCGCGACCTGTTCGGAAATGGCATCTTCGAGTTCTAGTACATCGGTCAGATGCTCGTCAAAATGTCCGGCCCAGATCGTTTTGATCTTACGGACATCAAGCATCTGGAGCGAGATACGAATTCGCTCGCCAAAACGTCGAATTCGTCCGTCGAGAACATAATCGACGCCAAGCTCCGCTCCGGCTCGAAACGGATTAATGTCGCGATCAGAATATCGCGTTATCGAACTAGTCGGCCGCACCGTTAGCCGCTGAACATTCGTCAATCGCGTAATGATCGCGTCGGCAACACCAACGGTCAGGTACGCTTCATCGGTTGTTTCTTCGCCGGTCGGGCTTAGGAGCGTGAGTGGAAGAACAGCGACCGACCGAGAATCAGGATCGTCTTCGATAGCCTGCGGGGTTGATCGCCGTTCGATCTCGGCGGCCGCGACTTTTCCGCCGTCAATGTGAGCTTGGATATCGAGCCTTAGTTTTTCGACTGATGTATAACGTTCGCCCGGCTCTTTTCTCAGAGCTTGAAGAATGATCCGATCCAGATCGCCTTCGAGATCAGAAGACGAAACTACCTTAGGCTGTTCGGAAACAACGCCCGATAGTGTGTCCGCATTCGGATTAACACGAACCGGCGTTGAGCCTTCGACCTTGCCGACCGAGCTTGGTAAAATAGGATCCTCATCGCAAATAGCCCGCGCGACATCATGCGGCGAACGGCTTGCAAAGGAATACGGTCTGTAGCCGGTAAGCAACTCGAACAAGATGACACCAAGGCTGTAAACATCTGTCGCAAATGTTACTTTGTCGCCGCGGATCTGTTCGGGACTCGCGTAATCGACCGTCATCATTCTGAGAGCCGTAGCCGTTGGCTGCAGTGTGTCGATCGCAAGGTCCGGATCGAGCAATTTTGCGATGCCAAAATCCAAAAGACGCGGACCGCCGTCGTTGGTGATGAAAATGTTCGAAGGCTTCAGATCTCGGTGAATGACACGCCGCTGGTGTGCGTATTCAACAGCTTCGCAGATGCGTGAAAATAAGTTGAGACGATTGCCGAGCGAAAGCTTTTCTCGATCGCAATATCGATATAGCGGCAGGCCGTCGATGTATTCCATCACGAAGTACGGCCGGCCGTCATCGGTCGTGCCGCCGTCGATCAGTCGCGTGATGAACTGATGATCGAGTGCGGCGAGTATCTGGCGTTCGTTGCGAAATCGACGCAAAACAAAGTCTGTATCGACACCGCGTTTGACGACCTTTACTGCGACACGAAGTCGAAACTCGCCGTCAGCACGAACCGCTTCGTAAACCGCTCCCATTCCGCCGCGTCCGATCTCGCGTTCGATGCGATAGCTGCCAAGAACCTTTCCGGTCAGCGGATCGGCGTCGGATTCGTCAAGCAAGTTAGCGAGGACATTTCCCGATGTGCTATTGATTATTGGTTGTTCGATGAAGCTGCTGGCTTGTTCGTATTGAGACAGGAGCTGATCGACCTCGGAGCGAAGTTCCGCATCGCCCGCGCATCTTTCATCAAGAAACTCAAAGCGCGCGGCACCGTCGAGGTCGGATGCCTCGTGAAAGATCTCCTCGATCTGTTGCCAGCGTTCAGGTGTCATCGTTAACGCGGCGATGCGTTTCAATCGAATCTACATTCTAGCGTGTTTGATTTTTTAGTCCAAAGAAAAATGAACTATGGCTTCATTCCTTCGTTCCAGACCGGGCGAAAGTTCGAATTTACGAGCCAAACAATAGGTTTGACCATAGAATCGATCGACCGCGTCATATGTACGAAGTCGATCGTCTTAATTTCGTCGGACGACTTATGATAGTCAGTATGGAGGCCAAAGCTGGAAACCGTGTGTGCAATTACGCCAACCTTAGCGAGCTGATAGTTGTCCGAACGCATAAAGAATCTCTGGTCAGGATGCGGATCTTGAACGAGCTTTGCACCACGCTTTGCCAATTCAGGTCCGAGGTTCGAACGCTCAAAACCGGTGAGCCACAGTTCTTCGGGCCTTACCTTCGAGTCGGGACGGCCGATCATTTCAAATTGAAGATTTGCGACAAGCTTCTCTTTTGCGACCGGCATATTTTCGACGAACCAACGCGAACCGAAGCCTCCGGCCTCTTCGGAGCCGAATGCAACGAAGTATATTGTTCGCTTTGGTCTCTTGCCATTGGCAAGTGCACGCGCAAGCTCAATTACTGCAACAGTTCCCGATGCATCATCGTCCGCGCCATTGAAGATCTTGTCGTCGCCGGGAGTATTGTCTCGAACGCCAAGATGATCGAGATGGGCACTGATCAAGATCACTTCGCCCGAAAGCTTTGGGTCCGAACCCGTGATCTTGCCCATTGCGTTCCAAGTCGTGCCTTCCGCGCCTGTTCGTCGCGATTTGGTTGGTATCGACTGAACGAACGTCAGTTTGCCATCGGGTCCCTTCTCGCCTGCGGGCTCCAGGCCAAATTGCATGAACTGCGAACCGACATACTCCGCCGCTATTCGCTCAAACGGCGTCCCGCTGCCGCGTCCCTGCATTGCATCGCCTGCGAGAAACTGCATTCCGGCACGAACATTTCTCTCAAGTACGATCTGAGCATTGACCGACGAGGTCTGTAGTGCAAGAAAAATAGCAAAAAGAAGAACCGACGAAAGAGCCAACTTGTTCAAATTCATAGTCGTGCCTTTAAACGTAAATACTAGTATCTTTGTTAACCAAACTCTCAGACCGCAAACATCAAGATCCTAAATATTTAGCGATAAGATGCTGATTTCGCTCGTCGATCTTGCCTTTCCAGTCGTCCGAGCCGCTGTTAATGCTTTCTCTAATTTCGGTTGCCGAGATCGTTTTGATATCGTCAGGCGGCACGAACTCGTTGATCTCATAACCAACATCGCGGCCAAAATTCACACTTTCGATGTCCGGAATAACTATGATCTCGACGTCTTTGCCTTCGTAAGCATTCTTGAGGATAGCGACGGTCTGCCTAGTTGTAAGCGGGTTTCTCTCGTCCGGCACTACGTCTCGAACTGCGATCAATACCGGTACACCTTTGTCTAACTTTTGAGCTATCAACCATTGATGTCCGTTGTGAAACGGCTGCCAACGGCCAACAAACATGGCTCGGCGAACAGGCTCACTCTTTTCTATTTGGATATTTGCCAGGACAAAGTTTAGCAGCCGCTCGGATGATTCTTCAACCGACTCCTCGTTTGTTTTGATAACGAGATCTGCATTTTCAGGAACATCATACGGATCGTTGACTCCCGTGAGATTTGGCAATCTGTCGGGATCGGACTTGGGCAATAGTGCACGTTTGTATAGGCCTTTTACATCACGTGCTATCAACGTTTCGAGGTCACAGTCGATCCAAACCGTTCGGACGATACTTGAAGTTTCTTTGATCGCTTGCCGAGCCGCTTCGTAAGGATTGATCGCTGCCAAGATAACGATCACACCGTTTTTCGCAAGCGTCTGACCGACAAAGCCCAATCTGCGAATGTTCTCAAGCCGATCTTCGCGCGAGAACCCGAGATCCTTGCACAAGGCCTTGCGATATTCGTCGCCGTCTATCACTTCGACCTT
Organism: uncultured Acidobacteriota bacterium; assembly: GCA_937871585.1. Classification (GTDB taxonomy): domain Bacteria; phylum Acidobacteriota; class Blastocatellia; order Pyrinomonadales; family Pyrinomonadaceae; genus OLB17. The sequence goes on along the minus strand of CALMPJ010000192.1, from coordinate 48,635 downwards.
GTAGCCGAGGCTGACCAGTTCGTCGCGGACATTGTTTGCGATGGTTGTTTTTCCGGAACCTGAAAGTCCGGTGAGTTGAATGAGGATCATAAAGAAAGATGGATTACGAATTGTCTCTACGTGACTGTTCGATCCTCTGCCGTTCGTTACGCCAATGCATAACGCCGACGTAGCCCATCGCCAGCAGCCCTAGCGAACCTTCCTCGGTGATCTCATAAGGTTCGCCGTCAATGGTGACGAGCGGCTGCTCGGTTGAGATCTCGTCGTCGATCACATCGTCGTTTTGATCAGGTAATCCCATAGCTCAAAAAAGTAAGGCAGCATTTCTGCTGCCAGTCATAAACTAAGATACAAAGGATGCGAACTAGTTTGATCCTATAAAATCAAGATCAGTAATTGCATCGCCGACCGTCAATGTTCGGGGCGCAAACTGGTACAGCTTGCTTTGAACTCCGACCACGACTGTTTGACCTGTGGGAATTTCGTCAATTTGGTAATAGCCAAACGCCGAGGTTCGAGCCGTACGGACATTTCCGTTTACATCGGTCAACGTAACGACCGCATTTCTCAGACCACGCCCGTCTGAGGTAAGTACGCGTCCGCTCACCGAGACGCCGGCAGAAGTTGCGACACCATTGCCTGCCAAAACCGCACCATTTGTCGTATTGTTATACGCCCAGTCGACGATGGTGTAATTGCTAAAGCCATTTTTGGTCAAGCGGATCCAACCATACTTGGTCTGGCCGCCGATAGTACCGCGAATCCCGAGAAATCTTGTCGTTCCATTCGGCAAGGATTCCCATTTGTGATTAGGATAAAAGCCGTTGTCCGAAAGGCTGTTCGCCTGGCCGGCCTGAGTGAACCAAGGGCTGGCCGGGCCGATCAAGGCTCCGGCAGCCAAAGCATACGGATATACATAACCTCCCGCAAATTGCGCATTAAACCCGTTTATCTCAAAACCACCGCCCGGCACTTCATCGACCTGAACAAAGATCTGAGCAGCAACAACATTTCGAGTGATCTCAAAATCATTTCCACCCGCGAGATCGATGTTTGCATAGCACCGCTGATTGGCCACAGTTAGATTGCAAGGAACATTTTGAGGGCCCGAATAAACCATCTGAGCCTCAACGGTTTGCAGTGCGCCAAACAGAGCCAACGCCATCGAAGCACCGACGACTTTGTCCACATGAGGGACGGGTTTCGAAACCACAGAACGTGATAGCTTAAGATAATCGTCCAACTTATTGGTCGCTACTTTCTTTGTTTGTTTCAATCTCATAAAGCGGTTTTACTACGAGCCTCCTAAACTCGGGAAAGTTCTCAAAAAATTGCAATCGTGTCGAATTTGACTAACTTTACCACGGGATCGTTGTATCTGCAATTTATATTTGTCAGACAACGGTAGAACGTTCGCGTCGCATTCCGGCATCGACCGCGTCTTTCATACGCGTCACGTCCAAGTTTCCTCCGATAAACTCATTTATTCGTTCCGACTGTCGCAAAGGATCTTCGATCACCGAAGCATAATCGACGTAGATTACATCGAAATTCCGCTGATCTGCGATCCAGTCTTTGACATCTTGAACGCTTGTTTCATAAGAATCCTTAAGACTTGAATTCGACTCACTCTCTTTGCCCATTCGGCCAAGCATCTTATGCTGCGAACTAAGCACCTCTGAAATATCGCGTTCCATAAATATTACTTTGTACCGATAATTCAGTGGCAAATGAGGTATTAACTGTGCGATTACCTTTACTGCCTTACCATTCGCTTCCGGAAGCCAATCTTTGTTTTTGGCGAGATTCTTGACTGCTTCATGTTCGAAGTAGCCTTTTTGATTGTTTTCATCAGGCTTACGTTCGTCGTCGGTAAACGCCTCGATACCGCCGCTCGTCAACATCTGCATCATCATCGATGTACCGCTACGCGGCAATCCGCTGACGATGACCAATTTACCTTTGTAGGCACGATCAAAGTCCTCGCGGAACTGATCGGCTTTTTCCGGTTGATTCAAATACTGTTCGTAAATAGTGATAAGACGTTTCCGAGCGTAATTCATCTTCGGAGCCAGCCGCAGACAAACCTCGTACGCCGTTGCGGATTCTTCGTATTTTTCGAGCAACAAGAGCGATTCGGCCAAATAATAGTGGGCGACCGGCTGAAAATATTGAAGCCCAATTGCTTGGAGCAAGTGCTCGATCGCAAGCTCGTAATTGCCGAGATTGAAATAGCACAGCCCGATCAAATACCACGCCCCGACTTCTTCTTCGTCGGCGTCGATCACACTCAAAAGCAGCTTTTCGGCATCCTCGAACTTGTTTAGCTGGAAATAGGCATTCGCCAGTTTAAGGCGCAATTGCGGCTGGTCGCCGGCCTCGGCCTCTACCTTTTTGAAAAGCTCAAGCGCCTTTAACGGACGCTGTTCAGATAGGAGAAGTGTGCCTTCCAACAGATCGACCTGCGGACTTTCCCGGTCGAGGATCTCGCGGATGTGGTTCACTACCTTTCGTGCCTGCTTGAACTTTCCGACAAATTGGTAAGCATTTGCCAGATGACTCGCAAATCGCAGAACGTCGGGATTTTCCGCGTGCAAAGCCTCGAGCAGCTTGATTCCCTCGTCCCATTTTTGGCCGTTGATATAGGCTCTTGCGAGATGATAGTTGTTCTCGTCCAACGTAAGTTTGATCGCGGCATCAACGTCGTCGCCCGGATCGTCGACATAACCGAGTTCGATCAGCTGGCGCAGTTCAGCGTCCATGTCTTCAGCACTGATGGCGGCATCGGACTTATGTCTACCGTCGTTGCCTTCGACAAGCTCCCAACTGTCGATCGGCTGTTTAGTTCGGGCATCTTCGAATGCGTTGATCAGAACCTTGCCGTCCATGTCGTTCGCTGATGGAAGATCGAAAATGTGCAAAAGCGTCGGCGTCACGTCGAGCAAACTCGCGCCAAAGATCAGCTCGTCTTTCTTAATTCCCGGCCCTTTCATCGCGATCATGCCATACGGACTGTGTTCGATCGCGGGAGCCGTTGGCTCTTTTGGAAGATGTTCCGGACGATTATCTCCCGGATGAAAGCCGTGATCGCTGACAATAATGACCGTAGTGTCATCATCGATCAGTTCCAAATATCGACCGAGCATCATATCGTGAAAACGATAAACAGCATTTACAACTTCGCTATACAGTTCAAAATCCTGGATCGGAATATGCGGTCTTCGCGGCGGATAAAACTTCATAAATCCGTGGCAAAGATGGTCGATCGCATCAAAATAGACAGCCGTAAAGTCCCAATCTTCGTGCTCAAGAATGTATGTCGCGGCACAATGCAACGTTGCGGTTGCCGCGAGATTTGACGTGACGATACTGAGTCGCGGATCGTTGATCTGATCGACCTTTTCGAGGTTAGCGACGAACGGAAAAATGTGCGCTGCCGTGAGTTCGTTTGGATGAACCCGCATTTTTGCGAAAAGATCGGTCTTCTCCTCGGGATGAACAGTCCCTTTTGGCAGCGTCCACGGCTTGTCGCTTCGCATCGCCGGCCGCTGAAAGAAATTTGAGACCATCGTCCCGTTGATCGGCTCGGCAGGATGCGACGGCCACCAACCAACGACGTGACATTTCTTATTTTCTTGATTGAGGATATTCCAAACGGCCTTGCAAGTACGATTTGTATTGAATATCGGCCGAACGCTTTTGCGGCTTGGATCGGGTTCGGTAAAACCGTGAATTCCGTGTTTGTAAGGCCGCTTTCCGGTCGCAATACTCGTCCACAACATAGGCGACAAAACGGGATCGAGCGTTGCCAGCTTTCCCATTACACCTTGTTCGATAAAACCCTGAAGCGAAGGCATTAGCCCGGCGTCCATCAACGGATTTATAACCTTCCAGTCGGCTGCATCCCAGCCAATTAGCAAAACTTTGGACATATGTTAATAAGAATGCGATTTACCTTGCCGCTAGATCGTAGTATCGCCAGTTCGTTTTGAAATCGCGGGGCAACTTTTGTTTCGTCAATATCGCTCTGATCATTTCCACCGAAACGGGACCTTCCTTCAAAATGGCGTCGTGGAATTGGCGGTCGGTCATTTTTTTCGAGCCGACGAGATCGCGGTGTAGCTGCTGAAACTGTAGTCCGCCCATCATATATGCCATTTGATAAAGCGGACCGTAATCGCCGCTGAACGAACGGCGAACCTCGGCGACGGCGTTGTCACGTTCATGGCCGACCTTATTCACGAGCAGATCGACGCACTGCTCAGGCGTCCAGTTTCCGAGGTGGAAGTTGAGCGAGAAAATGATGCGTGCCGCTCGATGCGAACGCCAAAACAACGCGCCGATCTTGTCCTCAGGCGTTTTGGTGAAACCGCGATCCCAAAGCACGAATTCCCAATACAACGCCCAACCTTCGGTGTTGAATGGTGTTCGGAATCGATTCCGATACGGCCGATACCGTTGCGACATAAAGCCCTGCAGATGGTGGCCGGGAATTAGTTCGTGGTGTGTCACGGCCCGCGAAAAATGAGGGTTGTTCCCGCGCAGCGACATCATCTTTTGCTCGTGCGTCATTCCGTCGGTCGGATAACTCACGAGGATCGTTTCACCGCCAAGGAAAAATGGCGCAACGAGTTGGCGTTCGGGCGTCATCATCTCCATTCGCCAGTTGTCGCGGGCGATCGGCGGTACGGTCACGAGGTCGTTCTTTTCGACATATTCGATCGCCTCGTACGCAAGTTTCTTGATAAGTTCGGGCTGCTTCCCAGGCTCGACATATTTCTGTTTCACAGCCTCGATCGCCTTCATATAGTCATCGCCAAAGCCCATTTCACGCGACGCTTTCTTGAATTCGGCAACGCACCATTCGAACTCCTTATTCGCGATCTGCACCAGTTCCTCCGGCGTGTACGGAATCATCTCGTACTTCAACTCTTCAATCAACGCTTCCCTGCCGATCGGATCGCCGATGATGGTAGTTCTATCGTCCGGCGAGATGCCGACGAGTTTGGTCGAGATGAATGACTGATACCTTGCGAGTGCATCATCAGCCGCCTTGTACGGCGATTCGCACCACCAAGTGAACGTCGGATCGTAACCGTTGTAATACGCGTACCAACGCCGGAGTGTATCGCGCAAACTTCCGACTGCACGTGCGGCTCGATTCGCAACGGTCTTCGGAGTGCCAGCACTCTTGTCGGTTTTTCCCAACGCGTTGATCGACCTTGCCAGTTCATTCAACAACGCCGCCGTCTTCGCCGGATCTGCGGACTCAAGTCGACGCCGCGAATCTTCGAGGTCGCTGATCGTCTTGACGAAAGGCACTAGCGGCCTGATCTCGTCGATCTGTTTGTCGGCTCGAACCTGCTCTCTCACCTCGTGCTCAAGATAATTGCGAAACAATATCGTGTCGATCTGCTCGTCGTGATTCAGTTTGTCAAAATCGAGCGAGCCGAGAGCGGCTAGATTGTCAGCGTAAAGTTTTCGCAAAACCTCCGAACGCCGCTCCGAAAACGCCGCCGAATTGAAACGGTCCAGTATGCCATAGTCAGCGCCGAATCGCTCGATCATTCCCCGAACGCGGGACGGCGGGTCGTTGTAGTTCGCAACATCTGTCATCTGCCCGGACAGCGACTGACACAATAATCCCGCGACGGCGAAGAGAACAGCTGCTCTATTGATAACGCTCATAACTCAAACTCGATTTAGCAACGATTGTAAATTGTTAATTGGTTGATTGTAAATTGGTTACGGAAAAAATGAAGGCTACCAATTTACAATCCGCCAATTTACAATTAACAATTAAGTCAAAATGGTCTCAAGCCAATATCTCATCGATGTGACATACAACGCGGGAGACGTTCCGTCGGACGATTATCCGTTTAATTTGGCCGCGTTACAGAATTTTAAGAGGCTGAAGTTTCATCCGAAGGTAACGTATTTTATCGGCGAGAATGGCAGCGGAAAATCAACTCTTCTCGAAGCGTTTGCTGTCGCACTTGGCTTTAATCCTGAAGGTGGCACGAAGAATTTCAACTTTGAAACGTTCGAAACCGAGTATCCGTTATCGCGATATCTTCGGTTAGGCAGAGGCTATCCCTATCCGCGCGACGGTTTTTTCTTGCGTGCAGAAAGCTTCTTCAATGTCGCAACTCAGGTTGACGAGTTGGATCTGCAAGGCTGGTACGGCGGTAAATCTTTGCATGAACAATCGCACGGCGAATCATTCCTGACGCTGATGACCACGCGGTTTCACGGAGACGCGATCTACATCCTCGACGAACCCGAAGCAGCTCTTTCGCCGCAACGGCAGCTTGCTGTTCTTTCACGAATTCACGACCTTGTTCGCGATAGTTCGCAATTCATTATCGCCACACACTCGCCGATATTGATGGCGTATCCGGATTCGACCATTTACCAATGCGGCCCTGACGGCATTACTGAGGTTGACTATGAAGATACGGAACATTATCAGGTCGCACGCGATTTTCTATCTAACCGTGAGCGAATGTTGAAGATCTTGTTGGCAGATGACTAGCTGCCTTTGCTGAGCTGTTTTGTGCGGCTGACGGCCTCAAAGGCGTGTTCGATGATCTGTTCGATCGTTATGTTGTCGTCGTTTTCGACGCGAACGACACCTAGGCTGATGTGCAGCAGATAGGGCTTCTTGCTTTTTGAATTATAGTTCTCGAACGCCGAACGAATTCGCTGCGATATGCCATCGGCTGTCTCGTCTTCCGCCGAGCTCAACAACACAATAAACTCATCGCCGCCCGAACGCGCGAGGATGTCGTTGTTTGCCAAACAAGATTCGATCAGTTCTGCCGAAGTACGGATCGCAGACGTGCCCTCGTCGCGCCCGAAATTTGAATTGATCGATTTCAGGCCGTCGATATCGACAGCCATGACCCAAAGCTGGCCGGCAAGACGTTCGTTTCGGGCAAGTGCAAGCTGCTGATCTGCGAGCAAAGCAAATCCGTCGAGGTTATGCAGGCCGGTCATTTCGTCTGACATTTCGCGGAGTTTGAGATCTTTCTTGGCAGTTCTCAGCGATGCCAACGCCGCACGCAATTCTAGCCGCAAACTCAATTGCCGTGCGATCGCCTCGAGCGCAGTTTGTTCGTCGTGTGATAATTCGTGCGGCTTATTGTCGAACACACAAAGCGTTCCTAAAACCAATCTGTCGCGATTGCGGATCGGCACGCCGGCGTAGAATCTGATGCCCAGATCGCCGGTCACGTATTCGTTATTTACAAACCGCGCGTCCTCGTTCGCATCTGGCACGACCAGCGTTTCGTCCGGCCTTAGCAACGCGTACGAGCAAAACGAGCCTTGACGCGGGATCTCCGAAACGTCGAGTCCGACCTTTGACTTGAACCACATTCGATCGCCGTCGATCAGCGCAAACAGAGCGACGGGCACACCGCAAATTTTCGAGGCAAGTAGAACAAGGTCGTCATACTCTCGTTCGGCGGGCGAATCGAGAATGCCGTACCTTGCCATCGCGTCGCGGCGTTCGCTTTGAATGTCAGAAACGAGCGTTCGCATTTACAAAAAATTCTTAACTCAAATGTCTCGGGTCGGCCGAAATGTGCAATTTCTCGCTCGATATCATAAACGGATCCGAGATCATAAATGGATCGACCGAACGATGAATGTGCGTCGATTCAAATCCCGGAATACTCTTAAGACGATTGTTCTGTTTCGCCTTATACATTCCCTCGTCGGCGGCTTTGATCAGCTCGGCGAGCGTTCGCGTATCGGCGTGGTCCGTCTTTGCAATGCCGACACTTACGCTCAGCCTGTATGGCTTTTTGCTCTTCGCGTTGTGATGATCGAACGCCTCTTGAATTCGCGTCATCACAGTCGAAACCGGCATATGATGCGTGTTGATCATAAACGCCACGAATTCGTCGCCGCCGATCCTCGACAGCACATCAGAACCGCGTACACAGCTTGCCAATATCCGCGAAGTCTCGATGATCGCGGCCGAACCTTCGTTATGGCCGTGGCGATCGTTGATCTTTTTCAGGCCGTCCATGTCAGCGAGCAGCACCCAAGCTCCGGTGTCGGATTCGCGAGTGCGAAGCTGGATCATATATTGCTCGGCGATGGCCTGCAGCCCGCGGCGATTGTAAAATCCCGTCAGTTCGTCACGCAGCGACAGATCGCGAAGCTCCTTATTCGCACGTTCCAACTCAAGCGTCTTGTACCGCAGCTCAAGCGTCTGCATTATCTGATTGGCAAACGCACGCAGAATGTCGGTAGGCATTTTCGAATAATCGCGAGCCTTAGTATCCGCGATGCTCAACGCGCCAAGCACCTGATTCTCGCTCGTCACAAGCAAAGCCGTGGCGTAAAACTTGATCTTCATTCCGCCGACGACATTTGGATTATCGGCAAATCGCGGATCGACCGACGCATCCGGCACGACGACCAATTCTTCGCGGTCCATCAGAGCGTACTCGCACAACGAATCTCCGCGAGCTATCTCGGTTTCAGTCACGCCGATCTTCGATTTGAACCAAACGCGCTTACCGTCAAAAAACGAGATCACCGCGATCGGCACCTCGCAAGCCTTTGCCGTCAGCCAGGTTATATCGTCATATTCCCGCTCCGGCATCGTGTCCAAAATTTCGTGCTTATAAAGTGTTTCTAATCGTTCCTTTTCGTTCTCGTCAATTGAGGGGCTTTTCATATCAGATCCGTAAATTTACCTAGCTGCGAGAAATGCTCGCGACAAAAAGTTAACTAATAATGGTTCGTGGAAAGCTTAAATTGTTCTAAAAAAAGTTCCTACGATTGTAAACCAAAAGGCGCGAACGACGTAATGCGGTCCGAGCTTTTCCCTCAACCTCGGTCAAACCGCAGCAAAATACGTATAGAAGATGAAGCTGCCGCCGAGGAAGGATACTAGGCTGAAGAACGGCATCCAGCGGTACAGCATTGGGAGCGAGCGTTCGGCGAATTTGTTGTGGAGTTTCCATGGGACGAACGTCAGAACGGCGGTCGTCACGATCAGCAGCCAGCCGAATGAGGTGAAGATGATCGGGAACTTCATCTTGTCGGCGTAGATGACGAAGGCGGCTCCGACAATGAGCCTGACGAACATCTCAAGAAAATGTGCGAATGAAGAACTCGCGAACTTGGCGAAGAATGATTTCACCGTCTCTGGCCGAGCGACCGACATTATCGCGAGGACGATCAGCCAAACGCCGGAAACGAGCACGATCAAGCCGGCCGGAAGTGTCATGGCATCGAACATTTGAAGTTTACTAACTGACGCGGCCTGCCTTACGCCGCGATTTATCGGCATACATCGCGGCGTCGGCTTGTTTAATGATCTCTGCTAGGGTCTCGGTGCCATCGAAGTTTACTTTGACAAGCCCGATGCTGATACCGATCTTGTAGGGTTTTTTCGAATCTTCGTTGTGGAAACGAATGTTGTTTTGAAGCCTGATCGGCAGGCTTTTTGCGATGGCGTCGGTCGTATTGACGAGCATCGCGACGAATTCATCGCCCGCCGGACGCGATAAAATATCGGTCTCACGCAGCGTATTCTTGAGCAGAACACCGATCGCGAAGATCGCGGCTGAGCCTTCGAGATGGCCGTAAGTATCATTGATCTGCTTGAGGCCGTCCATGTCGCCGACGAGCAGCCAAAGACTATGTTCGGTCTCACGGGAACGAAATAGCTTGAACTGCTGCTCAGCATGAACAAGAAAACCTCGACGATTGTAGAGACCTGTGAGTTCGTCTGTTAGTGATAGACTTTCGAGCTTCTTATTTGCTTCCTCAAGCATCGCCGCAGTTCGCCTCAATTCAAGACGAACGCTCAACTGCCGCCCCAAAGCCTCAAGTGCAGCGAGCTGAGACGGCTGCAATTCGCGCGGCTTGTCATCTATCACACACAATGTACCGAGAGCGAAATCATCATTGGTCAACAGCGGCGTTCCCGCGTAAAACCTGATGTTTGGGTCGGCAAGCACTAACGGATTGTCCGAGAATCGCTCGTCTTTGGTCGCGTCGTTTACAACGAGAGTTTTCGTTGGATCGAGGATCGCATGAGCGCAGAAAGCGGTCTCGCGAGAAGTTTCGGCATCGTCGATGCCGACCTTCGCTTTGAACCACTGCCGCGTTTCGTCGATGAGCGAAATAGTCGCCATCGGCGTTCCGCATATCTGCGAAGCGAGCAGCACAATATCGTCATACTCACGCTCAGCCGGTGTGTCCAAAATGTCATGTTCGCGAAGAGCGCCGAGGCGTTCGGCTTCGTTAAAAGGAATGAATGCAGCGGGCATAGGTCTAGATGTCGTTCAAGAAACTCACGCCGTCTTCGATCCGCAATTCGAAGTTCTCCGCGATTGTTTGGCCAATGTCGGAAAGGGACTGGCGGGTTCCGAGGTCGACGTTTTGTTTCGTATTCTTGCCATAAGCGAGCAGCGGAACGTACTCGCGAGTGTGGTCTGAGCCCGGATACGATGGATCGTTTCCGTGGTCGGCGGTCATGATTAGCAGGTCGTCGTCGTTCATCGCGGCGAAGATCTCGGGCAGACGAGCGTCGAAGTGTTCGAGCGCCTTTGCATATCCCTCGACATCGCGGCGGTGGCCGTAGAGCATATCGAAATCGACTAGATTGCCGAAGATAAGGCCGTTGCTGTCAGCATTCAAAGCTTCGATCGTGACATCTATAATTTGTTCGTTGTTCTTCGCGACGAGATCTTCGGTGACGCCCATATTGTCATAGATCGAAGCGATCTTACCGATGCAAACAACGTCGAGACCGGCGTCCTTGAGCAGCGGCAGCAAGTTTCCTGCAGGCGGCGGCACTGCGTAATCGTGACGATTTTCAGTACGTTTGAATGTGTCGGCAGTCTCGCCCAAAAACGGCCTTGCGATCACACGAGCGACCTCATCGTCGCCATGAAGAATGTTCCGCGCGATCTCGCAGATCTCATAAAGCCGATCGACCGGCACGACTTCCTCGTGAGCCGCGATCTGAAAAACGCTGTCGGCGGACGTGTAAACGATCGGTTTGCCGGTTCGAATGTGTTCTTCGCCAAACCGTTTGATGATCTCGGTGCCGCTTGCCGGAACGTTCGCGAGAACGCCAGGAATATTTGCCTGAGTGACGAACTCGTCTATAATTCGCGGCGGGAACCCCTCCGGAAACTTCGGGAAACCTTGTTTCAGGATAATGCCCGCCATTTCCCAATGCCCTGTCGTTGTGTCTTTGCCGTCAGATTTCAAAGTGCATTTGCCATAAGCTCCGGTTGGCGAATCAACAGGTGCGAGGCCTTTGAGCGACGTAATATTGCCGAGACCGAGCTTTTGTAGATTCGGAATATTGACCGTTCGCGATTCCAAAATATGGCCAAGCGTATTCGAGCCGGCATCGCCCCAGTCGGCCGCATCAGGCATTTCGCCAATTCCCGCCGAATCCAAAACCACTAAACAAACGCGTCCAAACTTCTTACTCATAACTTCGATTTTGCCACGAACAGTGGAAAATTGCCTATGAAATTCCTTAGTTTTTCGGAGCCGTGTAGCCTTCGCGAGCCTTGACGGTCGAACCGGCAGGCAGACCCTTCAATTCGACCTTGATCCTTCGGAAACTTCCATCTCGTTTCTCATTCGATGGATAATAGCTGAGCGTGTATTTCGTGCCGATCTCCGATGCTACGCTCCGAAATGCATTTCGTGCATCAGTAAGATCGTCGATCGGAAATACCGTTCCGCCCGATGTTTTCGCTAGCTGACTCATCTCGTTGTCGGCGATCTCGTAGAGTCTTTTGCTTACGGCAAGTCGTTCGAATTCGCCAAGTTCGCAAAATCGCGAAGCTTTTTCCGCCGAAGCATTCATCTTGATACTTTTGTAATATCGCCGGATCTGAGCAGACGAGAATCTGATCGCAGATTCGCAATCACCTAAAAGTTGCGATTCGAAATACTCGCGAGTATCGACCTTGATGAAATAAGAAATAAAATTCGCCGGCGTTATGACATCTTTAGCAGATTCAAAATCAGCATAACTGGTAGAATCGACGCCATCGGTTAGAGCCACTAACGCGCGGCGACCGCGAAACTCTGTTGACGGTTTTTCGCTAAAGATCTGCTCAACTACAGTTTCGAGCGCGTCATAATAGGGCGTTCCAAAGCTTGTCTGAAGCCTATTGATCGCCACGTTCAATGCCGCGCGGTCGTCAGTAAGCTTCATTATTAGGTCGACTGCCGGTCCGCGTCTGTCGGCATATGTTTTCGTCGTGAAAGCAATTATCGCTACTCGGTCGCCGAGCCGAAGGCTGGCAATGAATTCTTTTGCCGCACGTTGGATCAATTGCAGGTCGTTTCTCGTCGAGCCGGAGGTGTCTAGCAACAACGCTACTTCGAAAGGTGCTGTCGTCGCCGAAAAGCCCTCGATCTCCTGCCGTTTGCCGTCCTCAAATACGAGGAAATTCGCAGCTTTCAATCCGCCGGCATTGCTTCCATTCGCCAATCGAACCGAGATCGGAACGTCAACGAGGTCAGTTTCGACGCGAACGACCTCTTCCTTTGGCGGCTGGGTCTGCGATCGAATTCCGTTTGCCAATATTGCCAAACACAGGCAAAGCGTTAGGTACTTCATTGCTCGCATAATGTCTCCGACGAATAAATGGGCTCATGTCATTGTAACAAAGATTTGATGCGAGAATTCGCGTGATTGGGCTCTGACAAATAGCAAATTTCGTGTTTTGTGCTATGATTTCCGCAGATAGAAATTAGATGTTTCTGATTAACGGAGCGTAGAACCGAGCCTATTTGCTTGTTTTGATTGCTCTGATTGAGTTGAGGTTGAATAAATGAGAACTACTAGTGTATTTAGGTTTTTCGCCGTATCGAGTCTGGCGATAATGTTTGTATTTTCGGCAACGGCATTTGCGCAGCAAGTGGCTCCTTCGTCACTTTTTGTAGAGAATTTCGATTATCCGGCTGCGACAGCCCTAACCACCGTTGGTTGGACGGCTCATAGCGCAGGCGGAACTAATCCGATCACGGCTTCTTCGCCGGGCTTAACACTTTCGGGATATCCCGGTTCGGGTGTCGGAAATGCTGCAAGCATGACCACGAGCGGTGAGGATCTCAATAGGACCTTCCCAACCGTATCGACTGGTACGGTTTACGCTGCGTTCTTAGTAAACCTCAGCGAAGCTTCGACCGATCCTGCCGGTGGATATTTCCTTCACCTCGGCCCAAGCCCCGTCGGCACCACATTTCGCGGACGCGTCTTTGCAAAGAAAGATGGCAGCAACAACGTTGCGTTCGGTATTTCGAAGGCACTGACCACGGCTGCTGACATTCAATTCACAGGTTTCACCTTCGCATTGAATACAACTTACGTGATCGTCGTTAAGTACACGATAGTCGATGGTGCAACGAACGACACTGCGGCAATGTATGTCGGCACCACGTTTCCTGGAGCAGAACCTGCAATGACCGTAACGGCAACGGACACGACCCAAACTGACGTTTCTATCGGTACGGTCTCACTTCGACAAGGTGCAGTTGCAACGTCGCCAACCGCACGCGTCGATGGTATCCGCGTCGCAACTTCATGGGCTGATATTTCAACGGCTCCGCCTTCGACCGTGATCGATTTCGATGGCAACGGCCGATCTGATTTCTCAGTTGTTCGCAATACGGGCGGCGGCCCAAGCGGTCAGATAACTTGGTTCAACGCATTGAACGGTCCCGGCACCACCACAGCAGCAGCTTGGGGCATTGCAAGCGACTTTTTTGTTCCGGTTGATTACGACGGCGACAACAAGACCGATATTGCTATTTGGCGACCTGGTGCCCCAACTGTGGCCGCATTCTACATTCTGCAAAGTGCTACCAACACTGTGCGTGTCGAGGCATTTGGCCAAACGGGCGACGATCCTTCTGTAGTTGATGACTATAACGCTGATGGCAAGGCCGATCTGGCAGTTTACCGTTCAGGTGCTGCGTCGGGTGACCCGAGCTTCTGGTACTATCGCACAACGGCAGGCGGCCCGGTTACATATATTCAGTGGGGACAAAACGGTGATTTCGTTGCACCGGGCGACTACGATGGTGACAACCGAGCCGATTTTGTGATCCAACGCAACAATGGCGGCAGCCAGGCTCGCTTCTGGATGTGGCAAACCACTGCCGGCGAAACCAGTGTCGTGTTTGGAACACCTACGGATGTCGTTGTTCCGGGAGACTACGATGGTGACGGTAAAACTGACCTAGCGGTCGTACGTGGCAGCGCCGGTCAGATCGTTTGGTTTGTCCGACCTAGCTCCACCGGTACTATCAGCGCAAGTCCATTTGCTACCTTTGGACCGTCGGCCACTGGCTTTACCGCTCAAGGCGATTACGATGGCGATGGAAAAACCGATGTTGGAGTCTGGATCCCAAGTGCTAATCCGGGTGAATCAACATTTTGGTATCAAGGTTCAACTAGCGGAGCGATCGGTGTTCCATTTGGACAGAACGGCGATTACCCAGTTGCGAACTATAACCGCCACTAGGTCGTAAACAATAAGCAAAAAGCCCGAGCCAGTAATGGCTCGGGCTTTTTTTGATTATTGTTATCCGATCAAATGTATTTGTCGATCACCTTAGCCAATGCCTCGCGGCTGACGGCACCGACGATGCGTTCCTGCTCTTGTCCGCCCTTGAATAGAATGAGGGTCGGAATTCCGCGAATGCCAAACTGATTAGGCACGCCCGGATTTTCATCGACGTTCATTTTCATCACGCCGGCTTTGCCTGCGTATTCCTCGGCAACTGCCTCGACCGACGGTCCGATCATACGGCAAGGGCCACACCATTCGGCCCAAAAATCTACCAAAACAGGCTTGTCCGAATCCAAAACGTCAGCCTGAAATCCTGTGTCTGTTACTTCCTTAGCAAAAGCTCCCATTGTTTTTCTCCTAAAATGATTCTATCTAAACTTACGAATAATTTCTTATCTACCGCGTCAATAACTTGAACGCCTGCTCACGCTGTCCCGATCTGAAGGAAAAATTCACCCAAAGCGAAGCCAAGGCTTCGAGAAAAAATGCCTGGTCGATCTCGCCGACATCGACAACTTCCCAACCAAATTCCATCAACAGTCCGGCGACTTTGGTCTTAGCGTCCTCGTCATTTCCAGCGATAAAATGAGTCCCGGCCTCTCCATCAAAAAGAGGCTCGGTCATCACGCTAAAGCCCATCGAGTTGAACGCCTTTACTACAAACGCGTCCGGCAATTCGCGCTGAACTTTCTCACCTAGCGAATTCCCAACTGTTGCGGTAAATTTCGGCGGAATTCCCTGTGAGAAATCCATCGGATTCGAAAGGTCGATAACGACCTTGCCGTTAAACTCATCGCGGCCCGCCAATTCGATCGCACTATTCGTGTTTTCGGCATGAACACTAATAATAACGACTTCGCCATGACGAGCAGCATCGGCAAACGTGCCTTCGCTAACATTTGGGCCAGCGGTTGCGAGCCATTCCGCAAGCTTTCCGCCCGTGCGTGTGCCGACGACGACCGTGTGGCCTTTACCGGCAAAACCGACCGCTAATGTTTTGGCAACAATACCTGAACCGACGATACCAATATTCATAAAACTACCGCTTGATAACGATCTTTCCAAAATGCGCCCCCGAGTTCATATGATCGAACGCCGCTCGCGAGTCTTCGAATGCAAACTCACGGTCGATGACCGGCCTGATCTTGTTTGCTTCGTAAGCCTTCAGCATATCCGCGAACATCTTCTTTGAACCGACAAAAATGCCCTGAAGTCTAATGGCTTTCATAAACGCCCGAACAGGATCAAAATCTCCGCTCGTTTCTAATGCCCCGATCATGGCAACGTGTCCGCCGATACGGGCTGCGTTTACCGAACGGATCAACGTTCCCGAACCGCCGACCTCGACCACATGATCGACGCCTCGTTTGTTCGTCAATTCCATCACGCGAGTGTCCCACTGCTCGTGCTCGCGGTAATTGATCGTCTCGTCTGCTCCGAGTGAACGCAGCTTATCAAGTTTCGCGTCGCTGCTAGATGTCGCGATCACTCTTGCTCCCATTGCTTTCGCGATCTGCAATGCCGCGACCGAAACACCTCCGCTTCCGAGCGTCAACACCGTATCGCCGGCTTTCAACTTGCCGGATACGACCAACGCGTTCCAGGCCGTCAATGCCGCACACGGTAAAGTCGCCGCTTCGGTTTGAGAAAGATACTCGGGAACCGTGACAATTGCGTTCTCATCAAATGCCGCCTTTTCACGCAGTATTCCGTCCCAGATCGCACCTGCTCCGATCGCTGTCCTTGAGCTTTCGGCATCAGGTTCGCCGTCGAACCATCGCTGCACCATGATCGGCATCACACGTTGGCCAACTTGCCATTTGGAAACGCCTTCGCCGATCGCCACTATCTCGCCCGCACCGTCAGATAGCGGCGTAGCCGGAACTTTCATTCGCGGATTGTAACGGCCTTCGACGACCATCACGTCGCGATAGTTGAGCGACCATGCGTCAAAACGCACGACCACTTCGTTCGCACTTGGCTCGGGATCGCCAACCTCGACCATAGCGAGCTTGTCGATCCCGAATTCGTTGATCTGAAATGCCAGCATTATTTCTTGCGCGGAGCCTTCAGGTCGAGCCGCAAAACAACATCGTCACGGATCAAATCGTCCGCCTTTCCGGCGTAAGCAATGCCGAAATCCTTACGATTGATAGCAAATTCGCTATTTACCGTCACTGCATCAGCAGCAACCGTGATCTTCGCCGGGAACGTGATCGATTTCTTCACGCCGCGAATTTCCATATCGCCTGTGACCGTATAATTTCCGGCACCTTTTGCAGCATCCGCAACGATCTTGGTCGATACGAATGACGCTTTCGGGAATTTGCCGACTTCGAAGAAATCTTCATTCTGCAAGTGCTTCGTCAGGCCATCAGCATCAGTGAAAACCGACGCCATCTCGATCTCGAATACAACGGCACTATCCTCGGCCTTTTCACCAACAAGATCGATCTTGCCCGTAAACGTCTTAAATCCGCCGTCGTGCTTGCCGGTGACTTTCGAACCCGTAAACTCGATCTTACTCGTCGCTGCGTCAACATCAATTGCGGTGCCTTTTGGCTTGAACGACGCGAAAACGTCTGTCGTCGAAGGCGCCGCCGTTGAACTTGCCGGTACCGCAGGCGACGCACTCGAAGGTGCCGTCGTCGTCGCTTTCGGTTTATTCGCTGCCGGATCGGCACATGCCGAAGCCAATGCTGCGGCCGTTAGTACAAAAACTCCAAGATATTTCATTTGAATAATTTCTCCTCTTCTCAAAGTACTGCGAGGTCAAACACTCGCCGCTACAAGAGAGCCTGCGACCATTCTTTCGCAAGCCCCGCCAACTCTTTCTGCAGCGAAACGCCCTTGTCGGCATTATACCAACGCTGCAGGTTCTCGGATAATTGAGCCTTCTCAATTCCTTGTTCTTTCATCTCGTTCCAATACGATTGAGCCGTCGCGGGCCTTGGTCCCCAAGTGCCTAGAACTTTGCCGCTAGCATCATCAACCGCGATGAGTTTGGGTATCGAACGCGAACCGTTCGTCAGGAACTCGTTCATCAATTCGGGATTCTCGTCACGCAGGATGTAACGTGTCTTGATCGCTTCACTTGCCGAAGCAACGTGCTCGATAGCTGCTAAATTCTGCGCCGCATCACCGCACCAGCCTTCGGTTACGATGAGCCATGTTTGTGGTAGATCGACCATTGCTACCGATTCAAATGCCTCATCGTTGTGAACCAATGTTTTCGCAACGCGATTCATACGTACTAGATTTAGTTTCGAATACTCCACTCGCGAAGCCGTCTGCTCCGGACCGGTCGTTTTGCCATGTTCCAACAGATTCGTTACAAGCGACAAATATTCGTCGTACGACATCGACTTGTTTATGTATTGCCTGATATTCATTTCTCACACTCCCATAAAACGCGCGAACAGCTTGATCGCGTCTATCAATGTTGGTGTCCACCTTGCTGCTAATGCTGTCATCGTTCTAAATATTTGTAACTTTATTTGCTACAAATAACCTCAAAAAAATTTACGCCTTTGCGGCCGAGACTTCCGAGATCACGGTTGCGAGCGTGTATTGTCCAAGCTTTTCGCCCACGGCTTTATCGATCTCCTTCTGCAAATTACAAAGCACCGTTTCAATGTTTCTGCCAACCGGACAGTCCTGACTCGGCGATTTGCCATGAAGTGCGAACACTTCGCCACAGCTAACTGCCTTATAGATCTCGCAAAGCGTGATCTCGTGCGGCTGCCTCGCCAAACGCGTTCCGCCAAACGCTCCGGTCTGTGAAGTAACCAATTTTGCTTGCCCCAATTGGCCAAGCAAACGGCGGATAACAACGGCGTTCGTATTGACACTTGCGGCAATACATTCGGATTTGACGTTGTCGTCACCCGAATGCGCCAGCATCGCCAGCACATGCACCGCCATTGAAAATTGACTATTCGCCGCCATATCTGTAACAAGTATAGTTACAGTTGATCTCCTTGTCAAGCCCCAAAGAGATTGCCCGCTAAATACGCAAAACAAACGAAAAAAAGAAGCAGAATTTCTGCTCCTTTTCTTCTTCTTTATTTAGCTGCTTTCGCGTATTTCGCGGGCAAACTCTTACTTGGTTGGCACCTTGATCTCACGGCCGGCCGGCAATACCGAATTCGGCAGCAAGCCATTGTATTTAGCTAGCTCCGAAGCATCGAGCTTATGACGTTGAGCGAGTTTCGTAACGGTGTCGCCTTTGATAGCCTTGATCGTTTTCACGGTTGCAGTCGCTGGTGTCGCAGGCTGATTCGTCGGACGGTTGTACGAGATCGTCGCTACGTTGTTGCCCTTGACCGGAACAAATACTTTGCCTTGCGGTTTTGCCATTCCGGGATTTGCCGCCATCAGGTCGGCGACGGCGACGCCCGTGCGATTTGAGATCGTCTGCCACGTTTCGCCCGAAGCCGAGTTAGCTACGTTCGTGTTGTTGATCTTCGACGCAGGAATGCGGCGGAACAACGCGACAACTTCGTTCGCTTTGCCCATCGGTACGTTGATGACGTACGGCTCGGGCGGCGTCATGTTCGAGCGAAGATGTGGATTGAGGTATCGAATGTATTGGACACTCGTATCCGAGGCCTGTGCCAATAAACTCAAGTTCGTCGAGGCCGGAACGCGAATACGGTCGTATTGCAGCGGAGCCGCCGGACGAACGTGGCCGAAACCATACTGATTCGGATTGTTCGCGATCAGTATCGTAGCCAGAATATTCGGTACGTAGTTGCGAGTTTCTTGCGGCAGATACGGATAGGCTGCCCAGAAATTAGAGACGCCTGCACGGCGGATCGCACGATCGACGTTGCCTTCGCCGCAGTTGTAGGCGGCGATGCCGAGTTCCCAATTGCCGTAACGGTTGTAGAGGAATTTCAGGTAACGAGCCGATGCACGCGTTGCTTCGTCAAAGCTGTTTCGCTCATCAACATGAGCCGTACGCCGCAATCCAAAACGAGCTCCCGTGCCCGGAATGAACTGCCACAGACCCGAAGCCGCTGCCCACGATAGTGCTGACGGTTTCCACGCAGATTCGACCTGGCCGAGCCACGCGACGTTTTCAGGAATTCCCTCTTCCTTGAAAATACGGCGTGCCATTCGCATGAACATTCCTGAGCGATACAAACCAACTTCCATCGTCGTACGGCCGCGGCCGCGATAGTAGTTGATGTACTGTTGGATCATCGGATGAACCTGGAACGAAAATCCAAGCGATCCGCGTCCGACAGCGGTCTGAATGTACTGATATTGCTGCTGAGCAATGGGATTTGTCTCGACCTGTTGCTCTTCTGCCGTAAGCTCAAGCTTCGACAACTCATCAAGCGGCGAAGGCTCAAATTCTTGGTCTTGGAAACCAACTTTCGGTCCTCCGCTGGCTACCGTTTGCTGCCCGGGAACCACAGGCCCCATCGGAACCGTCGACGGTCGCGTCGCCGCAGCTCTAGCAATTCTTGTTACGTCGTCACCAAGTTCGGCATACGGCGCCCATGAACATGTCAACGCAAGATTTCGCACCTGCGGCAACTGCGTTTCCGATGGATATTCGATACGGTAGATCGTTTCGATCAGTTGGTTGTAACAATTCTGAAGCTTAGGATCTTTCTGAATGTTGAACGTCGAATAAAGGAATGTTTCGACCGATCTATCAAACTTTTCGCCAGCAAGCGAACGGTTATCGGCTACGTAGGCCAACAATCCTTCGCGGAAAAGATCGCCTGATTTCACCAAGATCAAACGCGAAGCTTCCTGCGCATTTCGCACAGCGTCCGTAGTCGTATTATTGCTCGAAGTCGTGCTCGTGATCTGAGCCGATGCAGAAATAGCACCGACCATCGCGATCATCAAAAGAGCTATGGTCTTGTAAAACTTTGTCATCAAAAATTCCAGATCCAATATTTATATATAAATCTAAACGCTCGCCGAATTCGAAAGTTCCCTAACCAGCGAGATATCCTGCGGCAAAAACTACCGCAACATATCAGTTTATGCTCGATCTGCCCTCAAGTCAACGCCGAAAGTGCTTATAGAATAAGGACATTCGGCTTTCAGCCCGCTGTTTTCGCGATCGCCTTCTTACCATTCGCAGGCTTCAATGCGGCGTCGAACACCTGCCGCACATTGTCAACGAATATAAACGCTAAATCGTCCATAACTTCCTGCGGCAGATCAGCAAGGTCGCGCTTATTTTTAGCCGGCATAATGACGGTCTTGAGCTTGGCACGGCGGGCAGCAAGCAGCTTCTCTTTGACGCCGCCGATCGGCAACACGTTGCCGCGAAGTGTGATCTCGCCGGTCATCGCCACGTCCTTACGAACAGGCCTTTGCGACAGAACAAAACCGAGAGCCGCCCCCACCCAAATTCCCGCCGATGGGCCATCTTTTGGAATAGCGCCTTCGGGTAAATGAATGTGAATGTCGAAATTATCAAACGCCTCAGGATCGATATTGAGATCAGCGGCTCTTGCCTTTGCATACGAGAACGCGGCTTGGGCCGATTCCTGCATCACTTCGCCGAGTTGTCCGGTGAGTTGCAGCTTGCCTTTGCCCTTTGTTTTCAGGGCCTCGATAAATAGAATGTCCCCGCCAACGGCGGTCCAGGCAAGGCCCGTTACGGTACCGATCTCGTCTTTCTCAAGCGCTGTGTCGTTGAATACACGAGGCACCCGTAGGAAATCAGGAACGTTCTCTGCTGTGACCTTTATCGGTTGAAAACCGCCATTCTGCTCGGCTTTTTTTCGTGCAGCCTTTCGGCAGATCTTGCCGATCTCGCGTTCGAGGTGCCGCAGGCCGGCCTCGCGTGTGTATTCGCTGACGATACGTGCGAGAGCCTTTTTGTCGAACTTAATATCCTTCTTACGAAGTCCGTTCTCTTCGATCTGTTTGGGAACAAGGTGACGCCGAGCGATCTCGATCTTTTCTTCCTCGGTGTAGCCCGAAAGGTTGATGATCTCCATTCGATCGCGAAGCGCCGGTTGTATCGTTTCAAGCACATTGGCCGTCGTCATGAACATCACGTTCGACAGATCGAACGTCACGCCAAGGTAATTGTCGCGAAACGCAAAGTTCTGCTCAGGGTCTAAAACCTCAAGCAACGCCGACGATGGATCACCGCGAAAATCGGCACCAACCTTATCGATCTCATCAAGCATTATCAGCGGATTGTTCGTCCCGGCTTGCTGGATTGCCTGAAGCAATCGTCCCGGCATCGCACCAATATACGTGCGGCGATGACCGCGAATTTCGGCTTCGTCGTGCAAGCCGCCAAGGCTCAAACGCACAAACTGTCGATTCAACGCACGAGCGACCGAACGCCCAAGCGACGTCTTACCAACTCCCGGAGGTCCGACGAGACACAAGATCGAACCTTTAGGTTTGTCACGAAGTTTGCGAACTGCGAGAGCCTCGATCATGCGTTCCTTCACGCGTTCGAGCCCGAAATGATCTTCGTCGAGAATTTCCTCAGCCTTGATCAGATCGAGATTATCGACCGACGAATTCGACCAAGGCAGATCTACCATTACGTCAAGCCAATTTCGCACTGTTGCCGTTTCGGCGGCGTCCGGATGCATTCGCTCAAGTTTCTTGAGCTGTCTAAGTGCTTCTTCCTCAGCACTTTCCGGCATTTTTGCTTCGAGAATTTTCTTGCGGTATGTCTCGAGTTCTTCGGAAAGTTCGTTGCCCTCGCCAAGTTCGCCTTGTATGGCTTTGAGCTGCTGACGAAGGAAATACTCTCGTTGCGAACGGTCAATGTCGGAGCGAGCCTGCGAGTTGATCTCTTGCTGAACCGTTAGAATATCAATCTCTTTGTTCAGTAATTCATTGACACGACGAAGCCGCGGTACAGGATCGTGAATGTCCAAAACGCTCTGCGCATCTTCGACACGAAGCTCAAGATTTGAGCCTGACAGATCTGCAAGTCGGCCCGCGTCTTCGAGATTTGCGATGATCGCCAGAACCTCGGGCGAGATATTCTTACCTAAGCTTGCGGCACGTTCCATCGAACCGCGCACATTGCGCATCAACGCCTCGACCTCAAGCGAACCATCGGGAACGAGCGGCTCTTGCGTCGGAGTAATACTGGCGGTAACGTCCTCGCCGCCCGTGTTCACGGAATTGACCTCGCACCGCGACAGGCCTTGGATCAAAATTCGGATACGGCCATCGGGCAGCTTGAGCATCCGCATGATGACAGCGACAGTGCCGACATCGTAAAGGTCTTTCCGTTCAGGCTCCTCTTTATTGACGTCTTTCTGAGAAACAAGCAGGATCAGACGATTGTCTTTCAGAGCTTCTTCAACTGCGCGGATCGAACGGTCTCGCGACACAAACAGCGGCACGATCATGAACGGATAGATCACGATGTCACGCAAAGGCAGCACCGGCAATTCGCCCGGAATTTGCATCATCGGCTCGATGATCTCGCCTTCGGGCATGGCGATGGTGAATTCTTCGACCTCAACCATAAACTTCTATGTTAGGGAAATTGGGAGCAAAGGGCAATGAACGGCTATTCAGCGAACACGTTCGGCTTGGCACCAAGCGGAAACGCCGTCTCGTAGGCGTGCGCCATTTCGAAAAGCGCTTGCTCTGACCAGAAGTTACCGACAAGCTGAACGCCGATCGGCATTCCTTCGCTTGAGAGACCGCATGGAACGCTGATTCCCGGAATACCGGCTAGATTCGCCGATACAGTATAGATATCTGACAAATACATCGCGATCGGATCATCGCTTCGTTCACCAAGTTTGAACGCCGTGTCGGGAGACGTTGGAGTTAAGATCGCGTCGCATTTCGTAAATGCTTCTGTGTAATCGCGCTTCACGAGTGCCCGAACTTTCTGAGCTTTTGAGTAATACGCGTCGTAATAGCCGCTCGACAAAACGTACGTTCCGAGCATGATGCGGCGTTTGACCTCGGCACCAAAGCCTTCTTCGCGGGTTTTGAAATACATCTCGCGAAGCCCGGCAGCGTCATCAGCGCGAAAACCGTAGCGAACGCCATCGAACCTCGCCAAATTCGACGAAGCCTCAGCCGTCGCGATGATGTAATAGACCGCGATGCCGTACTTTGCATGCGGCAACTCGACATCGACGATCTTTGCACCGAGCGATTCGAAATTCGCGATCGACGCCTCGATGCTCGCTCGAACCTCGTCGTCAACGCCTTCGCCTAGCAAAGCCCGCGGAACACCTATAACCTTCCCCTCAATGCTGTTTCCTAGAGTTGAAGCGTAATCAGGCACGT
Organism: uncultured Acidobacteriota bacterium; assembly: GCA_937871585.1. Classification (GTDB taxonomy): domain Bacteria; phylum Acidobacteriota; class Blastocatellia; order Pyrinomonadales; family Pyrinomonadaceae; genus OLB17. The sequence goes on along the minus strand of CALMPJ010000192.1, from coordinate 24,789 downwards.
CAACATCCGCCGAAGTTGAATCGCGTTCGTCACGTCCCGCAACAGCGGTCAGAACGTCTGCAACGTCCTTGGTCGTCTGCCCAAAAATCCCGATATTATCGAGCGACGAAGCAAATGCAACGAGCCCAAACCGCGAGATTCGACCATAAGTCGGCTTAAACCCGACGATGCCGCACAACGACGCAGGCTGGCGAACCGAGCCACCGGTTTCGCTTCCTAACGAAGCCCGAACAACGCCCGAAGCGACCGCAACGGCCGAGCCGCCCGACGAGCCGCCCGGAACCCGTGTTATGTCCCAAGGATTCTTCGCAGGTCCAAATGCCGAAGATTCGTTCGACGAACCCATCGCGAATTCGTCCATGTTCGTCTTTCCAACGATGATCGCACCAGCATCTTTCAGCCGCGAAACCGCCGTCGCGTCATAGTGAGCTTTGTAATTGTTCAGAATGTGAGAACCGCAAGATGTTCGCATCCCTTGCGTACAAATGTTGTCCTTAACAGCGACCGCCATGCCTTCGAGCACACGCTCGCCGGGCTCGGCATCGAGTTCGGCCGCACGCGCGAGCGCCGATTCGCGTTCGATAGAGAGGAACGAGTTCAATTCGCCATTAAGTCGCTCGGCGTTGTCGAGAACGCCTTCAATTTTCGAAACTACTGACATAAAAAATCTACCGAGTTTTCGACCCAACACCCTCAAGCAGCCATTTGCCGTTCTCTAAAACATAGTTTGCGACAACCTCGTTCTGCGAGGTCTTCTCATCGCTGCGCCAATACGTTTGGATCTGAATATCTACGTTGGTCGGCGATGCCATTTTGCATTCGCCGATCTTGAACGTTTTTGGAAACTCTTTGGACATCGTAAAAACGTCTATGTCCTGTGGCCCTTTTGCCTTGAGTTCTGCCGCATATCGCGGCGTCAAATACTCAAGCCGCTCCACCGCACGATCGCCACCCGAACGCGTCATCGCGTCAAAATGATACGAATAAAATCGCCGAGCCTCGTTTCGAGCCGCCGTACATTCCGGTGATTCGAGATTCGGAATACTGCCGCAGGCAACAATTAAAAATGTAAAAGTAAAAATGCAAAATCCCAAAGAAAGGTTTTGAATTTTTAATTTTGAATTTTGCATTCACAGAACCTTTGGCACTTGAAAATGTCCTTCAACGCCTGACGGAGCTTCGCTGAGTGCTTGCTCTTGCGTGAAAGATCCGGCGGTGACGTCTTCGCGCATCGTTGCGGTGGCCTTGCCTTCGTCCGTTAGGCCGCCGAGCATCGGTTCGATGTCGCCGATATCGAGTTCGTTCAGCTGCTCGATGTATTTGACAATATTCGCCATCTGCGGCGTGTAAAGCCCGACCTCGGCATCGGTGATGTCGAGATGAGCGAGTTTAGCTACGTGTCTGACGTCCATAAGTTCTCAAAAGTGAAAAGGTGTAAAAGTGAAAAAGTCAGTCCCTGATCGGAGCATGGCTTTTTCACTTTTAAACTTTTTCACGTTTTCACTTTTACACTTTTTACGGCCAAATATGCCGCGGCGGCCGTTACAAAATTTTCACGCAAACCTTCGTCAGGAATTGCTTTGGCGGCGTTAACGAGAGATTCCGGCACTTCGTACCATTCCGCTTTTGGCCGTCGAGTGTTCGCTTTCGATCTAGTAACCGCATTCGCATCTATAACGAACTCGATCCGCTTAACCTCGCCTTTTCGCAAAGCTCCGTTCAATCTCGCGACCATTTGCGGTGCCAAACCTTCGAGATGCTTCTGCCATGTTTCGTCTTCGACTGCGACAGTTAGCTGCGAATCTTCGAGTTTGGTCGCGACTGTGCGTTCGTTTAGCAGATCGCCCGCGATATTTCGCCAAGCCGCAAACGCGAGCGACGGCGTCACGTTGTTTTCAACATCGAGGCCGTAAACGATGCCCGGAATTGTCGCAAAGATCGGCTCCATTGGTTTCGCGCGTCAATACAAACTATTATTTTAGACGAGATGATCGAGTTGCCAAAATTGATACTTGCGTCGGGAAGCCCGAGACGCAGCGAAATACTGAATTCTGTCGGCTGGGAATTTGAAAAACACGTCGCCGACATCGACGAAACTGAGTTTCCCGGCGAACTGCCCGCTGCCTACGTCGAACGCCTCGCCCGCGAAAAAGCAGAGGCTGTAGCCGTACATTTTCCAGATAGATATGTCCTCGGAGCCGACACAACTGTCGTCATCGACGAACTCATCATCGCCAAACCGATAGATCTCGACGATGCACGTCGAATGCTCCGATTACTTTCCGGCCGCCAGCATGAGGTTTTGACAGGTGTCGCGATCGTAAATAATGGCAACACGACGTCCGCCGTCGAACGCACGCGAGTGAAATTCGCCGAACTCTCCGACGAAGCCATCGAATTCCTGATCCTCGAAGGCTCGCCCCTCGACAAAGCCGGTGCCTACGCCGTTCAAGCCCAAGCCGCGCTCTTTATCGATGGCATCCAAGGCGACTACTGGAACGTCGTGGGCTTGCCGATGAATCTGGTCTACAAATTAGTAAGCCAGGCTGTTTAGCCTGTCGTGTTTTTGGTCTTTGTCTGAAAGGCAGGCTAGGCAGCCTGCCGTACGTTAGAGCAGTTTATCGATCGCTTTTGAGATCGGGATGGTGATGTCGTATTTCGGGTCGATGCCGCCGAAAGGTTCGCTTGCAGCTTCGCCCTTTTTATTCAGTAGAACGAACGACGGAACCTGATCGACGTTGAATTTACGCAGCGTAGCTGCACCATCAGGGTCGCGGAGCACTGTGACGGTGAGTTTGTTCGCGGCGACGAAACGCTTGATGTCTTCGACCGAAGTGTAATTCTTCGACTTCGGGTTTGCCGAATCGGTCATCACGAAATAAACGACGACGTTTTTGCCGGCGTACTTCTTGGCAAGAGCATTTGTGTACTCAGCCTGTTTTGCCGAAAGCGGCAACCACGCGGCGCCGATCGCCATTACGACAACCTTGCCGGTTTGGGCTTCGACATCGACCTTTGCACCGTCGAGCGAAGTAAGATTTGTCTGTGCCGCAGCCGAAACTGCAAACACTGTAGCGAGGACAAGAAACGAAATGTTGTGTTTCAAGTTCTTCATAGTTTTGTGAGGCCGCACCAATGGCTCGCCTCACTGTCGATTAGATGCAAGTTTGGTACCAAATCACTGCTTACGATTGAGTATCACGTTGTCGATCAGCCTCACGCCCGCGAAATCGGCCGCTATCGCGATCAGAGCTTCGTTATCTCCAATCTTATCAACAGGTTGCAGCGAATCGCGATCCACGATAGCTACGTAATCGATCGTCGCCAAAGGTTCCGTCGCCATGCGGTTTCGCACTATTTCAGCGAGATGTGCGGTATTACGTTCACCTTTTTTGAACGCAAGTTTGGCCTCGCGAAGCGATTCGATGATGACGACAGCCTTTTCACGCTCTTCTGGTGATAGGCGTTCGTTACGTGAAGACATCGCAAGTCCCGATCGTTCCCTTATCGTTGGCATCACGACGACTTCGGTCTCAAAGCCAAGATCAGCCGTAAGTCGTTTGATCACAGCAACTTGCTGGGCATCTTTCTGACCAAAATAAGCTCGGTCGGGGCGAATCGTGTTGAAAAGGATGGTGACTACGGTCGCGACGCCGCGAAAATGGCCGGGCCGCGACGAGCCTTCGAGTGTATCTGTAATGCCTTCAACATTTACATAAGTCGAAAATCCGTCGCCGTAGATCTCATTATCTTCGGGAGCGAAAACATAATCGACATCGTATTCCGTCAACATCGCCGCATCGGCAGTCAGATCACGCGGATATTTTTCGAGGTCGCCTTTATTATTGAACTGCGTTGGATTTACAAAGATCGAGACAATTACGATATCATTTGCCGCACGAGCCTCTTGTACCAACGCCAAATGCCCCGCATGCAAAGCTCCCATTGTCGGCACAAAACCAACGGACTTCTCTTCGCGGCGAAGTTTCCGCGAGATCGAGAACATACGTTGTCGGCGGTTGATTATCTCCATTTAGAGGCCGAGTTCTTCTTTCGTTTCTGCGGTCAGGCCGTACGATTCTTGATCGTTCGGATATTCGCCCGATTTCACGTCGGCGGTCCAATTATGAATGGCTCCGGTGATGATCTCGCGAAGATTGGCATATTGGCGAACAAATCGCGGCTGGCGGCCATATGTTAAACCGATCAGGTCGTGAAGGACGAGCACCTGAATGTCGCATTCTGCGCCGGCTCCGATGCCGATGGTCGAGATCGTGAGTTCTTTGGTTATGATCGCTGCAACTTCGCGTGGTACGAGTTCAAGCACGATGGCAAAGGCTCCGGCTTCTTCTAATATCTTGGCGTCTTCGATGATCCGTTTTGCCTGGTCAGCAGTTCGGCCTTGCACACGATATCCGCCCATTTTGTAAACCGACTGCGGCGTCAGGCCGATGTGAGCGACGACAGGGATCTCCTCGTCAACAAGCCGTTTAACGAGGTCGGCGCGATTGCGGCCGCCTTCGAGCTTTACTGCCTCGGCTCCGCCATATTTCATTAGACGAAGCGCGTTCTTTACACTTTCATTTTCAGAAATGTGATACGTGCCGAAAGGCATATCGGCGACGACCATCGCACGTTCTGTTCCGCGTTTTACGGCGATACACGCGGACGTGATCTCATCGAGCGAGACAGGTATCGAATTGCCATAGCCGTGAATAACGTTGCCCATTGAATCGCCAACGAGGATCATGTCCACGCCGGCCTCGTCCACGACACGCGCCGTCGGGTAATCGTACGCTGTTAAGCAGACTAGCTTTTCGCCGCGCTCCTTTGCCGCACGAATTGCGGGTAGATAGACTTTGCCTTCTTTATCAGGCTGGAGATATGCCATAAATTACGGTCAAGTCTAGCACATTTGAAACGGAATAATTGTCAGATCTCGATCTCAAGCGAGTCTTCGGCAGTTGGCAGTTTCGCACCGTTAGGATACCAGCGCCGAACTTCGCCGTGGTCGGGACATTCGGCAAGCAGTTCGGAAATGTCCTTTTGAAGCATAGGATGGACAAAATTGGGAGCGATCTTCGAAAGCGGTTTGAGTACGAATCTTCGATACTCGGTTCTCGGATGCGGCAGCACTAGAAACTCGGTATCCATAACAACGTCGCCGAAGAATAGAATATCGAGATCGACGGTTCTAGGGGTTTTCATATTCTTGCCGGTTCGCCCTAAAAGATACTCAATACGAAGAAGCCGAGCCATCATCTGCGTCGGGCTGACGTTGTTGACTCGAATTTCGGCAGCCATGTTCAGGAACGTACGCGGAGATTCGACCTCGACCGGCTCGGTTTCGTAGATTCCCGAAAGCCGATGCACGATAAAACTCGCTTCGATGAGCGCACGTGTAGCGAGCAATAGATTGCCCGCACGGTCGCCAAGGTTCGAGCCGAGACTCAAATATGCAGTTGTAAATTCAGTTTCCACAGAGACTTATAATTGTCAGAGGAATAAGGGTTAGATGTCAACGCACTTGATCGAACTAAAGGTTCATTCGCCGGATCAGTTCAGCAAATCTCGGGTCAGATCTAAGTTCATCGTAAACCGGATCGACTGCGATGAATGGAAAATTAAAGTTCATCGGCTCGAAACGAGTTTTTGCTGTCATTGAACGCTGCAAGTCAACGAGAGCATTTTCATGATCGCCAACTTCGACATGATCTTTCGATGCATTGTACCAAAAGCTCGCCACAAGATCGGGAGCCAACGAATTTCGATCAAGCGAATCAAGCGTTGGTTTCAAGCGGTCTCGCGCAAAACCCGGAAAGCCGCCGCGCTCGAAACTCGCTGCGAGATCTCGTTGACACGGACTAACATCCGCAGGTCGAACTTCGCCGCATTTTCGGAATAACTCAACCTCAAACGCCTCCCGGATGCGGCCTTGTATCTTGTAAAGTTCAACCAAGCGGTCAACCCCGACGCCTTCCCTATACGTCTGAAGGTAAAGCTGCTCCGCCATTTGAAAGTCACGTGAGAAGTAATAAACCTGCCCAAGGTCGGATATCAATCGGATAGAAGTAGGATCTAGATCCAAAGCTCGGTGCAGATCACGCTTGGCGTCATCAAGCCGACCTCGAATAGTGTAATAGGTAGCACGCCAGTGGAGAGCCTCGACGGAAGTCGGATCGATCTGAATGGCCAGATCGAAGCTGCGTTCGGCGACCGCCCAGTCCCAGTTTAGGAACATCTGAATAAAACCTCGAACTGCGTGAGCCTCAGCCAAATTCGGTTCCAACGACAATGCTCGCTCGACGGTGGCCTCCGCTTCGCCCATCGCATCGCCCATTGCATAAACGGCCGCCAGCTTTGCCCATGCGCGGGCAAAATTCGGATCCCGCGCTACAGCTTCTTTGAAATATATTCCGCTGTTCGAAGTTTCTCGCCGACGGAAATGATATTCGCCTTGGAGATAGAGCCTATATGCTTCGTCGTCTTTAGGAAATGACGAATGAACCTGAACAGCCTTTGCTTGGAATCCATTCGCAGTACTTCGGTCGTACGAAGTGAATGCCAAAAGACCGAGAAGCGTGCAAACGATCAGAAGCGTTAATGCCGCAAATGAGGTATTAAGTCTCGAAGCAAAGATCGCAGAGCGTAGACTTTCCGCAATTCTTGACGATCCTGCGACCTCCTCAACGATGGTTTTCGATACTGAATGCCGCTCAATGATCAGCTGCTCATACTCAACATTCTCGACTTTGCCGGTAAACCGATAACCGCGCCTAGGAACGGTTTGGATCAGATTGTCCGATACGCCATACTCGTCGAACATCTTTCGCAGCCGATAGATGTGTCGCGAGATATTGCTCTCTTCGACAAACGAATCTGCCCAAACTCGGCTCATCAGTTCATCCTTAGAAACGACCTCATTTTGGCGGTCGACGAGTGCAGAAAGAAGTTCGATCTCTTTAGGAGGCATTGGGACAGGTTCGCCGCCATGCCACAATATCAATCTTTCGGCATCAAGCCGAAAAGCGCCAAATTCCCGTAAAGTATTCATTCCATTGCCCATAGCTAATCGCAGAACGAAATGGAGAAATAATGGACAAAATGTTCAAGACTCCGTTTTGTTCGCAAACTTAGAATTCAAACCATCAACTCCAGTGCAGTTGATCGGCATCACGGGCGGAAGCGATATGTTGACCCAATTGTTTCCGTCTTTACGCCGATTTTAGACGAAATGGCTGCGAAAGCAAAGAGATTTCTTATCACTCACGAATCTCGCGAGGTGATGATCGTGCGGGCCGGTATCGCAAAACGCAAGTTATTTTGCCCGCGTTGTAACGACCAAATGGAAATGGTGACGATCGAAGAGGCTGCTCGCATCGCGTCGATCCCAATGCGGCAGATATTTTATGCGACTGAGGACTGCCGTTTACATTCGATCGACACCGATCGCGGCATTCTACTGGTCTGCTTACGTTCCTTGGGAGGTTTGTAATGACGAGAAGTGTCTCGACGAAAGTCAGTCTGACTATACTTTCTATTATCCTGTCTGCGTTAAGTACGCAAAGTGCATTTTCAGCAATTCGAACATGGGACGGCGGCGGAGCAACCAACAATTGGTCGGAAGCTGCCAACTGGACAGGCGACGTTGTTCCCGAGATCAATGACAGCGTGATCTTCAACTCCACAAGCAGTAAGTCATGCACTATCGACGTTACGTTTGTCGCCGGCGTGAACTCGCTTTCGTCAACGACGCTTGATGCCGGATACGCCGGAACCGTGTCTTTCGCAACCGGACTGAGCACCACATTCTTTGGTCAACTGGTCATCAACGGCGGTATATTCGCTCTTTCTGACGGCGACTTCGTCCACGGAGTTTTCGGGGAGTTCATTACTCAGAACGGCGGAACATTCAACACAAGTAGCGGCACTGCCGACCTTCGGCTTTTGTTCTTGAACGGCGGCTCATTCAACGGATCGACCGGGCCGATCGACCTCGACGGCGGTATCTTCATTAATAACGGAACTTTTAATGCGTCTGGTGGCCTGAATACCTTTGCTACGAATGCCTCACAGAATTTCCAGCAAACGGGCGGTATATTCAACGGAAATGGAACCGTCGATATTAATGGGGTCTTCCAGTTAACGGGCGGAACCTTTAATGCGTCGCCCGGGAATACGAGATTCAGCGCCGGTTTTGTCCATTCGACCGGCGGCACCTTTAACCATCAAAACGGTACGGTTATATTCGATAACCCTGATGACAGAGTGGCTACCGTTACTACTAACGGTAACCGAGAGATATTTAATAACGTCGCGTTTCTCTTGGGCAGTAATACAACAGTATTCAACTTTGCGAATCCCGTAATCTTTCAGGTAAATGGTCAGCTTGAGATGATCAACGGGGTGGTGAACAGTAGCTTTCCAAGTTCTACAACAAATGGACTGGAATTACGCGGTGATGTCGTTATCGGTGCCGGTGCAGACGGCGGCACAACTGTGATGAGGTTTGCAGGAAGCGGGAATCAAGCCATCTCGAATCTTGGTGGTGTGATACCTAGTAATGCTTGGACTATCGACAAGCCGTCGGGCGTAGTTTCGCTGACAACCGATCTCACGCTTGGCCCGTCCCAAGCTCTGAACATAGTTTCGGGCGAGTTTTCGCAGGGAGCGTCATTCAATCTCACGGCAGGAGCGGTCGATGTCGGTGCAAGCGGTGTCTGGCGCAACAACGGTTTAGGTGACATTACCCTTGGCGGCAACGTATCCAACGCGGGCATGATCGACATCGACGGTATCACGATCTCATGCAACGAATCGGATCTGGTCCTGATCCGTTCGACGGTCAATGGAACGCAGCGCAGCTGGAGCGGCACGGGAACGTTTTTTGTACAGGATGCCGATGTTCAAGATCAGTCAGGAACCGCCGCGATCACCTCGTTCGCCGGCACGAACACCGGAAATAACGGAGCGAATTGGACATTCAACTCGGCTTGCTCCGAGTTCACATGGGACGGCGGCGGTGCGACCAACAATTGGTCTGACGCGGCAAACTGGCAAAGAAATGTAGTGCCGATCAACACTCTCGTCGTTTACTTCAATGCGACGAGCTCGAAGAATGCCGTCATCGATTCCAGTCTTCAGGTGAACGGTCTGCGGATCTTGAGCGGTTACAGTGGGACGATCTCTCACGCGACTCCCACAATATTACTAACTGTAGGCAGCGGAAGCGGCACACAGAATTATCAACAATCCGGCGGGACCTATGCGGCAGGCTTGCTCGACGTAATCGGCGTGACTCAAATACTTGGCGGAACTTTCGCAGGCACGGCTCAACAGAAAAGGCATTTCGGCGACCTAAGTATCTCAAACGCGACGTATTCGAGCACCGGTACCGCAAAAGTCTCCGGAAACCTGACGGTTACAACCCCGATATCATTCACAGCACCGACTCGTGTTGAGTTCGACGGTTTGACGAACAGCATCGTCTCAGTACCGTCAGGCACACAGTTCAACGAATTCTTCGTAAACAAGTCGTCTGAAGTAGAAAATGTCAATGTGTCGGCAGGCAGTAATATCGTCGTAACAGGCAAGCTGGACCTGATCAATGGGCAACTAAACGGCGAGACAATTACGGCTACTGGTATTTTCGACGTAGAAACCGGATTCGACGGCGGATCAGGCGGCGTTTCGGTTCAATCCCCTTCAACAGGTGGTAGCTTAGCCGGAGCAATGCCGGCATCGATCTTGATCAATAGCCCATCAGCGTACTTCGTCGCGCCGTCGTTTTCGTCGCCCAGTTTTCAGTTCGTCACACTGCAGAGCGGCACGCTTGACTGTTCGCCGACGAGCGTTATGTTTCAGGGAAACTACTCGCAATCCGGCGGAACATTCTTCCACGGTTCGCCTTCGCTGACGTTCGACGGAACATTCACGTTGACGGGCGGCGACTTTCAGAAATTACCGCTCGGCGGCTCGACGATCACGATGAACGGCGACGTGTTCTTGAACGGCGGCACATTCGGGGCAAGTTCGTTTCGAACATTTATTAGCAATGACTTTCGCATAAACGGTACCGTATTCAATCACAACAACGGCACAGTTATTTTTAACGCACCTGCGGCTTCCTTGGTTCAAGTCGGCACGAATCAGCTCGTTTTCAATAATGTAAGATTCGATTCTTCGCTAACTACATTCCTACAAACTCTCGACGGAACTTCATGGATTACCGCGAACGGGAGCTCCCAATTCAGGTTCGGCGGCTTTGAAAAACATCCCGCGTCGCCCGCGATCCCGAGCTTTCGGGCGAACGGAGATGTCACGATGACCGATTTTAGTTTCAACACTCTTCTGAGTCTGCGATTCGAAGGCACGGTCGATCAGACGTTCACGCAAACAGGCGGGTTCAATTTCAACGGCTGGACGGTAAACAAATCGAGCGGAACCCTTTTGTTGGCTCAAGATACTACCGTTGATACGTTATTTCTCCAAAAAGGAACGATAACAACAAACACAAATACTCTGACACCGAGCAACGTCTCCCGAACAACCGGTTACGTTATCGGGAATCTAAAGTTCATCTTCACGGCACCGTCGAGTAGAGTGTTTCATGTTGGCACGGCCACCGGCTACTCGCCCGTAACCGCGAATGTAACAGCAGTCAATTTAGTTCAAGGAGCCGAAGACAGTCTGAAAATACAGGCGATCGACGGCACCGCACCATCCACACCGCCGCTGCCGAATTCGACAACGCTCGATCGGCATTGGGAGATCAGCGAAAGCGGAGACGTGACCGCTGATCTTACTTTTTCCTACCTGCAGACTGACGTTGATGGCGGCGAGGCTGCGTACAATCTGATCCGCACATGGCCGGGAGTCGGTCCGATATCATTCCCGAATGGCAGCCCGTGCCCCGGCGTCGGCAGTCCGTGCGTCGATACAGCCGCCAACACAATACTCATCAATGGAGTCGTCGATTTTACAGACTTTTGGACGGCTGGAGCTCCGACAGTGCCAACCTCGGCAAATGCGACAATAACCGGGCGAGTTGTCTCGACGAATGGAATGGGCGTCGGAAATGTAGTGATGTCGCTCGCAGGCTTTGACGGAACTGTCCGAATAACACGGACCAATCCGTTCGGATACTTCAGATTTTTTGATGTTGCCACCGGGCAAACATATGTTTTGTCAGGCACGTCCAAGACTCATCAAGTATCCGCTCGAACGCTAACGCTGGCTTCGGATATAGTCGATCTTGAAGTGACAGCAACGCCTTGAAACCACGCCGCCTCGCGGCTCCCTCACAGCACGAAAAAGCCGGCGTTCGTGGTACAGCGACGAAACCACGCGCGACGGCCCTTCGTTTTATTGGCCCGGGAAAGGCCAATCCTTTTAGTTCTTGCGGACGTAGTTTCGATGGACGACTGAATTCGACTTTTCATCGACGGCATCGATCATAACGTTCTCTTTGTCCTCTCGTTTGACGATCTTTGCTTTACCGGCAGCCGTTCGTTCGCTAGCAGCAGCTTTTTCAGCGTCGGCAATAAAGCCTTTGACCGAATCAGCTTTGACAGGTTCTGCAAGACGAACTTCGCGTGAGAGCGACACGGCTTCGGTCGCCGTAGCCTTTAGATTCTTGTCCCACAGCTTCTTGAACAGTGCGTTGTTTACGTAAACGTCAGCACTATTGATCTTGCCGTTTATCGCAAATGCATAGCCGATCACGTCGCTCTTGCCGTTAGCTATCGAAGCAAAAAACTTGACGTATTCGTCGATATTCGCGACGACCTTCTTGTCTTCGAGGCTAAGCTGAAGGCTAGTTCGCGAAGCACCGGAAGCAACATCGCCGCCGACATTCTTGCCAAGATTTGCCTGAGCCTCGCTGACCTTTGCCCAAACTTCTTGCTGAGACCGCGTCGAGTTTGCGGCGATCTTAAGGTCCTTCGAGACGATGCGTTCGTTCGAACTGTCAAACTTGTTCGCATCCTCGCCGCCACGCTGCTTCCAACGTCCGGATTCGACGCAGAACGCCTCGATCTTCACTCGGCCGGAACGTGCAGGAATGATGATGCTGATCGCCAGAACGCGGTCCTGTTTACCGCCTTTAACGATGTCGCCGGATTGGATGAACACGTCTTGCGTTTTCGAGAGATTCTCGACTTCGAGTTCGTTGACGTTCGAGGTTTCATAGACGACGAACAGCTTTCTTTCCATCGCTTCCTGCAGCGTCATAATGTTGGTCTTAGTGCTTGAGTCCTTGCCGTGAATTAGAAAGATGGTGAGATTCTTGTGTGTGTAAGCCTGTGAAAGCTTGTAATTTCCGGTCTGTGCCGCCGCCGTGGCGACAAATGCGATGGCACAAACGAGTGCCAATCCGATGCGATGCAAACTATTGAATTTCATAAACTGCTCCTCATTTGGTCTAGGGAAAGATTCTCCTTATGACCTATGAACGGAGCGGTTTGGTTTCGCTTGCAAAAAAATGTCCGAGCCAACTCGAAATTGACTCGGACAATTTAGTTCTTCAGCCTGTACTTAGCTTTTCGGCCCACCGACGATCTTCATTTCGTCAACGACCCACTTCGCACCGCCAAATTTTTCGGTGACAAACAGGACGTAACGAATATCGACCGAGATCGTACGATTCTTCTCTTTGTCGTAGAAGAAATCGTTGCCGAGGCCTTCGAAGTTGCCGTCAAAGCAAAGACCGACCTGTTCACCGTTTGCGTTAAGCAAAGGCGAACCTGAGTTGCCGCCGATGATATCGGTCGTTGAGATGAAGTTCAAACCAACACTTCCATTCGAACCGTAACGGCCGAAATCACCTGCGTTTTGCAGATCTTTCAACTTCTGCGGTGCATCAAACGGATTGACACCGGTGTCTTTTTCGATCATTCCGCGAAGTGTCGTGAACGGCGAACGCATTTCCGCTTCGCGTGACTGGTAGCCCTGTATATTGCCATATGAGAATCGCTGCGTGAAGTTAGCGTCAGGATAAACGACGCCACCCTTCATTTCGGTCAAGGCATTCATATACGAGAGTCTCAGGCCATTGATCGAGGCTCCGAACTTTGCGTTCCGAGCACCGAACTCTTTACCTGCATCGGCAACGCCGCGTGCGAATCCGAGGATCTTTTCGCGAACAGGATTGAATTCCATCGTGCGCGGACCGTATAAGCCGACGACCTTTTCCGGGCTGCTGTATTCGCCATTGACGATCGTTTCGATGAATTCCGCCTCAGCCTTGCGACGAGCCTGGGCTTTAACCGAACCGAATAGATCTTCCGCAGGCTTGAACTTCTGCCCCGCCGGAAGTGCGTCCATTTCCTTCAAAAAGAACTTGAGCATCGCCGTTTCGTGAGCAGGCTCGCGGTCGGCATATGCTTTTTTCACTTCTTCGAGCTTAGCCGTACGCTCGGCATCGTTCATCATCTTGTTCGCCGCAATTGCGGTAAAGATCTCTGTAAACACAGGCATCGAGCCGGTCGGATCCGGGAATCGGCGAAGCAATACATCGCGAACTTGCGTTGCGTTTGTCTCTTCGGAAAGCTTCTTAATATCAGCGACCACGCTGCCGTATTTCTTTTGGCGATCAGGATTGGCTGCGATCCATGTCGCAAGTTTTGCTTCTTCGGCCTGACGCAGTTTAACGGCGTTCACACGCTTGAGCTGTAGATATCCGCCGCCGTAGGCTTTGCGCGAATTGTCCCAGCTCGCGATATCGCTTTGAAACGCAATGCGCTTGGTCTCGTCGCCCGCACCGATCGCACGGTAACTGTCGCTCAACGCGGTCAACCATCTTTCGAGAAACGGAAAGTTTGCCTTTTCTGCATAGTCGATCGACCAGCTTTCGCGATAACGTGTCGTGCCGCCCGGATAGCCCATTACCCAAACGAGGTCGTTTTCCTTGAGGCCACCGATGTTCATCGTCAGGAATCGCTTTGGTTTGTAAGGAACATTATTCTTTGAAAACTTAGCCGACGAGCCGTCCGGTGCCGTGTATGCACGAAGGAACGTGAAGTCGCCGGTATGACGTGTCCATTCGAAATTGTCAGGATCGCCGCCAAAAACGCCGATGTTGCGCGGCGGAGCATAGACGATCCGAATATCTTCGTACGTTGTCGTTTGGTAAAGGTAATAGAAATATCCGTTGTTGAGCATCTGAATACGGATCGCTGAACCTTTCGGGGCTTTTGCTTTTTCGGCGTCCGTAAGTGCATCCGTATTCTTTTTGATCGCGGCCGCGAGGTCAGCACCTGTGAGGTTCTCCGTTCCCGCCTTGATCTTTGCCGTAACGTCTTCGACACGGTTAGTGACGGTCATTGCGTAGCCTTGAGCTTCGATCTCACCGGCACGGCTGCCGGCATTGAAGCCGGTTTCGACCAGATCCTTTTCCGGAGTCGAGGCTTTGACCAAACCATCGAAACCACAGTGGTGATTGGTCAATATCAGACCGTCCGGCGACACAAGCTCCGCCGAACATCCAATGCTGAGACTCACCATCGCTTCGCTCAGACCGCCGCCGTTCGGATTGTATATATCCTCAGGCTTGATCTTGAAGCCGAGCTTTTTGAAAGGCAACGACGCGATCTGCGACGGTGCGAACATTCCTTCGTCAAACGCCAGCGCCGGCGAAATTGACGAAAAGACGACTGCCAATAAAAGTAGTGACGATACGAGGATCTTTCTATTCATATAAGTTATTTTCCCAAAACCAATTGTTATTGCACAAACGATAATTATATCCGTGGTTTACTTGCGAGACAAAACGAAAAAGCGGGACAAGCTTGGAAGCTGTCCCGCTGTTTGATGTCAAATAATCGACCTAAAGTTTACTTCTCAGCTCGAGCGACCTCGATCGGCTCCTGCGGCAGGAAGTGTCGCGGATTGATCGAACGATCGTTGAGTCGGAGTTCGTAATGAAGGTGCGGTCCGGTCGAACGTCCGGTCGAACCGACATACCCGATCAATTGAGCACGCGTAATGGTATCTCCAACCGCAACATCGATCTTCGAAAGGTGACCGTAGCGAGTTGTTATGCCGTTGCCATGGTCGATCTCGATCAGGTTGCCATAGCCGCCGGTCCATCCAGCCTTGATAACAGTTCCTGCTCCGGGAGCAAAAACGCTATCGCCGCGTTCGCCGTCGATGTCCATACCGTTGTGAAACTCGTACGAACGTCCGCCAAACGGATTGCGACGGAAACCAAACTCGTTGTTGATCTTGCCCAAGTGTGCCCACATGTTAGGCACATTGTCCTTCGGCATCATCAATTCGATCTGATCGAGCTGAGCCGAAAGAGCGGAATCGTCTCCGTCCTTTTCATCAAGCGACTCAGGACCGCCGCTGTTGAAAGCAAGGTCTTCCGAAGCCTGTGGACGAGAATAATCTATCGATTGAGTTTCCTGCGACTGAGTCGCCGCGATCTGTGCGGTTGTGGTTGCAGGAGCTGCTTCGACTGCTTTTGCAAATACTTCTGATCTTAAGATCCCGCTAACACCAAAGCCGAGACCGGCCATTCCCAAAACTAAAAACAAACCAACTGCGCTGAAATGTACCGAGGTTTTGCTAACCGCAAACCTCTTGATATAAATGCCTTTTTTATTACTACGCTTAAAAAGAAAAGTATAAAACTTGTCGTTTTTCTGCATTATGCTCTAAAGCTCCTTTTAATGATCTCGTACCGAAAATCCATCGTTTCAGTACAGGGAATCACGCAAGAATAGCCGCGGGCGACTAACGCGAAACCTCGAACAAGAGTATATTTTGAAAACAAACTCTCGTTATTGTGGGAAATAACTACCAATTGCTTCCCAATAACGAATTATTCAGGAACTCAAATTTAACCACACTAGTCCAAGAAAGGCAAATCGGATGACCGCACTGTTCAAGCGGTCATCCGAGTGTGAATTGGTCAGACCTTATTTAGAACGATCTCGCCAGGCCTTATATGCTAGATAGGCAACTACGGCGAAAACGGCGACGAAGGCAATGATAACGATCGCCTTAACTGCGAAGGCAATGATGCCGACCAATCCGATCAATGCCTCGACCAACGTTACGATCAATGCGATCAATGCGACAATGCCGCCCCATTTTGCTCCAACTGCCATCCAAACCGGCATAGCGTTATCTCCTTAAACTACTTCTCTCGCCAATTTCCGAATCTCGAACGCGTTGCAAAATCTTGTTCGAGGTCGTAACTAACGTTGCGAACCTCGGGCGTCGCCAAAGCAAAACTGGTCTGACCATCTGACGCAGGAGCCTTATCTTTGAAGATATAGCCGCGAAGAATATAGATACCAAAACCAATGAGCAAAACCGGCAACACAACTCGCATCAATGCACCAATGTGAAAGAGCTTTTGAAACAAGAACGCCGCTCCCAAAACTAAAAGCACAATGCCCCAAAGCTTCGGATTACCGGCAAATCGCTTGACCAATATATCTTCGGCTACGTCCGGTGTAACTCCCGAACGGATCGCTTGAGCAGTTCGCCAAGAATCGACCAGTGCGAATGCCCACATACCCATAAATCCGAGCACGAACAAAGGCGTTCCCGTGAGTACCGCCATCTGAAATAGCCCGACAAACACCGCGAAATGCACCAGTGCCTTCGTGGTCTGGCCGTTATACGCTGCTCCAAGGCCCGGACAAATGAACGACAACAACGAAGCAACGAATGGCGATGAACGCTTTTGAACGAACGGAGCGTATTGCGAATTCGATTGATTCCTTAGAAGTTCGACACCCGAGACGATACAGTCCTGGCAGTACGGAAAGCCTTTGATGCGATGGTCGCACGCCGGGCAAAGCGGCTTGCCGCAGCCATTGCAATTAACGGTCGCGCCGTTATGACCATGATATGCACAGTTCATCAGCGCTTCTCCTTGTTATCGTTGTCAACGAACGTTGTTCCCGAAACAGGCTCTTGATTCGGAGATTGAACCGCATCGGTGTCCTTGCCGCTCAATGCGTCTGCACTCTGCTTATAGGTTGATTCAGCAAGTTCGAAACCTTGCTGATAGACGTTCGATAAAGTTCCATCGGCAGAAACCGTTTGGCTAAACACGAGGAACGCAACCAGCAACAACATCGCAACCGGTGCGAGCTGCGGAATGCCGATCGGGAATCGCAAACCTCGTAGCCATTCGCCAACCTGCGACGCGATCGATGGCCGCAGGTCGCGAGCTTCTGCCGTACCAAGCGTCGATACCAAGATCCTATTATGCAGACCGTCCGGCACTGCCATTTCTTCCATTTTATAGGAATATACGGCTGCGATTGACCGCACGACCATGCCCGGCAGGTCTTCGCACGAACCGCACATAACAGCGTGACGTTCCCAACGATGGAACATCTGAGCCGGCAAAAATCCGTCGAGATAATCTGTCAGATAACCTTCGAATTCGTCACAAGCAAGTGCGGTTTCCGGAGTTGTTCGTTCGAGTATCTTTGCCTCGAGTCGCGTCAGCGAAGCCTTCGGAGTCGCCAATTTATGGCAAGCCTCGACCGAATCCTTAACATCATTCAGCAGCGAGTGACATAGCGGGCAGGCAAGCACATGCTCAGCGGCCGACCGTTGAACCGACGTCTCGAGCGTCTTTTCAATATAGTCGGACAGCAGTTCTTCAAACTGCGAGCAATTCATTGCGTTGCCATACTCCTTCATAATTTCTCAACCACCTTGTTCTTAAAAAAGATCGAATATTCCGCCAAGCACATCTCCGGCAACATCGGCCGCCCCTTCTGCGACGGCTCCTGCTCCTTCGAGTGCGGTATCGATGACACCTTCTGCCGCCACTTCGACGCCGATCTCGGCGACGGTGCCGCCAACATCAGTAACCGTTTCACCGATCGACTGTTGATGTTTCTGAACTTCGTTTGCGATCTGATCGCCTACAATTTGCTCGTTCATGCTACACGATCACTCCGATTCAAAAATCAATGCCGTTCAACGCTGACGAAATGACTTCTCCACCAATCTGTAAAACAATTTCAACAGCAAACTCAATCACGCTAGTGATAGTCTCGTCAAGAGCCTTTTCGCCGTAGCCTGACGCAACATCTTTTAGTCTTAAAGAAGTCATACTAGATCGTCACCACCCTCATTCGTCTCAATATCTTCGCCAACTCGATTCGTCCGCGATTGATACGCGATTTTACGGTTCCCTCGGGAATTTGCAGCACATCGACGATCTCTTGATACGTCAGTTCCTCGATGTCACGAAGTATCACGCACGTCCTCAGATCCTCCGGCAACTTGTCGATTCCCTGCTGAACTTGGTGTGCAAGTTCCTTCCGCTCCATCTCTTTGTGGGCCGAATTTCCGACCGCACGAAGATGGTACGTATGATCATCGACGGCATCAGCCATCGAATTTTGCGGATTGCGGGCACGATGCCTGTAATCATCAATTATCAAATTGCGTGCTAGCCGCATCAGCCAATTCGCGAGATCGCCCTGTTTCGGGTCGTATTGCTCAAGCGAACGATAAACTCGGATGAAAACCTCTTGCGTAAGGTCTTCGGCGGCGTCAGGGCTGGAAGTAAAACGGTACGCGAGATTAAATATCCGACGCGAAAAAGCCGTGACGATATCTTCCCACGCGGTACCATCGCCCGCGCGTGCACGCCTGACAAGTTCAGCGCCATTTATCTCGGTCACAGCCTTAATAGCTTCCAATTCCGTTTCTCCTAAACGAAACTAAACCCTGACATTATATCAGCAACAAAGGCTAAAACGCCGCCCTGTCAATGTAGGCTTACGAGTGCTTTTGTGCATTAGTTCCAAGAAATCTTAAATTGCCCGCAGATCAGTGCGTTGAAGCCAGTTGTCATTCGGATATGTTGCTTTGTTCGATATCGAATGTAGTGTATAAGCCTGTCGAGATTTCGCCGAGGTGTTCGGCAAACTCATATGCGGCAATAGTCCGTCGAGTACAATACAAGTTCCCTTTTTCACTTCGAGCGGGACCATTCCTTCGGTCGAATATGGCGTTTCGTCGAAAATCTCGAATTCCGTGCCGCCACCCTTTCTTCGCTTAAAGCGCTTTCTTAGACTAGTCTTATGTCCGCCCGGTTCCGCCCACAAACAGCCGTTTTCTGTCGTCGCATCTTCAAGTGCGAACCAAAAACCGACACACGACAGCGGTTCCGAAAACAAAAACGTCGAATCTTGATGAACATCAACCACACCACCGATCTCGGCGTGTTTAAAAATGTGCATGCTTTGGATCAGAACGTTGTCGGTCAGACCTAGGTCGATAGCGAGCTTCTTCATCTGCGGCGAACGCGAAAATGCGTCATAAACAGGATCGAGGTCGTGCATCGCATGGCCGATCTTGTTTAGCGAATGAAAAAGATCGCGTCTCAGTTCGCCGCTTTCAGTGAACGCATCTTTTTCAAAGAAAAACGAGATGTTCCCGCCCGAATTCAAAAAGTAGTCATCGCTTGTTCGCTCTTGTTCAGAGGTTTGGAAGATCGAGGCGTTGCCTTCCAGATGAAAGTCCGAGACGAGCTTCTCCGCACGTTCCATGAGCGAATGACATTCGACGTCCGAGTTGAAGTTTTCGATAACCAGAAAACCGTCGCGGCAAAATTGTTCGAGCCTTTCACTCACACGCGTATGGTATGCCGAAACTAAGTGTCAGGCAAGCCCAATGTTTGCAATAGCCTACGTGCAAAAAATTCATTTACAACATTAGGTCATCTGTGCAATACTTTTCCTGCTGTTTTGTGGCGCTCATAAAACTTGCAACTAACAAACACCAAATATCATCAACCGATGCGGCACAAGATGAATTGTGAAAGCCGCATTTCAGCAGCGTCAATCGATCACTTTTCATTGTAATTCGGAGGAAGTATGTTCACTCGTTCTAAGTTTGTCCGCGTTCTCGCCACGTTTGTCTTGCTCGCCGTCGCTTCGACGGCGGCATTTGCCGACACCATTAAGCTGAAAGACGGCAGCATTTTCAAGGGCAAGATCACGTCGTTCATGGCCGGCAAATTCACCATCACGATCGGCGAAGGTGCACGTGCCAAGCAGCTTACTTTCTTCGCGAACGAGGTCGAATCGATCTCATTTGACCAGCGAAATCAGGCAGACAATGTTGCGACTACGCCGAAACCGGCCGTTTATCAGCCCGTGAATAATCCTCCAAAAGTCGTGATCGCCGATAACCCAACGCCGACAGTCGTGACACCAAAGACCAACACGGTCTCAAATGCGAAACCGATCGAATGGTCGGTGAAGGTTCTCGCTGACAATACGTCGAATGGCTGGACCAACACAGGTTGGGTCGTCAAGAAAGGACAGCGAATTCGCATCTCGGGCGACGGCACTGTATCGCTGGGCGGCAACCGCAGCACAACGCCGTCTGGTGAAGATTTTGAAGACGCAAACAAGCTGCTCAAAAATGTTCCGACCGGAGCCTTGATAGCCGTTATCGGCGACGACAATAACGAATTCATCTACATCGGCGCCGAACGCGAGATCGTAGCAACCCGCGACGGTTCGCTGTTCCTCGGAATCAACGAAGGAAATCTCGACGACAATCGCGGTTCATTCAACGTGAAAGTCGCCATATCGCCGGAATACTAAGCTAGCTTTGGTTCGCCAAATATCAGCCGCCGGAATAGCCGCTTCCGGCGGCTTTACTTGTCTCCGGTCTCTTGTCTCTTGTCTCCTGTCTCTCTTGCATTCGTCCAACCAAAACAGCACAATCGGTATCTAATCAGTATCCAAATCTCGGTCGCTCAGGTTGTATATATGTACTATCGCTTTTCTCGAATTTTCGCTTCGTTATTGCTTTTCGTGATGTTGATCAGCAGCCTTGCTCCGGCAATGTCCGCTCAGTCAAAGCCTCAGCGACCTAGCAGTTCGACAGGCGATGGCAAAAAGAATGATCGCCCCAAACCTCCAACTGAAGAAGAGATCAAAGCCGCTGAGGAAAAGAAGCGTATCGAGGAAATGGAAAAGACCGCGGTCGTAGACGATACTGTCGAAAAGATCGATACAAACATCGTCACGCTCGACGCTGTCGTTTTCAACCGAAAGAACGGTGCGATCATTCAGGGATTGAAAAAGGGCAATTTCGCAATTTTTGAAAATGGCGTAAAGCAAGAGATCTCAGCATTCTCAAATCCGGAACAACCGATCACCGTAACCTTGGTCGTCGAATACAGTAAATGGACCGAAACGTTTGGTCGCGCCGCCGGCGGATATTTTGAACCCGGAACTTATGAGGTCATTCGTCCCGTCGCTTATTTTCTTTCGAATTTTATCAAGCCGCCCGATGATTACGCGTCGGTGATCGCGTTCGATCTACGGCCAACTCCGATCACGGATTTTACTAATGATCCTACCCAACTGCGACGAGCTGTGGACATTTTACTCAAGAACCAACCGGCGTTTCGCGAGAACAATCTTTGGGATTCGCTAAAGTTCACTATCATGGGCGGCTTTGGCGATTCGGTCGTGCTGGAGAATAGTAAGGAAGAAAAATCGAACTACGCCGGAATGATCAACCTTAAAGCGAAGCGAAAAGCGATCATTCTCGTTGCTAGCGGCATCGATACATTCAGCAAAATTAACTACGACGAGGTTCGTAAGATCGTTCAGGAAGCCGGCATTCCGATCTATATAATCAGCACAGCGAATCTTTTCTGCAAAAAATACTGCGACTACCTCGACCCCTCCCGTGTGATGCCTGGAATGCCGGACAGAATGGACTTTATCCAAGCTCAGAATGCGATGAACACTATCGCTAAAGAATCAGGCGGACTGCATTATCCGATGACGTTCGAAAGCGAAGTTCCCGGCTACCTCAACCAGATCAATGCCCTGCTCCGTAACCAATACAGCGTCTCCTACGACCTAGC
Organism: uncultured Acidobacteriota bacterium; assembly: GCA_937871585.1. Taxonomy (GTDB): domain Bacteria; phylum Acidobacteriota; class Blastocatellia; order Pyrinomonadales; family Pyrinomonadaceae; genus OLB17. The sequence goes on along the minus strand of CALMPJ010000192.1, from coordinate 2,909 downwards.
CGAACAACGAAAGCCCGGCACGCGGTACAAACTTGAAGTCAAAGTCGATGTCGACGGCGACGGCGTTTACGATGACAAGGTCTACCGCGTCCAGCACCGTCCGTATTACATCGCGCCTGATCCGAACGCCCGGAAGCCGAAGACGAAAAAGTAACTAACATTAAGAAAGTCAGCCACGAACGGACGCGAACAAGAAATTTTTTTGTTCGTGTTAGTTCGTGTCTGATTCTCGGATTCCGGCGTTGTGGCGAATTTTTCACTTTATACAACGCCACAGAACTGATATCGTAATCGTTTGCCTGAATATGAGCCGAAAGATCATAGACAGCCACAGACGAAAACTTGCAGCCGAGACAGGTTATGTTTCGGGCGGCCATGCCGATCTGCGCATTGTTCTTTGCTATCCAAATACTCACGCGATCGGAATGGCTAATCTTGGGCTGCATACAATGTATGAGTTGTTCAACGCAATTCCGGGCGTCGTTTGCGAGCGTGCATTTTTGCCGGACAAACAAGACCTCGCAGAGCACGAACGTACGAACACACCGCTACTGTCGCTTGAGACGCAGTCGCGAGTTCGAGACTTTGATATCGTCGCATTTTCGATCTCATTTGAGACCGATTATCTGAACATGGCGAAGATGTTGCAGATGTCGGGAATTCCGGTTTTCTCAGCAAAACGCACACATTTCGATCCGCTAGTGATCATGGGCGGAGCGGCTTCGTTCCTTAATCCTGAGCCGATCGCGGATTTCACAGACGTGATCGCCGTAGGCGAAGGCGAAATTCTCGCTTATCAATTGATCGACGCGATCTTTGAAGAAGAATCGAAAGAAGAAATTCTACTGAGGCTCGCACGGATCGGCCGCGGATTTTACGTGCCCGAGTTCTACGACGTTATCTACAACGGCGACGGTACGGTTTTCGATTACATGCCGAATCAAGAAGGCATACCGCCTCGAGTTGGCCGCGCTTTGGCGTCGGTAAACCCTAAAGAAGGCACGCTTCGCCGTGCTTTGAAACGCGGCGAGAATGAACTTGCGGAGTTTCTTGTCAGTCAAGAAACATTCTGCCCATCGACTAGCGTCTGGTCGCCGGAAGCCGAAATGGGCGACAGGCTCCTTGTCGAGATCTCACGCGGCTGCTCACAAGGATGCCGTTTTTGTTGGGCAGGCTACAACTATTATCCGCCACGTGTCGTTCCGGCGAAAGACATTCTTGCAAAGGCCGCCGAATGGCGTTCGAAGACTGATAAGATCGGCCTTGTTTCGACCGCAGTTTGTGATCATCCGGAAATTTCAACGATATTGCGAGAACTGCGGGCGATGGACTATCGCATTTCAGTTTCGTCGCTGCGGCTCGATCAGATCTCCGAAGAATTGCTCGATGCTCTGGTCGAATCAAAGGACCAGCAGATCGCTGTCGCTCCTGAAACGGGCTCGGATCGATTGAGGCGTGTGATCAACAAAAATCTGACAAACGATGAGATCGTCGATATTTGCGGTGCCGTTTTTGATCGCGGAATGCTAACCGTCAAACTCTATATGATGGTCGGTCTGCCAACTGAAACGCAGGAAGACCTTGACGAAATGTTCGTTTTGGTCGAACGCATCAAGGACCGAATGCTTGAGGCCGGAAAGAAATTCGGGCGTGCAGGCAAGATCATTCCGTCGCTCAATGGTTTCGTTCCAAAGCCAAATACGCCGCTGCAATGGGAAGCGATCTGCGACGAACGCGAGCTCAAACGACGTATCAAATACGTCTGCAAAGGTCTTTCGCGAATCCCGAACGTCGACGTTCGTTTCATGTCCGCACGCATTGCTCACGAGCAAGCACTATATTCGTCCGGCGACAGAACCGTCGCAAAGGTTATCGATGCGGCTGCACGAATGAACGGCGATCTCGACCGAGCCTTGCGCGAAACGCAGATCGATGCGGCGTTCCATAGTACAAGACAACGCGAATACGATGAATTTCTCCCGTGGTCGATAGTAGATTCAGGTCTTTCGTTCGAGTTCTTGAAGACAGAAAATGAAAAGGCACGCGAAGCTCTTTCGAGTCTCCCGTGCCCTGCGGTTGAAAAATGTACGACGTGCGGCGTGTGCCCTTCGACGTGGCTCGCCGACGCTCCCGAGGGCCTCATCCAGATCCAGCCGCTCAAGATCCGCGAGATGATCGCGGCGGCTTAAGTCGCCTGTTTCGCCAAGATGCCGGTCGGAGTCGCAGTGTGATCGAATACGTAATGATACGTGTAAATTCCAAATGGCAATATCGACACATCCCGAACATATGCCACTCGAGCGTTGATCAGATTGCCTTTTTGGGTAACTGCAAGTGTCGCATTCTGCGGTATCGCATTAGCTACCATTGCCTTCTGAATACGTTCTTTGACGTTGTCAACCGGATTTACTTTTCCCGGCATTGCCAGCCCCTGAAGAACAGCTGTCGACATCTCGGATCGCATCGTTTCTGCTTCGTATGCAACCGGAACATAGTTGTATCCGGCGTGGGCAACTAAGCCGATAACGGTAAGAGCTAATAGCAATTTGGTCCCGGCGCTGCCACGTTCGCCGGACCGATCTCTTAAGTTTTCTTTCATTCTGACACCTCCCTATCGGGAAGAATTTATTGCCGTGTTGGTATTTGGCGGTTCAGAATTTCCGAAGCCGCTCAAAGGCATTTTGGTGATGTTTATGCGGAATGGTCACCGCATCGACGATCACCGGTCGCCCAAGTCCTTTTAGCAGAACCATTTGCAGCGTGCCGGCGGATCGTTTTTTGTCGAAGCGAAACGCCTCAAATACTTCGTCAAACACGATATCTTCGAGCGGCGGCAATTTACCGACGCAACGCACAACATCGTACAACAAGTTTACACTCTTTTTATCAATTAAATCAAGAGATTTTGA
>CALMPJ010000191.1 GCA_937871585.1 uncultured Acidobacteriota bacterium | reverse complement strand
GTTCCTGAAACTTGTCCAACTAAGTTCTCAGGCCAGAGCTCTCTAGAATGGTCGAAGCTTATCGCGGAAAGTTACGTGCAATACTACTCAAATACCCGCGGATTTCGCTCGTGTATCTTCAGATTATCGTCCGCATACGGCCCAAATATCGAAGGGAATTCGCCCGGATTCGTCGGGCATTTTGCAAATGCGATAAACTACGGCGAAAGATTACGGCTGCCAGGCGGCGGAATTCCGGTTCGCGACATTTTGCACGTTGATGACCTGTCTGGCGCTTGTTCGGCTTTTGTGGACTCAGTCATTCGCCACGGCACTTACAATATCGGCGGCGGACGTGAAAATGCGCTTTCTATGAGTGAACTAGTTGCCAAAATGCAGGATGTTTCGGGGCTTCAGGTTGTGGTCGACGATGAAAACCCTTTGCCGATGCCGACGCCAAAGAACTATGTATCCGACCTTTCTCTCATAAAAACCGAACTCGATTGGGAGCCAAAGATCAGTCTCGATGACGGCCTAAGGTCTTTGTTTAGATGAAGATACTCGTTCGCGGTACAAATTGGATCGGCGATGCCGTGATGTCTATCCCCGCATTACGTGAGCTTCGTCGGATCTTTCCGGAGGATCAGATAACGCTTCTAACACGATCGTGGGCCGACGGTTTGTTTCAGGACGCTTCATTCATTGATGAGATCGTCTCGTATGACAAAGCCAAATGGCCGGTACGCGATATTCTAGATAATTCGAAGTTTCTGAAACGCGACAATTTCGATCTTGCAGTGCTGCTTCCGAATTCGTTCGAATCAGCGATAACGGCTTTTTTGACCAAAATACCGCGTCGTATCGGCTATAATAAGGACGTTCGCGGCCTTTTGTTGACCGATCCGATCGCGGTTCCCGAATGGAAAGACCGTCGGCACGAAGCGTACTATTACGTAAATCTCGTACAAAATGTTGAGAGGCTTCTACTTAACCGCGAAACGGTTGGTCGATTTGAGTACGATGGGAAGCTCGAGGTTTCAGATGAAAGAAAGTCGGCAGCTCGTAAGTTTCTCATCGAAAATGGAATCGATTTTGGCCGTCCAACGGTCGCTCTAGGTGTGGGTTCTGCGAATTCGCGGGCGAAGCGGTGGCCTGTTGAGAATTATGCAAAGCTAGCGGAAATGATCGCAAACGACGCGAATCAGAACGTTGTGCTGATAGGCTCAAAGGACGAAGAAAGCACAGCTGCGGAAGTTGAAGCCCATTGTAAGGTAAAGCTTGTAAACGTTGCAGGTAAAACAGATCTGGCGATGGCGGCAGCGATCCTGGCTAGATCCGACCTTATGATCTCGAACGATATGGGACTCGCTCACCTGGCACCGGCAGTCGGAACGAGGACCATCGTGCTGTTTGGCCCGACGAACCCCGAGACGACGAGACCATTTTCGCCGAATGCGTTCGTTTTACGTGAACCGGTCGATTGCGCACCGTGCATGCTTCGTGATTGCCCGATCGACCATCGTTGTATGACTCGAATCACGCCGGAACGTGTGTTTGAGGCCGCGTTTGCCGCTAACGGAGGCGACGAAGATGAGCAGTAGGCCGGCAGTTTTTCTCGATCGTGACGGCACTCTGATCAAAGAGGTCAACTTTCTGAGCCGCGTCGAGGATCTTGAGATCTTCGATTTTACGTTTAATGCGCTGGAAAAGCTGAAGAGCGCGGGATTTGGCTTGATCGTCGTTACAAATCAGTCCGGGATCGGTCGCGGGCTTTATACAGAAGCCGATATGCACGCCATTCATCGCGAAATGGACGTGCAGCTTGATCGAATGATCGATTCTTACTATTTTTGTCCGCATTTGCCTGACGATGGCTGCCATTGCCGAAAGCCGGGAATTGGAATGATCGAATCGGCCTGCCTAGAACAACGGCTTTCAATAGAAGGTTCGTGGATGATAGGTGACAAAGACCTGGATGTGAAAACCGCATTCGCAGCGAATCTACGAAGTGCAATGGTATTAACAGGTTACGGATCAGAACATCAAGTAATACTGAAGGATGATCCGGAAATTATTGCTGAAGACCTGGGCGAGGCAGTGGAAAGGATACTTGCAATTAGCTAAGCTCTGCCAAAATCATCCTCGAGGCGAACAATGTCGTCCTCACCAAAATAATTGCCGGTTTGGGTCTCTATGAATACGAGCAACTCATCGGGGGATGGATTTTCTACACGATGTGCGGTTTCGACCGGAATATCAACTGCGGAGCCGGCTTTGACTAGCAGATCTTCGCCATTTAATGTTACTTTAGCGATGCCCGCGACGACGAACCAATGCTCGGACCGTTTCGAATGCCGTTGATAGCTGAGGCGTTTGCCGGGCAGAACCTCAATTCGCTTTACTTTGAACGACGGCTGATCGTCGAGGACCGTAAAATTGCCCCAAGGGCGTTCGTCGTAAATTGGTGAATTTTCCGTCATTTTCCGTTTCCGCAAGTGCTTGCTATGCCAAGTTTAGACGAAAACATCGTTAGTGCAAATCCGAAAATGATGCAGAGCATTCAGACGTTGATCATTGGGCGTTTGATGGTCATTTTCGTGCTGATGGTGACCATCTGGATCTGGAACAGCGGCCGTCTGCAACTCTCGTGGGAGCGATTTCCTCAGGGACTTTTCCTGATCTTCCTCATCTCGGTTGGCTTGACCATCGTTTATTTCTTTCTTTTACGTCTGAATTCGAATTATCTTTTCCAGATCAGTATTCAATTTGTCCTTGATTCGCTGTTAGTTAGTTGGCTGGTTTGGCGGTCGGGCGATTTTTCATCACCGTATATCACTCTGTACATTGTTCTTGTAAGCGTTGCGTCATATTTCCTTAGGCCGCTTCCGACGCTTCTATTATCTGTATTCTGTGGGTTACAGATGATTGTTATCTCCGTGCTCGCCTTCTTCGGCTGGATCGAGTTCACCGGCGCCGAACAGGCGACAGGAAAGCTGGTGCAGATCGTCAGTTTCAACATCGTCGGCGTACTGGTTGTAGGGCTTCTAGCGTCGCGATTGGCCGATCGAAGAACTTCAGGTGAAGAATTAAAAGAGACCGCTAAGTCATTGGCAAATTTACGCTTACTTCACGAGCGTATTATTGAATCGATCCGTTCTGGCCTTATTACGACCGATCTGGAAGGTACGATTTACACGTTTAATGCGGCAGCTGCGGAAATTACCGGTTTTCGGTCGGATGACTTTCGCGGCGGCTCGATATTCAGGCTGTTTGGTGATATCAAGGAGCCGATCAGGATGTCGCTAGAGGCTGCGGAGGCCGGCGAACAATCGCCAAGATTTGAGACGGATCTCCAAACTCCCGACGGATTTGCGGTTCGCATTGGATATTCGATCTCGAAACTCTTTTCGGAGACGAACGAGGCGAGTGGTCTTATCATTACTTTTCAAGACCTAACTGATATCAGGTCTATGGAGGACAGCATTCGCAGAAAAGACCGTTTGGCAGCGGTTGGCCGTGTTGCTGCCGGATTGGCTCACGAGATACGCAATCCGCTTGGAGCGATGCGTGGTGCGATCCAAGTGATGGAAACAACGGCTGCTCCTGATACGCCGCAGGCGAGCCTGATGGAAATCATTCTTAAAGAATCTGACCGTCTAAACAGCATAATCACTAACTTTCTCAATTATGCACGGCCTGCAGCCGTGGATTTTGCCGACACAAATGTCGGCGACGCCATTCGCGAAGTGCTCTATTTGATGAAGCACAGCCCCGACATTCTCCCTACGCATGAACTTATAGATGATTCGGGCAGCGAAGAGATCGTGATTCCGGCCGATTCGACCCAATTGAAGCAGATCTTTTGGAATTTAGCCAGGAATGCGGTCCAGGCAATGCCCGACGGCGGGAAACTCACGGTCGGGCTTGGCCATGCGGAGAGCGGACGTGTTCGGATCACATTTACGGATACAGGCCGCGGAATGTCGCAGGAACAGGTCGAACAACTGTTTGAGCCATTTGCCAACTCGACAACCGGCGGTACGGGCCTTGGGCTTTCGATCGTGTATCAGATCGTCAAAGATCATAATGGTGCGATAAACGTCCGCAGCACCGAAGGTGTCGGCACGACAATAACGATCGAATTGCCAAAGGAGAACCGCGCAGCGTTGCGAAGCGAACGAGCTGAAACCGGGAAAACCTCCGAATTGACCAAATTTCTCAACGTCGCGGATAGCGAATAGCGAAATAGTGCTTGTATATTGTTTAGTTATCCGTGAAAATGTTGATGTGCTGACGCGTTCGTCGGTAAACTTTCTGCAACATGGCAAACATACTGATCGTCGATGACGAACAAAGCTATCGTCAGCTCTTGTCTCTCGTTTTTGAGGGCGACGGGCACAAGATCCGTACGGCAATGAACGGCCGTCAGGCGATCGAAGCTTTGGCTGAATCGCCGGCCGATATTATCATTTCCGACGTCAAAATGCCCGATATGGACGGCATTGAGATGTTGCGTTCGGTTCGTGAGACACAGCCGGACCTTGGCGTCGTGCTGATGACTGCGTTTGCTTCGGTTGAGACTGCGAGAGAAGCGTTCAAGCTTGGTGCGGATGATTTCATTCAAAAGCCGTTCGATGTCGAAGAATTAAAGCTGATCGTAAAGAAAACGCTCGAAAAGCAGGAGCTGATCGTCGAGAATCGTGCGTTCAAGCGTGCCCAGCGTGATCGCGGCAGTATTAAGAATATTGTCGGAACCTCGTCCAAAATGGACGCGATCTTCCAAATGATCGAAACAGTCGCGGAGGTTCAGTCCACGGTTTTGGTCACAGGCGAAAGCGGCACCGGAAAGGAACTTGTAGCACGAGCGATCCACGACCGCAGCGACCGTGCAGAGCGGCCATTCATTTCAATTAATTGCGGTGCGTTCACGGAAACATTGCTCGAATCGGAGCTGTTCGGGTACATAAAAGGGGCGTTTACCGGAGCGAATAGCAATAGAAAAGGTCTTTTTGAGGCCGCGGATAAGGGTACGATCTTTCTTGACGAGATCGGTGAGATGTCTCCGGCTATGCAGGTGAAGCTGCTTCGGGTGCTCCAAGAACGCCGTGTTCGCCCAGTTGGTGCTCATGACGAACTTCCGATCGACGCTCGAGTGATCGCTGCTACAAATCGCGATCTGAAGGCGATGTCCGATGAAGGCACGTTCCGCGAGGATCTCTTTTATCGAATATCGGTTATCCCGATCGATCTTCCGCCATTGCGTGAGCGGGCCGAAGACATTCCTGAGCTGGTCGAGCATTTTGTTGCCAAATTCAACGCTCAAAGTGGACGAAACGTTAATGTTTCTGCCAAAACTATGCAGATCCTTGAGGGATATGCTTGGCACGGTAATGTTCGAGAACTTGAACATACCATCGAACGAGCCGTTGCTCTAGAACGCGGCGAAGAGATCCAGCCCGAGCGATTGCCTGATCATATAACTAATTACAATCCCGAACGCATCAAAGCCGAGTTCGATCTGCCTGATAATGGCATCGATCTGACGAGCCATCTTGATAATCTGGAGCGAACCTACGTGGTAGAAGCTCTGCGTAAGGTCTCAGGCAATCAAACTAAAGCGGCTGATCTGCTCGGTATGCCTGTCCGTTCATTGCGTCATCTTCTTGATAAACACAATATTCGCAGCCTGAGTGCTCAAATGCGCGGCGGCGAATAGTTAGAAATCCCAAAAAACCCTCAAAACTGACAGATTTTGTCATTTGGTCTTACCAAAAACTGTTAGAACTAGCTGTCAAAAGCGGTAAATCGACCTCACTCCAAGCTAGCGACAAGCCTCTAAACGCAATAAATACAAGCACTTGAGTTGGGATTGGACCTTTTGGCACAGTGGTTGTAATAGATAGGCTGCCTGGGAAAGGTACAGACAGACTTAAATCTTTAGGAGATTGTGAACTAAAAATGAAAAACCAAAAGGGCTTCTCGCTTATCGAACTTTTGATCGTTGTTGTGATCATCGGCATCATCGCCGCTATCGCTATTCCTAACCTGCTTGCCGCACGTCGTTCAGCTAACGAAGGCTCAGCAGTATCTTCGCTTCGCACCATTCATGGTGCTCAGATGACATATGCTTCGACCTATGGCAGCGGCAGCTATGCAGCAGCTATCGGTACACTCGGTGGAACGATCAACTTGGTTGACAGCGTTCTTGCTGGTGGTACGAAGAGCGGTTACAACTTTGCAGTTGGTGCTACGGCAGCAACCACGACCGTTCCTGCAGTATTCTTCGGATCGGCTAACCCAACGACCGCAACCGGCGTAACCGCAACAGGTGCACGTCGCTTCGCAGTCGCTACCGACGGTGTTCTCAAGGCCGATGCTACGGCTGGCAGCCTTACGACTGTCTACACGCAGGCAACTGCTGAAGCAGCTTCGCCGATGGGTAACTAGTCTTAACACTTAGTTAAGTTGACCGGGCGGGAGGCATTTCTGAGAAATGTTTCCCGCCTTTTTCCTTGACCGATCTGATTCTGCTCACCTTCCGTTCGCGATCAGATCGATTAGTCCGACAATACTTCGGAACGGAGATACGAAAATGATCAACAAGCAAAAAGGCTTTTCACTGATCGAACTTTTGATCGTAGTTGTGATAATCGGAATTATCGCTGCTATCGCAATACCAAATCTACTGTCAGCTCGTCGCTCGGCAAACGAAGGTTCCGCGGTCTCAGCGATGAGAGTGCTTCACGGAGCACAGATGACATACGCAGCGACTGTAGGAAACGGGCAGTATGCCGGTGCTACATCATTTAGCATCCTGGCACTACAAGAATTAGGCACTCCGGGAGCGCGTATTATTGATGATTCATTAGATACAGGGACAAAAAGCGGATACACCTTTGTTGGGATCAGGACCGCATCGACGACGACCGTGCCCGCCCAGTTTGCATTTAGTTCGGTGCCAACTACTACGACGGGCGTAACTGCCACTGGTACCCGTCGATTCGGAATTTCGACCGATGGTGTTTTGAAGGCTGATACAACGTTGGCTCAATTCGGAACCCTAGCTCTTGTTCAATCTGCATCGGCGATGACGAACTAGAGTACATAGGTTACTAATAAAGGAGGCTGCCGGAAACGGCGGCCTCTTTTATTTTTATTGAAAGCAAATGCTAAACTTCATAAGTTCAGAATGCCTGGATATGGAAGCAAACACCCAATTTGAAATTCTAGACAAGCCTTTTGCGGCGGAAAGCGTTTTGTCCAACGTTTGTGCCGTTTTGTTTGGATTAGGACTGTTAAGCATATTATTCTATGTTCCCGGACCGGTCATACCTGTTTCGCATCCGTACAAGGCAGAGTTGGTGTTGTCTGTGTTGCTGGCGGTTGTTTGGTTTGGGATTTGGCTTTCGGGAGCTAAGATCACGGAATTGATCGGCGGTCTTGGACGGTATTCGTTTAGGTTTTCTAAGTGGCTGACTGCGTTTGCTTTATTTGGACTTATCTCTGCCGTTTGGGCCTATTCCCTTGAATCGGTTTTCCATCACACCGTTATTTGGGCGCTTTATATAGCGGCGTTCGTTACGTTTGCAGCGATCGTTCGCTGGCAGGGGAGTATACGCTTTCCGCTCGTTGCGATCACGACAGCGGCGACGATCACAGGCATTTTGTGTTTGATCGACTATTTGACGTTAACGGATTTTAAGCTCAGCGAAGGCTTTTTGCGTATTCGTTACGGAAAGTACGGCGAACTAATGGCGACGATCTCGCCGGTGCTCGCCGCCGGTGCGATCTTTATGAAAGGCCGAGTTCGCTGGCTTGTCGCAGCCGCGTTTTTACTCGCATGGATCACCGTGATGCTTTCGCTTAGCAAGGGCTCATTTCTTGCGGGCATCATCGGAATGTCGGTGTTCTTTATCGGAGCATTGGTCTTCAAGTCCGTTGGCAAACGAAAAGTCGTCGCAGCGATCGCTGCCGCATGGCTCATCTTCACCGTCGGGTTTCAGGTGCTTTTCGTGGTGACATCGGATGTTCCTGCGACTGCGGATTATATTACGGGAACGCAGGACCCGGAATTCACATCTAGCGAATTTCGCGTCGTCGTCTGGAAGGTTGGCATTCATATGGCGAAAGAGCGTTGGCTCATAGGCCATGGAGCTGATAGCTTTGGACGCGCATTCAACGACGGCAGGATGAATTTTCGCCGTGACAATCCGCAAGACACATCGACTGAGTATGGCGAAGACTATCTGGTCGAGCGAGCTCATAACGAACCGATACAGATATTGTCGGAATTGGGAATTGTTGGATTCTCCCTAATATTTGTAGCTTTTGGCGGATTGGCGGTGGCACTTTTCAAACAGATCCGCGGTCCAAATTCTGTTGTGATCTGGTCCGTTTTCGGCGGAATTGCTGCGTTTGCGGTCAGTTCGATGGTCAGTTCGTTTTCGTTTCGATCGGCTCAGAATGGAATGGGATTGTTCCTGATTCTGTCGGCGGCGATCGGAGTATCGGACAGTTCACTCGTCGGGGAAATGTCCTCTCGGCTACGTCGAGGTATCTTTTGGCTAATGGTCGTCGGCATTGTCGCGTGTTTGGCCTACGCCGGAATCAAGATCGCGGAAGAGGTTTATGTAAATCGGGCGGAAATGACGATCGATCACGATTCTGCACTCGCTGATTATCGCGTTGCCTTGATGCTCGATCCGGAATATGCCGGAGCGTATAGCTCGGCCGCCGCAAGATATGCTGCGATGAATGAGTATCTGAAAGCCGCGGAAATGACTCGAAAAGGAATTGTGACCGGCATCGGTATGTCGCTCACTTATTCTCAGCTCGCTACTCAGTACAAAACCGCTGGCGCTATCGACCAAGCTGTCGAAGCCTATCGTGAAGCGACCACGGTCTATCCGCGTTCCATATACTTGCGTATCGAGGCTGCGGAATTTATGCGTTCGGTCGGGCTTGAGGAAGAGGCAAAGGCACAGACCGAAGCTGCATTCGCAGTCAACGCAAAACAAGCTGAAGGCTGGATACGTCTTATTCGATACAAGAGCACAAAGGCGTTTCATATGTCGAAAGTGGATGGACTCAGCACGCCTCCGGGCGAACTGATCCCGCAAAATGCGGCCCAAATGTATACGGATTCGCCTCCGATTCCGCCTGAGTGACCTTGATCCGTGTTAGAATACTTCAATTCGGAGATTCTCAGTCTCCTTCAGATTTAGTCAATAGATAGAAATGCCCAACGAAGGAACACGATCCCTGCCCCGGATCTTGACCATCGCGAAAAATGCGTTTCGCGAGGCGGTCCGCGACCGGATCCTTTACAACCTAATTGTTTTTGTTCTGCTGATCACCGTCAGTGCGATCTTTCTTGGCGAGCTTACTGCCGGTCAGGAAAGCCGTGTGATCATCAATCTCGGATTGAGCTCGGTGCTGCTCTTCGGTTCGTTCATTGCTGTTTTTGTCGGTGTCAGCCTGGTTTGGAAAGAGATCGAGAAGAAGACAGTTTACTCAATATTTTCAAAGCCAATTGGCCGCGGCGAATTCATCGTCGGAAAATATCTTGGGCTATGTGCAACTTTGTTCGTTAATGTAATGATCATGGGCGTCGGTGTGACGTTGGCATTGGCGTACGTCGGTGGCGCGTCGCAGACGGCGTCGGTTTGGGGAGCTATCTATCTGATCTTCCTAGAGCTTACGATCCTGACTGCCGTTGCGATAATGTTCTCTAGCTTTTCCACGCCTGCATTATCCGCGTTGTTAACGTTTTTTGTATTCCTGATCGGTCATTTCAGCGCTTCGCTTTTGGATCTCGCAACTACTCTCGGCTCGCAGTCTGCGATCGCGGTATTTACTGCGATTTATTATACCTTGCCGAATCTTTCGAATTTCAGTTTTATCATCAACGCGGCCCACGGCGATGTGCCGACTTTGTCGTACGCTGGTTTTGCGACTGTTTACGCGTTCGGTTTTGACGCTGTGTTGCTCGCGATCACGGTTCTGATATTCAGTAAGCGAAACTTTAAGTAAATGACGAACGGCGCTTCCAAGACATTCCTAACTGCGATCTTGATCGGTGTCGCGGGTTTTGTCGTCGCCGCTTTTTCAGGAAACGCACTGCAGAGCCGGAGACCAGCTTTGCCGCCCGGCTATGAGGATTCGGACCTTGCCGTTCACGGTTCGAGAATGAAGGGATTTGCACTTGGTTTCGAGGGCCTATTGGCCGATTGGTATTGGGTCAAATCGCTTCAGTATATTGGCGACAAAATGGTCGCAGCTGATTCTGCGGGCAAGGACGTGAATCTCGACGACCTGCGAGACCTTGATCCGCGGCTCCTATATCCGTACATAGAGAATGCGACGGATCTCGATCCGCGATTCATAGCGGCGTATTCGTATGGAGCCGTCGTATTACCGGCGATCGATCCTGAAAAAGCGATCGCGATCACGCAAAAGGGAATTGCGAATAATCCAAACGAATGGCGGCTGTATCATCAGCTTGGCTACATATATTGGAAGTTAAAACAATATGATGAAGCTGCAAAAATGTATGAACAGGGATCGAAGATCGCAGGCGCGCCGCCGTTCATGAAGATGATGGCCGCTGCGGTCAAGACAGAAGGCAGTAGTCGTGAAACGGCTCGGCAGATCTACGGCCAAATGCTGGCCGAGGCGCAGGATGATAAAACAAAGATCGTCGGCGAACGACGGCTGGCTCAGCTTGATTCGGAAGATGAGCGAGATGCGATCGACAAAGCACTTGCAGATACGAAAGAGCGGATCGGGCGTTGTGTGAATGACCTTCGCGAAGTGAATAATTTGCTGATGTCGGTAAAACTGCCAAATGGTCGAGAATTCCGAGCTGACGGTTCCGGCCGAATAGTCGATCCGTCAAATGTGCCGTACATTTTGGACAAGCGAGAATGCAAGGCAAAGTTAGATTTTGAAAGATCAGGCGTTACGGGACGCTAATTGATTGCACATATGAATTACGTTGTTGAGATCGAAGGGCTGTCGAAGGAGTACGAGAAGGGATTCTTGAAAAAGAAGCGCGTGCTCGCGTTAGACGACCTGACGCTAAATGTCAGCGGCGGGCAGATATTCGGCTTTCTCGGCGGCAACGGAGCCGGGAAAACGACGACGATCAAAACGCTGATGCGGCTCCAGTTTCCGACCAAAGGAACCGCACGCATTCTCGGCCACGACATTTCGAATGTGCAAATGCACCGCCGCATCGGCTACTGTCCTGAGAATCCGTACTTTTACGATTATCTGACAGCGAATGAACTAATGGACTATTTCGGCCGTCTGTTCGGTTACGATGCTGTTACTCGAAACGCAAAAACCGAGGAACTACTTTCCGCCGTTGGACTCACCGAAGTTGATCGCAAACGGCAGCTTCGCAAGTTTTCAAAAGGAATGCTTCAGCGTGTAGGTCTCGCTCAGTCATTGATCAACGACCCGGAGATCGTCTTTCTTGATGAACCAATGAGCGGCCTCGATCCTGTCGGGCGACGCGAAATTCGTGAGCTGATCGCCGGGCTTCGCAATAAGGGAACAACGGTTTTCATGTCTACTCATATTCTGACAGACATCGAAGCTTTGTGTGACGAGGTTGCTATCCTTCGGAAAGGGAAACTCGCTGCGTTTGGTTCATTGCACGAATTGCTAGTTAATGATGAGGCATCGCGTAGTTTAGAGATCAACGTACAATCGGTTGCCGCTGACGTTATCCGCGAACGTATCGAATTCATTGCCGGGGCATCGATAACCGCGAGGCCAAACGGTGCGACGATCCAGATTCTCGACGAATCAGATATCGACGCCGTGCTTGCGATTACACGAGAAGCAGGCGGCAGACTCGCGTCGATCACGCCAGTAAAGCAGTCGCTCGAAGATCTGTTTGTTCGTGATTAGCTGAGGATATCGTCGAACGCCTCGCGCACGGACAATCGCGTCATTGTAAGCTGTTCGAGCAGTTCCGAAGAACTTTTCAATTTCATGGATCGAGCAACCAGTTCCGCGAGTTCGGGCTTGTCGGAAGGGAATTTTGTAGTGCGTCCTACTGCGAGCCTAAGTGCGTGATCGAGACGCGAAAGGAACGAATGCCCGTCGTCGAGAACTCGATATTCCTCTTTGCCCATCGAGCCAGCGTCATACAGCATCTTCAACATATGAGGCGTCGAACGGTTGGTCGTATCGTCGGGAATATCGTCACGAAGCTGAAGAAATCGCATCGCAAAATACACATCAAGCATTCCGCCCGAACCGAATTTTATGTCGATGTCTCCGCTGCGACGTGGCGGCTTTCGCCGTTCAAGTGCGATTCGCATTTTTCGAGTTTCATCGCGAAGTTCTTCGTGCGGAATGGTTCGAGCCTTCTCGTGTATCGACCGCCTGATCTCGTGTTCGAGCGTTTCGCCAATACTCGCGTCGCCGCCGGCAAACCGCAATTTTACGAACGCCAGCAGTTCCCAAATCGCTGCCGCCTCGGTTATATATCGTAAGAATGCATCGATCGAAACGGCTGTCATTCCTTTCGAACCGTACGGCCTTAGCCGCAGATCGACACGATAAAGACTGCCATCACGCGTCATTGACGAGAGGGCATTTGTAAACAATTCGACCGCACGACCGTAAAATTCGTGAGGCGTCAGATCGGCGATTTTCGCTGCCGGATCGAAGTAAGAAATAACAAGATCTAGGTCGGAACCAAAATCAAGGCCTCGTCCACCAAGCTTGCCCAGAGCGAGAATTGCGATGTCGAGCTTTGGCTTATGAGGATGCAAACGACGAGTAAGCTCGTGCTCTGCCGTAAATATCGCCGCTTTCAAGCTTGCCTCGGCGAGCAGTGTTTGCCGGCGTTTTGATTCGGTCACGGCGATAGCTTCGATGGCATCGGCGGCAACAATGGCTGCATTTAGTTTCGGCCAGAGTTTCCGCATTGCTCGAAGACGTGAACCGAAATCGTCCTCGTTCTCCACGGCGAGCATCATAACCGCAGCGTAATTGATCTCGTCGGTCAATTCGTCCTCGGCGGGCAATGAATCGGCGAGATCTTCGTCGCTCGAAAACTGTTTCGCATAAAATGGCGAACGCTCAGCGATCTTTTCCATCAATGGATTCGCATAGACTATCCGCTCGTCGATCACCATGGGTTCTACAAGATCAACCGTCGGAACAACGTCGAAACCTGTGTCATCGATCTCACCGAAAATACGTGAAAAAACTCGCGACACACTTTCGCGATGCTGTTCGAGAGATGTTGCGAAATCGTTGCCGTCAATGAACTGCATTCGACTTGCAAGAAGTGCCAGCTTGTCTTCGTCCTCCGGAATAGAGTGCGTCTGGATGCCGTTCTCCATTTGCAAAACGTGTTCGGTTCGACGCAAGAATGTGTAAGCGGCAGAAAGATCGGTGATCTCGGTGCTTGACAGAAATTTGCGGTCGACTAGCCGCTGAAGACTGATCAGCGTGTGTCCGATCCGCAGCCAACGGTCGCGGCCCCCGTATGCACGCTGAAGAGCCTGAGCGATGAATTCGATCTCGCGAATGCCGCCGGTGCCGAGCTTTACATCGTAACCGCTACGCATTAGCCGCTCTTTGTCGATCTTCTCCTTGCTTTGACGGACGTTCGCGAGAGCGTTTGCAACAGGTTCATCTTTTGGATAGATCTTTGCTTCGACCGAAGAATAGAATTGCGAATAAAGATCTGCGTCACCGGCAGATGCACGACTGCGGATCAGAACCTGCTGCTCCCACGGCCTCGCTTCGTTGTTGTAATACTTGACCGTGTCACCAAGCGACATCGCCAATGCACCGAGCGTTCCGTGCGGACGCAACCTCATGTCGACCCGATAAGCGGCATGGTCGCCGGTCGTATTGCCAATAAGCCGAATGATGATCTCAGAGAGTTTGATGAAGTATTCGCGGTTAGTTACCTTGTCGCGATTGCCGCCTGTCGTCTCGCCTTCGGCCGAGTAGATGAACAGAAGATCGATGTCGGACGAATAGTTTAGTTCGCGGCTACCGAGTTTTCCAAGAGCGACAACGACGAAATTCGCGGGCGAAAGGCGGCCTTTTTCGTCTGTTGCTTGTGGGGTGCCAAAACGATTATCGGCGTCACGACGGGCGTGTTCGAGGGCAGATTCTAGTATTGAATCGGCTAGGTTTGAAATCTCTTCGGTAAGCTCTGCGATGGTGGCGAGGTCACGAATGTCACGCAGGAATATCCGCAATAACTCACGCCTGCGAAATCTTGCGTACATCACAGCTTGTTCGACCGTAGAATTTGTCAGTGCAAAACGAGCGAGCGATTCGAGCATCTCGGCTTTCGAACGAACGCCGGAATCCGTACGCTTTCGGCCGAGCCACGCGATATATTCCTTGTTCTGTAGCATCGTCGTCGCGAGCAACGGACTAAAAGCAGCAAGTGCGAGAACGTCCGACAGCAGCGGCTCGTCCTTTCGCAGTTTTGCGGCAACATTCGGATGCAATTCGTCAAGACGGCCTAAAAATCGGCGTGCGGCCTCTTCGTCGGGCAATCCTGCGATCAGTTGTTCGTCTCTAGTCATCGGCGAAATCGGCGTGCATCAATATTATACTTGCTGATCTTGTAACCGAGAATTCGCTCGGTCGAATCGAGCAATCTCGCCGCCCGAGCGATGTTTCCATGAGTCGATTTTAGCGTGTCTTGGATCAGGTCGCGCTCGATGGCGGCGACTGCGGATTCGAGCGTGACGCGAACCTCGGTGCCGCTTTCCTCAGCGGTCTGAAGAGTCGGCGGCAGATGATGGCCGTGTATTACGTTTGCTTCGCAAGCAAGCACCGCGTGTTCGACGACGTTCTCAAGTTCGCGAACATTGCCTGGAAAATGGTACGCCGTTAGCATGTCGATCGCAGGCGTCGAGATACGAAGTATCGAGCGCTCGTGCTTCTCGGCGAGACGCTCAACAAAATACTCTGCGAGAAGTAAAATATCGGACTTTCTCTCGCGAAGCGGCGGGACGAATGTTGTAAACAATGCAAGTTTCTCGAACAATTCGCGATCGAATTCGCCATTCTCGACAAGCTTTTCGAGGTCGCGGCTCGTACCGGCGATGAGCCGTACGTTTGTGAAGACACGCTCGTCATTATCGGCACGAATAAACTCATTCCGCACTAGAACATCAACGAGCATTTTCTGAGCATCGTTTGGAAGATCAGCGATCTCGTCAATGTAAAAGGTGCCGCCGTCTGCTTGTTCGATACGGCCGCGACGTGTTTGGCCGAAAAGCTCATTTGCGAGCAGGTTCTGCGGAAACGCAGCACAGCTAAACGGTGCGAACGGCCGTTTCGAGCGAAGCGAATTGTAGTGAATGACCTTTGCGATCAGCTCTTTGCCTGTGCCGGCTTCGCCGCGCAGCAGGACGGAGGAGTTCGTGCGTGCGATCTGCGAGACTTGGTCATAAACGGCACGCATTTGCGACGAATTACCGACGAGCGTCGAGAAGCCAAAGCGCTCTTTCAGCCGTTGCGAGCGGTGGACGGACTCGTTGGCCGTTTGCGAGGCTGCTTTTTCGAGTGCATTTGATAGACGAATTGCCTGAGCGGTCATCGCAGCGACGGCGTTCAGTACGATGATGACTCGCGACTCATCGACGCGGACAGTTCGCTCAAATGCGACAGCGACAAGGCCTCGGATCTTGGCATCAACGATGACGGGAACAGCGATCAGTAATCGTGAGCCGGTGGCAAACGACACAAAATCCAACGCTGTCTCTTTCGAAATATCGTCCACGGCTACGGGCTGCTGCATCGCAAATATACGCCAGACGCTACTTTTTACGATACGGGCTTCGAGGCGTCGAAAATCGCTGGCGCCGAGGCCTTCGCAGGCGATAATGTCTGCTAAACCGTCGGGTTTTCGAAGCGCGACAAAGGCAACGCGGGCGTTTACGACGTTTGCGAGTTCCGGAACAACGGCAGAGCACGCATCGCGGAGGCTGGTTTCTTGGGCGAACACAGCGGCGGCTTCGGCGAGGAACATTGCGTCTTCGTTCTTCATCGTATTACAAAATTGTAGGACAGCCGCGAGTTGTTCGCCAACGCGATGCGATACAATTCAGGCGTGGAACAAGTGCATCACATAGTCGCGCCGCCGTTTGCGAGCAAAATGCGGCTCGAGGATTATCTGCTCGGACACTTTGCGACGGTGAGCAAGATGTATCTTCGCGAGCAAGTAAAGCTCGGTCGCTGCGAGGTGAACGGCCGCCACGAGAATATTGGCTATCGCCTGCGTCCGCAAGACTTTATCGAGATCATCGTTGACGACGAACGCGGTACCGCGATGCGGCGTGAGGCTATCGAACTCGATATTCTGCACGAAGACCACGATCTCATCGTCGTCGTAAAGCCCGCCGGCATGCTCATGCACCCTTCGCATCGCGAGCAATCGGGAACGCTGCTTAACGGGTTGGCGCATCATCTGAATCAAGACGCGACGACGGCTGAGCGTCCCGGGCTTCCGCATCGTCTGGACAAGCAGACGAGCGGAATTGTGGTTGTTGCAAAGAATGCACGCGCGCACCGCATCATTTCGTCGCAGTTCCTAAAGAAACAAGTCACTAAGCGTTATCTCGCGTTGGTTGACGGCATCGTCGAACAGTCGGAAGGCGTCATCGAAGCACCGATCGGGCGTTACGATGAGCTCAAGCATTGGAGCGTTAAGTCCGACGGCAAACACGCGACGACGAACTATTGGCGCCGGAACGCGGGCATCCTGCCCGCACGTGCGGACCGTAAATTCACATTGCTCGAACTCGAGCCCGTGACCGGTCGCACCAATCAGCTACGCATTCACTGCGAACACATTGGGCATCCGATAGTTGGCGACTTGTCGCGAGGCGGCATCGAACACACGCGGCTGTGTTTACATGCGTTTAAGCTCGGATTACGACACCCAACGACCGGCGAGCAGATGGAATTTGTGCGGGAAGTTGAGTTTTAGCACTACTCCAAAACAATATCGAACGCCTTACCACGCGTTCCGGTGCGGAATTTGACCTCGACTGTGTAATTTCTTCCGGCTTCTAGTGTCCAGCAGCCCTCGCCGTAGCCTTCGTAGGTGTTGCCGTCGGAATACGCGGTCGCGGACCATAGTTTGTAGCAATATCTTCCCGGTGTTGAATACGTGTAGCTCACGGAAGTGTTCGGCGACGACGTCGTTACTTTCATATCTCTACGCGAATTGTTATTTCCGAGCGTCATTATGATGTGTTCGCTGCGTTGTCCAGCCGCGAAGTTGAGCGTGTCTTTAATTACTACCGATCCCGAACTCGCTGGCCCAGCCGAGCGTTTGCCGTACAACCGCTGAATTCCGACGACATCAAGCGACGACAAATTGCCATCGTTATTCCATCGCGGGTTGCAGTAATTCATCACGCTATTGGGGTCATAGGCCGTGAGAAGTATGCCGCCGGAATGTCGGCTCTCAAGATTGCACGTCGAATCGGCGCGGTCCTGTTCGTGCATCAGGCCGAGCGCGTGCCCGAACTCGTGCACGGCAACGCCGCCTATGCACGCGAATCGACGGTTCTCGTTTTGGCATCCTTGAGAGAAGTTACGGAACGTAAAATTCAGCTCCATGCCATTGCGGCGGCCGTCAAGCGAACGCCCGATGCCCGAATTCGATCGCGTGTCGGTGATCAATATCCGTACGCCGCGAGAATTCGACTGACAATTGCCCCAACCGTAAAAATTGACGTTCGCGTAGGTTCCCCAAGTCGTGAGAATTTTGTTTTTGACGTGCTGCGTCTCTTGCTGCCAGCCCGTTCCGTTTTCCCAGCAGACTGGAATGTACGTAATTCCGTCACTATGTGCCGGCCATTGCCAGCTCGCGTACGAACTAGCGTCGGCACGCAACAGATCTTGCGCACTCGCGGAAACAAAAGCCCCAAAAGCCAATAAAATAAGCACCGCCGCCGTTCGTTTCCACGCGTTCATCTGTTGTTTTTTCCTTACATTTGTCTTTTTGCAGACGGATCTGGATTAGAAAAGCACCGTCTTGTGTCCAAAGATGAAAGAAAGGGAAGTATGAGTTGCAGGGAAAGTTTGATCTGCATCACCGGACGTCCGTTTCGCGGCTTTGCCGCTCTATTTGCGGAAAAGCTTTGCTTTTCCGCAAATAAATGGGCAAAGCCCAAAAACAAGTGGGAATGCGTTGAATAGAACTACTCGACCGCCTTACACGGCATCGCGGCGGCTTTGTCGGCTACTTCGCGGGCGTCGGCGTTTTGTTTGGGGCCGGGCATGATGACGTCGACTACGCACGAGGATGTTTTGCTGACCTTTGAGACCATGAGATAGGACTTTGTCTTTTTCGGATCCTCGGCGTCGGACACGTTGAAGCGGGCGATCAACGCGATCGGCACGCCTTTCTTTACACGCCATTCGATCTTTTCGCCAACAGTCGAGAAACCGCCATAGAAACCCCAGAAATTCAGTTCGTGCCGCTTCTTAAGCGGCGTAATTATGTTAAGCGTCTGCCTGATGTCGCCTTCGATCAGTTCGACGGTGTAGCCGCCCGTTCCGGGGCAGATGCCTTCGTAATATCCGGCACCTTCGTCGGTTTGATTGACCTGTTTACACGCTTTGGTCGTCGTGCTGGTGTACACGCTCGTCACCTGAGCCGACGCTGCCGCCGCAAAACACAATACGATGACCGGAATCAGCAGTTGTTTCATTACAATTGTCTCCTGTTTGCTGACAATAATTTGCCACATTCACACGCGATAGACAACGCGGCCGCCGACAATGGTCGCGACGGCACGGCCTGTGAATTGCCATCCATCGAATGGAGAATTGCGAGATTTGGATCTCGATTCACTATTGCGGTATGTCCATTGGTGATTCGGGTCGATGATCGTAATGTCGGCGATCGAGCCCGGTTTGAGTGTGCCGCGGTGTTCGAGATTGAAGATCCTTGCCGGATTGGTGCTGCACAATTCTACAAAGCGCACGAGATCGATCACACCGGTCGCGATCAGGCGTTGAAAAGTCAGTCCAACGGCCGTCTCGAGGCCGGTAATGCCAAACGGAGCACGATCGTATTCGAGAGCCTTCTCATCCGCATGATGCGGCGCGTGATCGGTTGCGATGGCGTCGATCGTGCCGTCTTTTAGGCCGGCGATGATCGCTTCGACATGCTCCTCGGACCGCAAAGGCGGCGACATTTTGGTGTTGGTGTCGTAGCCCTCGACATTCTTGTCCGTCAGCGTAAAGTGGTGCGGCGTGACTTCGCACGTGACATTTAGGCCATCTTGTTTCGCACGGCGAACCGCCTCAACAGCACCTTTCGTCGAGACATGCGCGATGTGAACGCGGCATCCGGTTTCCTGCGCGAGGATGACGTCGCGGACGGCGTCGATATCTTCGGCGAGAGCGGGCATTCCTTTGAGGCCGAGCAGCAGGGAAACGCGGCCTTCGTGCATAACGCCGCCGCTTGATAACGATTTGTCTTCGCAGTGATCGATCACCGGCAGGTCAAAATCGCGTGCGTACTGCATCGCCCGCCGCATGATGCCGGCGTTCGGCACCGGACGGCCGTCGTCAGACACGGCAACGGCACCCGCGGCTTTCATCTCGCCCATCTCGGCAAGTTCGCTGCCGTCAGAAGATTTTGTGATCGCACCGATCGGGAACACATTCGCAAGACCCGCGTGCTCAGCCTGCTCGATCATGTATCGCGTGATCGCGGCATTGTCATTCACAGGCGTCGTATTCGGCATCGGACACACGCTCGTCCATCCACCGGCCACAGCCGCCGCACAACCGCTCGCGATCGTTTCCTTATGCTCCTGCCCCGGCTCTCGCAGATGCACGTGCATGTCAATAAAGCCCGGCGCGACAAGCAATCCGCTCGCGTCAAACACCTCGCAATCCGACGGCTGTTGGTCGTTCGGCCTTATCCACGCCGCAACCTTGCCGTCCTCGACAAGGACGTTCATTCCCGTATTCTCTTGCCCGGCCGGATCGATCAAATGGCCGTTTGCGATCAGTAATTTCATTGATTAGCTTTGTCCGAGAGGGACACATTTACCCAGCCGCATCTATTTTCTTTCACTTCGATTTCGATATCCCGAAATTCGCCCTTTCTTGTTCGTCCATTTTTTCGAATCATAGCGGCCTGATCAAAAAATCCTCCTTGCTTTGGAATAAATCCCGGTATCCACACCTTTCCCTTTGGTGACCAAACGCGAAGAAGATACTTTCCGGAATTCGGGACTTCGATCTTTAGATCACCATTTGAGTCACTCTTGGCCATCAAATGTAGTTTAGGATTTATCACTTCAGCTTCAACGCCCTGTATTGGGACGTTGATCGATCGGTTGACGGTCGCCCAGATCGTAAACTTCGATTGGCCACTACTCATCAACCGAACTTGAGCAATATCTGCGGAATCTTCAGATAATCGTGACGTTCTTGAACATAGACCTGCGCTAAAGAATGAATTGTCGTTCTCCCCAATTCCGGCAAAAAATAGAAACTTCTCGCCTTTCTTGTAAGAGTAAGAGCAGGAGGTCATTTTATCCCATGTATTTGCGGAAGCGAACAACATTCCTTTGAAATTCTCAATAACTTTGACCTTGACCGCGGTCGGAAAAATATTTGGGTCGTCCGATATTTCTGTAACTTCTCCGACAAAAACCGCATCAGTTTGCGGATATTCATAGCATACAGGCTGCTTTATCTCGCATTCACAGGCATGGGCGATCGTTCCGCTAATTACCGTAGCTAGAAAAGTAGTGATTATCAGCCTCTTGGTCAATGTTCTAAGAGCTGGTCTAGCCACTAACGGTACCTCCAGTTGCTAGGTAGAGAACCGCCATTCGCACGGCAACGCCGTATTTTACTTGGTCTAGGATGAGCGAACGCGAGCCGTCGGCAACTTCGGAGGCGATCTCGATGCCGCGGTTCATCGGGCCGGGATGCAGGACGATGGCGTCTTTTCGCGCGAGATCGAGGCGTTCGTTCGTTAGGCCGTAATGTATCGAATATTCGCGTAAAGTCGGGAAATACGCCGAATCCTGGCGTTCGCGTTGAATGCGAAGGATCATCACGACATCGGCACCGCGAATAGCGTCTTCGATGTGCGGCACGACCGTCATGCCGTTCTCGACGAAGTGACTGAAATCGCCAGGTACAAGCGTTCCCGGCCCGGCCACGCGAACTTTTGCACCGAGTTTTGTTAGTAGATGAATATTCGACCGAGCAACGCGGCTGTGGAGAATGTCGCCGACTATGGCGACTTCGAGGCCAGCGATCTGCTTTTTGTGCTCGCGGATGGTCATTGCGTCGAGCAATGCTTGAGTCGGATGTTCGTTCGCGCCGTCACCGGCATTTACGATGGCCGCACGCGAAACTTTCGCGAGTTGATGCGGCACGCCGGCGCTGCCGTGGCGAACCACGATGCAGTCCGGAGCCATAGCGTCGAGATTCAATGCAGTATCAAGAAGCGTTTCGCCTTTGGTGACCGACGATGATGCAACGCTGATGTTTACCGCGTCAGCCGAGAGACGCTTTGCGGCGAGTTCGAATGAGGTGCGTGTTCGCGTCGAATTCTCGAAGAAAAGATTGATGACCGTCTTGCCGCGGAGAGCAGGAACCTTCTTGACCTCGCGATTTGAGATCTCGCTAAAGTTTTCGGCAGTGTCGAGAATACCGATGATCTCCGCCGCCGAAAGGTCGCGGATACCGAGCAAGTCTCGTCTTCGGAAAGGTTTCTCCATCTAATCAAAAAAAACAGGCTAGGCAGCCTGTTTTAGGGTTTCTCAAAAATTCCAACTGCCTCGACATCGTCGTATTCCTTGAGCATCACTTTGATGATCTCGGTTTGCTTCGTCGGGACGAATTTGCCGACAAAATCTGCTTGGATCGGCAATTCGCGATGTTCTTTGCCGCGATCGACGAGAACCGCTAGCTGAACTTTGCGAGGACGTCCAAAGTCCATTAGCTGATCCATCGCCGCACGGATAGTTCGTCCTGTGTAGAGAACATCATCGACGAGGACGACGATCTTACCGTCAAGGTCATGCTCGAGCTCCGTGCGATTTACAATCGGATTTGTACCAACGGTCGAGAGGTCGTCTCGATAAAGCGTGATGTCGAGAATTCCGTATAAAGGGCGTGTGCCTTCGAGAGCTTCGATCTTATCGACGATTCGTTCGGCAAGCGGAACACCGCGGCGACGAACGCCGACGATATACAGGTCTTCGGAACCGCGATTGGTCTCAACGATCTCTGTGGATAGCCTGCGAAGAGCGCGTTTCATCGCCGTCGAATCCATGATCCGCGACTTTTCGACCAAATTTGCTTCGTCACCCATTAGCTTGTGAATGTACCAAACAGCGGTCGAAAGTTCAAAGTTTAGTGAAAGTTATTGCTGTTATGAGTTAGAATGGTCACATTGAGGGAATTCATTGAAATGATAGCCGAACGAGCCCAAGCACATCCAGTTTTCTCTGATACCGACTATCTCCGATATGAGCGAAGCGCTCAGGATCGCCATGAGTTTTTGGACGGCAGCGTTTATGCGATGGCCGGGGAAAGTCCTAGTCACAGCACGATATGTTTCAATCTTTATGGATCTCTGTATGGCCAGCTCCGCGGAAAGAAATGCCAAGGTTTTTCGCCGAACATGAAAGTCGCTACAAATGAAGCTGATCTCTTTTCATATCCAGACCTCATAATTGTATGCGGACAGCCTATGTTCCGCGATAAAGCGTCGGATGTTGTTACCAATCCTACTATTATCTTTGAAGTATTATCGCCGTCGACGGAGAGTTACGATCGCGGTGAGAAATTTCTACGTTATACCAATAATATCGCCAGTCTTGAGACGTACGTTCTAATTTCACAGAGTTCAGCTCTCGTCGAGGTCTACTCAAAACGCTCCGGCTGGCAGAAAGAGGAATTTGTTGGGCTCGATACGACTATCACACTGGACATTGTCGATTGTGTGTTGCCTCTTAACGAGCTTTACGAACGCATTGGATTTCCAGCCTAAATGTCTCTCTACTCCTCGCTAGCTCAGCCATTGCTTTTCCGAACTGATGCCGAAAAGGCGCACGAGTTTGGAATGTCGATCCTTCGTCGAGGTCTTGCTTCGCCGTTTTACGTGGACGATGCCTCGTTTGGAATGCCTCCGATCGAGCTGTTTGGTCTGAAGTTTGCGAATCCACTTGGAATAGCTGCGGGATTTGATAAGAACGGTGTTGTCGTCGATCAGCTTGCGTCGCTTGGATTCGGGTTTGTCGAGGTTGGAACGGTCACACTCGAACCCCAGCCCGGAAATCCAAAGCCAAGAATGTTTCGACTGCCCGACGACCAAGCGTTGATCAATCGTTTGGGATTTAATAACAACGGTGCGGACGCATTAGTCGAGAGCATTCGCGGTATCGAACACAGATGCGTCGTTGGCATAAATATCGGCAAAAACAAAGATGTGCCGAATGACGAAGCGGTCGAAAATTTCGTTAGCGTTCTTGAAAAAGTACACTGTGTCGCTGATTACGTCACAGTTAATGTTTCATCGCCAAATACGCCCGGACTTCGTGATCTGCAGAATACAAGGGAATTGAGCGAGCTTGTAGGAGCGTTGTCGCGTAAGAATGTTGAGCTCGGGGAGAAGCCGTTGCTTGTAAAGATCGCGCCTGACCTCGCAAACGACGATATTGACGAGATCACTGACGTTTGTATTTCAGCAGGATGCAGCGGAATTATCGCGACGAATACGACGATCTCGCGTGAGGGCATATCGTCGCCTTTGGCAGGCGAAGCCGGCGGTTTGAGCGGTAGACCTTTGTGGAAGCGATCAAACGAGGTTATCTCGCAAATCTATAAGCGAGCGGCAGGGAGACTCGCTGTTATCGGCGTCGGCGGCATTTTCATTGCGGAAGATGCATTTGAAAAGATCGCGTCGGGAGCGTCTCTGGTTCAGGCGTACACCGGTTTTGTGTACGGCGGACCGACTTTTGCGGCTGATGTCAATCAGGGGCTTGTTCGGTTGTTGAATGCGAGGGGATTCTCGTCGGTTAGTGAGGCAGTCGGCAGCGGTGTTTAATTGTTTGACAGCCTGATTCGGTTCGCTATAATTAGAGTTTTGCTTTTCACAGCTTTATTGAAACTGTGAAGACGAGCAAGAAGATGATCATTGAATTGACAAGCATCGTTGAACGGCCTGTTTCGGTGAACGAAACTTTCAGCGATATCGACCTTGAACTTGATGATGCAAGTATTGTTGGCGATGTTTCATTCGCCGGCGAAAAGGTTCGGATCGACGGGAAAGCTCACATTCGCGGAAACGTGAAAGGTGAGGTCGAGATCGCTTGCACACGATGTACGACGGCTGTTTTACGACCGTTCGACATTGAATTTGACGATGTATTTGTTAACGAACCGCTGAAAGACGGTGAGGAAGCGGTAGAGGAAGTCGATCTCGACGAATCATACGTCGAGAACGGTGAGGTTGACCTTTCCGAGGTCGTCCGCGAGCAGATCTTGCTGGATCTGCCAGAACAGGTTTATTGTAGCGACGGCTGCAAAGGTTTGTGTCCGAAATGCGGGTCAAACCTAAATTTGATAGATTGTAATTGCAATTTTAATGAGATCGACCCTCGATGGGCGGCTCTCAAAGGACTGAATTAGTTATGCCAAATCCAAAACGACGCCATTCACATTCGCGTACGCGTCAACGCCGAGCACACGATGCCCTGACCACTCCTCAGTTTTACACTGATAAAGATTCGGGCGAGGCAAAAGTGCCGCACCGTATCGATCCGAACACCGGAATGTACAAAGGCCGCAAGATCATTGATGTAAGGGGTGCCGAATAGCACGCTTTGACGCTCGGATCTAAATAAATGACAACACAAAACGCCGGTATCTTGGGAATGGGACAAGCGTATCCGGAAGGCGTTCTAACTAACGCCGATCTGGAAAAGCTTGTCGATACCAACGACGAATGGATCACCACTCGAACGGGCATCAAACAGCGCCATAAGGCTGAGGCGAATGAATATACGTCGCAGTTTGGTGTTCGTGCTGCCCAGCAAGCCCTTGAGCGTTCAGGCCTAAAGGCTGAAGATATCGATATTATCGTCTGTGCGACGACGACGCCTGATCAGATAATGCCTTCGACCGGTGCGCTTATTCAGGCGCAGCTCGGAGCACACAATGCTGCCGGGATGGACGTTTTTGCAGCGTGCTCGGGATTTATTTACGGTATCACGATGGTCGAATCGATGATCCGAACCGGCCAGATCAAGAATGCTCTTGTCATCGGCGCGGAGGTTTTGACGAAGTACGTCGATTACACCGACCGAACGACCTGTGTGATCTTCGGCGATGGAGCCGGAGCCGCAGTGCTTGGTCCTGTGCCTGAAGGCAAAGGAATTCTCGCTACCAAGATCAAATCTGACGGACGCTACGAAGAGCAGCTATTTTGTCCAGGTGGCGGAACTAAGCTTGGCACTACGCACGAAACGATCGAGAATCGCGATCATTTCTTTAAGATGCGCGGTAATGAATTGTTCAAGGTAGCGGTTCGTTCAATGGCCGACATCTCAGCCGAAATGGTCGAGAAATCCGGCTATACCGTCGAAGACATCGATATCGTTATTCCGCATCAGGCAAATCAGCGTATCACGGACGCGGTTGCTTCGCGGCTTGGTGTTCCCGAAGAAAAGGTTTACTCGAATATCGCTGAAATGGGCAATACGTCGTCTGCATCGATCCCGATCGCAATGGACGAGTGTATTCAATCGGGAAAGATCAAGGAAGGCTCACTAGTTCTTCTGACCGCATTTGGCGGCGGCGTGACGTGGGGCGGAACGGTTATCCGATTTTAGATTGCGGATCGAATGTCGAAAATAGCTTACATTTTTCCGGGTCAAGGAAGCCAAGCTGTCGGAATGGGCAAAGACCTATACGACAATTATGCGGCCGCTCGCGAAGTGTTTGAGCAAGCCGATGATGCACTTGGTTTTAAGCTTTCGGAGCTTTGTTTTGCGGGTGAAGAGGCTGAACTTCAACTCACTGCGAACACGCAGCCTGCAATATTGACGACTTCGATCGCGGCTTATCGTGCCGCTGTTTCCGAAGCCATTGCGAAACCTGACTTTGTCGCAGGGCACAGTCTTGGTGAATATTCGGCACTTGTTGCCTCAGGTATTATCGATTTTGCGGACGCGGTTCGAACAGTTCGCAGTGGCGGGGCGTATATGCAGGAGGCAGTTCCGGTTGGCGTCGGAGCCATGGCCGCGATTCTAGGACTTGACCTCGCGACAGTAGAAGAAGGTTGTGCTGAGGCGGCAAATGGACAAGTTTGTTCACCTGCGAATATCAATTCGCCGTCGCAGATCGTTATTGCGGGAGATACCGAAGCCGTCGAGCGAGCTTGTGAGAAATTGAAAGAAAAAGGTGCGAAACGAGCGATCATGCTCAACGTATCTGCACCTTTTCATTGTGCTTTGATGATGCCGGCACAAGAGAGGCTTGCGGTTGATCTCGCGGAATTGAGTTACGACGACGCGGAAGTGCCGGTAGTTCATAATGTCGATGCGGTTGCGAACAGCGACGGTTCGTCCGTTGCGATAAAGCTTACGCAGCAAGTATCCTCGCCTGTGCGATGGCTACAGTCCGTCGAAACAATGTCGGCGGCCGGAGTCGATACATTTATCGAGATCGGGCCCGGAAAGGTTCTGACCGGACTTGTGCGGCAGATAAACCGCGAAGTAAGATACGGAAATATTGAAGATTCAGTTAGTTTGAATTCAGCTTTAGAAATACTTGGTTAATTAAAGGAGAAGTTATGTCGGAAATTCAAGATAAGATCAAACAGATCATCGTTGACGAACTTGGTGTCGATGAGGCAGAAGTTACGGAAAATGCGCGCTTTATCGAAGACCTCGGTGCAGATTCGCTTGATCTCGTGGAGCTCGTAATGCGTTTCGAAGAAGAGTTCGATATCGAGATCCCGGACGAAGACGCCGAAAAGATCCAAGGCGTCCGCGATGCGTATGCTTACGTCGAACAGCACAAAGGTTAGTAGTGTTTAGTGTTCGGTGGTCAGTGGCCAGAACTAATGGCCTTTGACCACCGTCATTTTTTTCTGAGCACTGATCAGTGATCACGTATGAAGAGAAGAGTAGTAGTAACAGGCCTCGGATTGGTGACGGCCATTGGAAACGATGTCCAGACCACTTGGGATGGAATCGTCGCCGGAAAGAATGGTGCCGATCTCATCCAGAAATTCGATACCGAAAAATTTTCGGTCAAGTTTGCATGCGAAGTAAAAGATTTCGATCCGCTGAGTTTTCTTGATAAGAAAGAAGCTCGGCGAATGGGAGCCTTTACGCATTTCGCTCTCGCCGCTTCGGACGAGGCGATGAAGCATAGCGGCCTCGTCATCGACGAGTCGAACGCCGAAATGGTCGGAACATATATAAGCTCTGGCATCGGCGATTTCTGGGCGATCGAGCGAGAGCACGAAAAGTTGCTCAACAGCGGCCCTGATCGTGTTTCGCCTTTCTTTATCGTATCGGCGATCGTCAATCTTGCGGCAGGAAATGTCTCGATCCGTCACGGAGCAAAAGGGCCGAATTCGGCGACTGCTACCGCTTGCTCGGCGGGAGCTCATGCGATCGGCGACAGTTTCCGTCTTATCGAACGCGGCGATGCCGACGCGATGATCTGCGGCGGTGCGGAATCAGCTATCACGCCGATGTCAGTTGCAGGATTTGCATCGATGCGTGCCTTGTCGACGCGAAACGATGATCCGAAACATGCGTCGAGACCATTCGATCTCGAACGCGACGGCTTTGTCATTGGCGAAGGTGCAGGATTGCTTATTCTCGAAGAACTTGAGTTTGCAAAGGCTCGTGGTGCCAATATTCTCGCTGAGATCGTAGGTTACGGGATGAGTGGCGATGCTTTTCACGTTACGATGCCTGATGAAACAGGTTCGGGTGCGATCCGCGTTATGCAGCGTGCATTGAAGGATGCCGGAATTTCGCCTGAGCAGATCGGCTACATTAATGCTCACGGAACATCGACGCCGTATAACGACAAGTTTGAAACGCTTGCCATCAAGAAGGTCTTTGGCGATCACGCATACAACATTCCGGTCAGCTCGACCAAGTCGATGACCGGCCATGCACTTGGTGCCGCCGGTGGCCTTGAAGCAGTTTTCTCCGTCAAAGCATTGATGGAAAACAAACTGCCGCCGACGATCAATTACGAAGTCCCTGATCCGGATTGTGACCTCGATTACATTCCGAACGCTGCTCGTGATGCTAGCGTCGATTACGTGTTGTCGAATAATTTTGGTTTTGGCGGTACAAATGCGTGTTTGATATTCAAACGTTACTCTGAATAGAAATGAAGATCATTGTTTTAATGAAGCAGGTCGCTAACAAGGATGCGGTACTTCGCATTGCGGGCGACGAGAAATGGATAAATGAGGCTGACGTTGCTCAGCAGACGAATGAGTCTGACGGCTACGCGCTCGAAGAGGCATTGCGTACTGTCGAAGCAAAGGGTGAAGGCGAGGTTGTCGTCTGTACGCTTGGGTCCGCAGGAGCGAAGACCGTTATTAAAGACGCTCTTGCTCGTGGTGCAAATCGTGCGATTCACATCGTCGTCGAAGACAGCAAGACACTTTCTTCATACCAGATCGCCAAGACGATCGCCGATGCTATTCGTGAAGAGAATGCCGATCTCGTGTTCACGGGATTGCAGTCTGATGACGCGAGTTATGGACAGACGGGCGTGATTCTCGCAGAATTGCTTGGCATTCCGCACGCGACGATCGTGATAGAGGTCGATCGTGCGAGTCTCGGCGAAACGCTTCGAGTCAAACGCGAACTCGAAAGCGGCTGGTATCAGTGGTTTACCTACCAATTGCCTGCTTTGATGACTATTCAGTCAGGAATCTCGCAGATCCGATACGCTTCGCTCAAGGGCATCATGGCCGCCAAAAGCAAAGAGGTCCGCGAGGTCACGCCTTCGATCGAAGCATTTGCCGCTGCGGCGACCGTAAACAAGGTCTATATGCCGCTCAAGACCAAGCAAACCCAAATGCTCGGCAACGGCGATGCAAAAGCCGGTGCCGTTGAATTGGTTGAAAAGCTGAAAACCGAAGCGAGAGTTATCTAGTCTGTTTCCGTAGTTTGTAATAAATGTCCGCCGAGCAATGTTTCGGCGGACATTTTTGCATTTCAGGTTTCATTCGGTTAATATCCTTTTCGAAACAGTTCATACAATTTGTAGGGTCTTCTCGATTAGCACTGTTAGCTTCACGAGATCAATGTAAAGTTCGGTTCAGGTTCTCACCATAGGAGGGTGAACAAAAATGAGTATCGATTTTCGCATCGCACGCATTATTTCAAGTGTCATGTTTGTACTGACGCTTTCGGTCATTGGAATGGCACAGGTCATTTACGATAATGGAACGCTTTCGAGCGGCGGAACGACCAGGAGCGGAGTGGCTGCTCCAGCCGGAGCTACTTGGAGCGAAGCACAGAATGACAACGGAGTTACGAATTACGCTAATACTAGTGCCGGTTCATCATGTTCGGTGACGGCCACGGTTTTTCGTTGCGCGGATGACTTCAATGTTCCAGTCGGACAGACTTGGACGGTTAGTCAAGTAGTAGTATTTGCATATCAAACGGGTTTCGCAGGCGGGACGAGCCCGATCACGGCCGCAACTCTCCAGATATGGCGCGGCCGTCCTGGCGATCCTGGCAGCGTACTTGTTTTTGGCGACACCTCGACGAACAGACTTGGTACATCAACGAATGCTAATGTTTTTCGTATTTTCAACACCGTTGTAGGTGCCGGAGCGAATCCGCCGACGGCTCCTGGTACAACCCGAATCGTTTGGCAAAACAATCTGAATGTTTCACCCGCAGCTGTGCTTACAGCCGGAAATTATTGGATCGACTGGAACACGCAGATCGGTGCTACAACAGCCCACTTTGCTCCGGTTACTACGATCTTAGGTTCGCGAAATGCACCGTTGCTAAATGCAAGACAGTTCACCGGTGCGGCTTGGGTCGACGTAGTAGATGCCGGGCAAACGCCGACCGGAAATCCGACGCCGATCCCAATGCCTATGGATTTTCCATTCAAGCTTAACGGCTCGATCGCCGGTGCTCCATTGGTTCCAGCGTCTAGAACCGTTGATATGAACGGGGACAATAAGACCGATTTCGTGGTCGCACGTTCCACTGATGCTGTTTCGCAATCCACATGGTGGACTCAGTTGAACGGCGGAGCTATCACCGGAAGCGCCTTTGGCCTAGGTGTTGGCTTTGCTGCTGGCGACCGCCCGACACCTGCTGATTTTGATGGTGACGGAAAATCCGACATAGCCGTTTGGCGGCCCGGTGCCGCACTGACAGCGAGCTACTTCATTCTTAACAGTGCGACCTCAACTGTCAGCATCGTGCCGTTCGGGCAGACCGGCGATGATGTATCGGTTGTCGACGACTTTGATGGCGACGGAAAAGCCGATCCTGCATGTTATCGTGCGGGTGCATCTGTCGTCCTTTACTATCGTGGTTCGCTCAGCAATCCGGGCGGAAACATCACATTCAATCCGTGGGGCGGAACCGGCGACATCGCGATCCCCGGCGATTATGACGGTGACGGCAAAGCTGACATTAGCGTTATCAAAGCGGTCTCAGGAGCTGCTCAGCACTGGAGAAAGCTCTCGGGCGGCGGAACGTCTGTCGTTGATTTTGGCTTGTTGACAGATAAGTTCGTTACCGGCGATTTCGACGCAGACGGTAGGACCGACGTAGCTGCTGTTCGTGTGAACGGAACAAATTACGATTGGTTCATCTTTAAGAGTGGTACCGCGTCCATTGCCATTGAGAAGTATGGCAATCCGACAACAGATTTTATCGTCCCCGGCGACTATGACGGCGACAATAAGATCGACCTTGCGGTTTGGAGAAGTGGAGCAGGTGGCGATAGCGGCAATTTCTTTGTTCGCAATACGTTCGGTCCGCCGATTCAGCTGAAATGGGGCAACTCTTCGACCTCATTGTCGGCTCCGGATTTTCCGGTTGCTACTTTCAGCGTCAAGTAGACAGTTGATCGTTTATCTAACTATGAAGGCTGGGATTTCCCGGCCTTTTTTTTTATAATTGTGTGTTTAGGGATCGTATGAGCCAAATACTAGTATTCATCGAACATAAAGACTGCGTCTTGAACAAAACCTCGCTTGAGGCGATAACAGCGGCGCAATCTATTGGTAATGACCTCGGACTAAGCGTTTCAGCTGTTCTTCCATGCGACAAGGATTGCTCGCTAGCTCAAGAGATCGCCGGATACGCTATCAACAAAGTGATCGTCGCGAAGAATGACAAACTCGGCACATACACGCCGGACGCGTACGCGGATGCTTGGGAACAAGTTATCAATGCTACGAATCCGCAATACGTAATTATGTCGCACACTTATCAAGTCCGCGATTTCGCACCAAAGGTTGCGGCACGGCTTGGGCGTGAGGTCGTTGGCGATTGTATTCGTTACAGGGCCGATGGCGGGAAACTGACGCTGACTCGTCGTATTTTCCTGGGCAAACTCGATGCGGATGTGACAATAGGCGGTGACGCTCCTTATTTCGTGACGTTCCAATCGGGTGCGTTTCGCGGTGATGCTGCGGAAAAGGGAAGTGCTTCGGTTGAGACGATGGATGTGTCCGTTGGCGATGTTCGGATGACGCCGGAGGCTCCGTTCCAGGAAGCGAAGGCTTCGGTCGATCTCACCAAATCAGAGGTTATCGTTGCTGTGGGTCGCGGCATCAAGTCGCAAGAGAACATAGCAGTTGCTCAACAACTCGCGGATGTCCTTGGAGCCGATCTTGCTGCTTCGCG
Source organism: uncultured Acidobacteriota bacterium (assembly GCA_937871585.1). GTDB lineage: Bacteria > Acidobacteriota > Blastocatellia > Pyrinomonadales > Pyrinomonadaceae > OLB17. The sequence goes on along the minus strand of CALMPJ010000191.1, from coordinate 31,807 downwards.
TCCGATCTGCGACAGCGAATGGCTTCCCATCGACCGCCAAATAGGCTCGTCGGGACAAACTGTTGCTCCAAAGGTTTACATCGCTCTGGGTATATCAGGTGCGATCCAACATATTGTGGGAATGAAGAATTCGACTACGATCGTTGCCGTGAATAAGGACGCTGAAGCTCCGATATTCGATATTGCAGACTACGGTATCGTCGGTGATCTTTTCGAGGCCGTTCCGGTAATGGTCGAAGAGATCAAGAAAGCAAAGGCCTAAGCAAATTACCCACGAAATACACGAAAACCACGAAAGAAGGAGTCCTTTCCTTTTCGTGGTTTTCGTGTATTTCGTGGGCATCTCTTATCCCGCCGCGGCGGCTTTGAGGTCGGCGATGATGATCTTGGTCATTTTGAACATCGCCTGAGTTACACGCATCGAGCGTTCGCGGTCGGGATGGTTTAGATTGTCCATCAAATACTTCGGTGTGATCTGCCACGAAAGACCAAACTTATCAACAAGCCAACCACACGGTTGCTGCTCGCCGCCTTCGCTGAGGCCGTCGTAAAGAGCGTCTATCTCTTCCTGTGTGTTTGCCTCGATCATCAGCGAAAACGCTGAAGACATCGCAAAATTTGGATGCGGCCCGGCGTTGTAACATAGGAACCTCTGGCCTTCGATCTCAAACGATCCGCCGGCAACGCCACCGTCGGGTCCCGGAAATGTTGACACGATACTACAATTCGGGATTATGGATGCATATAAGTTCATCGCCGCCTCGCTTTGATCGTTAAACATTATGAACGTTGTAACTTTTTGACTCATTTCTTTGCTTTCTCCAAGTTTTGTTTAATTCGAAACTTAACTATTCGCGATATCATGCCGATCGGCAATTTCTCATCGAGAGGGAATTGAACCGAGCCTTTCGAGGTTTTGTATTTGGTCAATTCTACAGCAAACTCCGCAATGCCGCCTGCTCCGGGATAGAATCCGACGTGATTTTTGTACCCTGCGAAATGAACTAGATTTCCGTTGAGTTTGTGACTTGGTATCGCATAATTGATCAATTCTTCGGCATTAGGCGCGATTTTTTTGATGAGTGCACGCAGTTCACTAAGCTTTGATGCGGTCTCGGGTGGAAACTCCGCGATGTATGCGTCAACATTTGGAGCGGCTTGTCTCATAGAGTTGTTAATAGATCGTCCAACTTCTCATATCCGTCGGCGACGCCGCGTTCCATACCGGATTGCACCATGCCGTCACGATCGGCGACCGAAAAGAAAACGGATTGATGAACTACTCGACTTCGATCGTTTGGCAATGCTTCGAACGTCGTTTTGCCCATTATTACATGGCCGCGTTCGGGCAGGCCGTCGAATTCGAATGTGCCGATGAATCGTTCTGGGGCCGCGACTTCGTGATAAACGCCGAAAAATGCGTATCTATGGCCGTCGCGTTCATGCGTGTAGCGATATGTGCCGCCTTCGACGCAGTTCCAGTCCTCGATTGTCATCGTCATTCCATGTGGACCGACCCATTGAACATAGAGTTCGGGATCCGTGTGTGCTTTCCAAACCAATTCACGGGAAGCGTCGAACTCGCGAGTAATAAATAGCTCTTGTTTGCCTTCCTCGGCGGTTACAGTCACTTTGTTTGCCATAATATCTCCAAGTAGTTTATTCAAATGGAAGCATTGGTTCGTTTGCTTTCATCTTCTCCAACAGGCTATCGAGCCGTGTATAATCCTTCTCTTTTGCTGCCGCGAACTGCTTTATCCACTTTTCGAGCTTCTTCATAGGTTCAGGGTTTATGTAATAGATTCGTTGCTGGGCACGCTTTTCTACTCGAACAAGTTTTGCTTCTCGAAGCACCTTCAAATGCTGTGAGATTGCCGGAGGCGACGAGCTGAACTTCTTGTAAATATCTGTAGCGGCAAGGTTTCCGTTCGCTGACAGCATTTCAAGAATATTTCTTCTCGTCGGTTCCGCGATCGCTGTGAATGCGTCCATGATCTTATAATAAAGTAGATACTTAATTAAGTCAAATATTAAATATTGAGACAAAGAAATGCCCACGAAAATCACACAAGCCACGAAATCAGATCGATCTACTTTTTGTGGCTTTTGTGTGTTTCGTGGGCAAATTCTTAAACCGATTCGGCGATCGCTATGTCGAATATCTCCAACGCAACATCAACGTTCGCCTTCGTCAGGATCAGCGGCGGCGAGAATCTGATGGTGCTGGTCCCGCAACCTAGAATTATCAGACCCTTGTTAAAACACGCCATCTCAATTCGGTCGCGAAGGTTAGCATCAGTCGAGCCGTCGGCTTTGACGAATTCGACGCCAAGCATCATTCCAAGCCCGCGAACATCTCCGATGCACGCGTGCTTTTCTTTGAGCTTGTTAAGTCCGGCTTCGAGATAGGCACCGACCTCGCGGGCATTATCGACCAAGCCGCCTTCAAGCAATTCGATGGTCTTGAGCGCAGATGCAAGTGCAACGGGATTTCCGCCAAATGTTGAGGCATGGGCACCTTTGTGCCAATCCATAATGTCAGCACGAGCGGTACAAGCACCGATCGGCATACCGGAACCGAGGCCTTTAGCCATGCAGACGATGTCGGCTTTTACACCTTCGTGATGGTCGAGAGCGAACATCTTGCCGGTTCGGCCCATTCCTGATTGAACCTCGTCAATAATGAGCATGATGCCATGCTGATCGCAGATACGGCGAAGTTCCTTTACGAATGCGGTTGGAGCCGGAACGTAGCCGCCTTCGCCTTGGACGACCTCAAGAATGATACCGGCGACTTCTTCGGGAGGTGTCGTGGTTTGGAAGACCTTGTTTTCGAGCCAATTTACGACGTCTTTTGTAACAGTCGCTTCGTCAACCGGTTTGTCCGTTACAAAATGTCTAAACTTATTCGGATACGGAATATGTACAACGTCCAATGCCTGCCGCATAAATCCTAAACGTTGAGCTTTCTTTGACGATGTTAACGAAAGTGCACCCAACGTGCGTCCGTGGAATGAGCTAAAGAACGAAATAAATTTCTGCCGACGGGTGTGATACATCGCGAGTTTGAGGGCAGTTTCGATCGCTTCGGCACCGCTGTTGGCAAAGTGGGTTTTGGTCGGACCTTCGATCGGTACGATCTCGTCTAGCCTTTTACCGAGTTCCGGCATGTGACGATAGTAAAAATCGGTTCCGCAAAGATGAATAAGCTCTGCAGCCTGTTTCTGGATCGCCTCGACGATCTCAGGATGGCAATGGCCGGTCGAGCAAACCGCGACGCCGGCGTTGCAATCCAAAAATACATTGCCGTCCGGATCGGTGATCCAAACTCCTGAAGCATGGTCAGCTACGAGCTTATAATCCGGCCGAGGATAGCTCGGCGTAACAAACTGAGCATCTGCATTGATAATTTCGAGCGACTTCGGTCCCGGCAGTTCGGTTTTGATAACGGGACGCTGCAATTCTGTTGAAGGTGTCATGATATTTCTCCTAAGTTTAGAGTTAAGTGAATAAATGAAGACAGGCGCGAAGGCCTGCACTCTTAACAAAAACGGAGAGTTTAGTCGCCGCCGAACAAGTCGGCGCGTTTTGCGGAAGGACGGAGTTTAGCGATACATCGCGAGGTCATTGTGCCAACACTATATCAGATGTTCTATCGGCATTTCAAAGAACCGATATTGGCGTGAAACAATAAAGCAATGTCACCTGAGATCAAACACACAAACCGCCTGATCGACGAAACTTCGCCGTACCTTTTACAGCATGCGCATAATCCTGTGGATTGGTATCCGTGGGGAGAGGAGGCGTTTGAGAAGGCTCGTGCGGAAGACAAGCCGATACTTGTTTCGATCGGCTATTCGGCGTGTCATTGGTGTCATGTGATGGAGCATGAATCGTTCGAGGATGAGGCAGTTGCCGCTATTCAGAACGAGCATTTTGTGAACATCAAGGTCGATATGGAAGAGCGGCCGGACGTCGATCAGATCTATATGAACTTCGTCCAGATGACGACCGGACGCGGCGGCTGGCCGATGAATGTGTTCATCACACCGGACAAGCAGCCATTCTTTGGCGGCACGTATTTTCCGCCGCGACCTCGATACGGAATGCCTTCGTGGCAGCAGATACTCATGAGCATCGCTGAAGCTTGGCGTGAACGTCGTGATGAGATCGAACAATCGGTAACACAGATCGTCGGTGAGCTTCGTCGAATGTCGATCGTCGAATCGGGCAGTGGCTTGTCAGACGAGATGCTCGACGCCGCATGTGTGAGTCATGTGCGGACGTTTGACGCGATCAACGGCGGCTTTGGCGGTGCACCGAAGTTTCCGGCTGCGATGTCTCTAGAGTTCTTGCTCAGATATCATAAGCGAACCGGCGACGCGAAAGCATTGGAGATGGTCGAATTCTCATTAGATAAGATGGCGTGCGGAGGAATTTACGACCAGATCGGCGGTGGATTTCATCGGTATGCCGTAGACAACATCTGGCTTGTTCCGCATTTCGAGAAGATGCTGTACGACAATGCCCAGCTTGCTCGCGTCTATTTGCATGCGTTTCAAGTCACAGGAAACGAATTCTACAAACGCATCGCGACAGAGATCCTCGATTACGTCGAACGCGAGATGCTCGATGCGTCAGGCGGATTCTATTCGACACAGGACGCGGACAGCGAAGGCGAAGAAGGGAAGTTCTTTATTTGGTCGCCGGAAGAGGTCGTGGAGGTCCTTGGCGAAACTGACGCCCGGCTTTTCTGTGACACCTACGACGTTTCAAAAGGCGGCAATTTCGAAGGACACAATATTCCCAATCTGAGGGAACCAACTGCTGAAAGGCCGCTTGCGGATCTTTGTAAGAAATTGTTCGAACACCGTGAGAAACGCATCAAGCCGGGACGCGATGAAAAGGTGCTGACTGCTTGGAATGGCCTGATGCTAGCTGCATTTGCCGACGCAGCCGGAGTGCTTGGTAATGATCGGTACCTTGAGATCGCGAAACAGAATGCTGCATTCATAAAGCGTGAGTTGAATGTCGGTGGACGCTTGCTCCGAACCTGGAAAGACGGCCGTGCCAAGCTAAACGGTTACATCGAAGACTACGCGAACGTCGCCGATGGTCTGCTAGAGCTTTTCAAGGTCACCGGCGATCTCGAATATCTGACGGAGGCAAAGGAACTCGCCGACATCATGATCACCGAGTTCTGGGACGAAGATGCCGGAGGCTTTTTCTTTACATCGAATGACCACGAGGAACTTGTCGTTCGCAATAAAGATTTCTACGACAATGCAACACCGTCTGGGAACTCCGTCGCGGCCGATGTGCTGCTGCGAATAGCCAAATTAACAGGCGAAGAAAAGTATGAGCGGTTCGCGGTGACCACGCTGAGACTCGCTTCGACGCAGACCAGGCGGCATCCGCAAGGCTTTGGAAGGGCGTTGTCGGGACTCGAGTTTCATCTTGGCAATGGAAGGGAGATCGCGGTAATTTGTGAAAGCGGAAATGACCTTCAGGACTTCATTCTACGGCAGTATCTGCCACATGACGTGATTGTCGCGGCCAACGAAGGCTCTAATGCGATCCCGTTGCTCGAAGGCCGGACAATGCTTGACGGAAATGCGACTGTTTACGTCTGCAGACACTATGTTTGCAGCCGGCCGGTGACTTCGCTGGAAGATCTCAAGGCTGAGTTGGCATGATTCATCCTAAAGATACGGCAGTTTAGGCCTGAGATGAGTCAGTTCAGGACTGCGATGCGGCAGCTCAGCCCTGAGATACGGCATCTGAGGCCTGAGATACGGCAGCTCAGCCCTGAGATACGGCAGCTCAGCCCTGAGATATGGCATCTGAGGCCTGAGCTACGCTGTCTGAATCCTGAGTTATAGCTCCACAGTTTGCTGATACTCCGGAACGACTACATTCCAGCCGAAACGGTCTCTGATATGGCCTGCCATGGCTTCGGCGGATTCCGGTTCGCCGTGCGTGGTGAACACAGTCTTTGGAGCCTGTTCCAGAGCAGATAGCCAGCGGAGCACCGCCTTCCAGTCGGCGTGTGCCGAGAATCCCTCGACCTTCTCAACGTGACAGCGGACGGGCACCCAATTCTTCATAATACGCACCTCGCGTTCGCCGTTCTGTATACGACGGCCCGTTGTACCGGCAGCTTGATAGCCCACAAAGATGACAGTTGCATTTTCATCAGGAAGTATCCGCATCGCGTGATGAAGAACGCGGCCGCCTGTGAGCATACCCGACGCCGATATGATGATACGTGCACCTTTCATATCGTTGATGCGTTTTGACTCTTCGCGGGACGATGCCGTTGTCATCGAGGCCGTCCGCAGAGGATGCTTCTTCTGCGCCAGAATTGAAGCGTATTCGTGATCGTGTTCCTCGTTCCAGCGATTGTAAATTTGAGTTGCCTGAGCAGCCATTGGCGAATCAACTACAACAGGCATAACCGGAATCCGACCGGCTTCTTCTAATTCTCTTATCATGTAAAGAACTTCTTGTGTGCGGCCAACAGCAAACGCAGGAATTAGGATCGGTCCGTTCCTGTGATAAGCCTCATTTATTATGCGGGCAAATCCTGTTTCACTGTCCACCTCGCCGTGTAGTCTGTCGCCATAGGTAGATTCACACATTAAATAATCACACGCAGGAGGCGGAGCCGGATCCTTTACAATGGGCTGGTCATAATGCCCAAGATCGCCCGAGAACAGAAAGCGTGTGCCGTCAAATTCAACAAGCACTTGGCTGGCTCCCATAATGTGCCCCGCAACTGAGAAAGCCGCGGTAAAGCCCGGGCATATCTCTCTTGCCGCCGCATCATTTGGAACCGGCGCCAGCAATTCCAAGGCTGCCCGCGCATCATCCTCGTCGTACAACGGAAGAGCCGGAGTGTGCGACGTTAAGTTATGACGATTGCGATAGTCAGCTTCTTCCTCTTGCAGTCTGCCGGAATCGGGCAGCAGGACCTTGAGAAGGTCTGCCGTTGCTCGCGAGGTCACGATCGGGCCTTTGTAACCCAATTTCACAAGTCTCGGAAGCCAGCCAGTATGATCGATATGCGCGTGCGTAATGATCACAGCGTCTATCTCAGTGGCGACGAACGGGGGATCTTGCCAATTACGTTCACGCAGCTCTTTGTCACCCTGAAAAAGGCCGCAATCGACCAGGACCTGCCTGCCGCCGCTTTGCAATAGATACTTTGAACCCGTGACCGAACCGACGCCGCCGTAGAACGTAATGTTTGCCATATCATCTGAATCTACCACAAAACGATATGGCGTAGGCTAGTTTACATATTCCTTTGGAAACCATACGACCGAGCCGCGAACGCTTAGTTTTGACTGTTCGCGACGTTCCCGCGCACTGGCGACAATTGTTTTTGCACTTTCGCCGTCGGAGCCAAAGCTGCTGTGACCGTAATTCAGATCAACGTCGGTTGTCTGCGAATCGTTTGCACGGAACCGACAATCAAAAAATTCGGTTCGTAATCGGTCTATTATTTCCGTCGCTGTGTCGTGGTCCGCGGTAGGCAATGCGATAAGGAATTCGTCATCTCGCGTCCTCGCGATGAAATCCATTTGACGCAATTGTGACTTGATCTTATCTGCGACAAAGTTGAGCAACCTATCGCCGGTCGCATGGCCAAAGCGCGTATTTACGTCGGCAAAGCATTTGACGTCAACTGAAAGTACACTGACTTGGCGGTCTTCGGGTTTGCGCTGAGTTTCGGCGATCTGATTCTCCAGCACGAGAAAGAAAGCTCGCTCATTAGGCAACTCGGTCGTCGGATCGGTCAGTGCGTTATCGACCGAAGCCTCGTAGGACATTGAACCACTCACCAAAGGCTCGATGCGATTTGCGACAGCTTCGAGTAAGTCACGCTGGTCTTTTCCAAACGCGTTCTGGTCCCGAGCGAACAGTTGCAAAACCGCGACAACCTCACCGCGGCTCACCAGCGGCACCGCTACACTGGCTCGCGATGATTCCATTGCAAGCGAATGGTACGTCTCATCCGTGGCAACACGACCCTGGACCGCTTCGACCATTTGCGATCGAAATGCTCGTCCCGCCAGCCCGACGCCGAGGCCAAACTCGGAGTTCCGAAGCATCGGTGCCATATTGCCGTCCGAGTGCACGGCACGAAATCGCCCTTCGATCAAATCGACTTTGAGAAGCACACAATCGTCAAAGGGCACGATCTCGCGGAGCTTGGCAGCGATGAGACGCATCGTATCGCTGGTTCGCAATGTTCCGGCGAAGAAATTGGCAGCATCCTCAAGCAGCGATAACTTGCGATCGAGATCAAGGTTGGCATTGTCGAAGCCCTCCACATTCCAAAGAGCGTTTCCTGAACGCCCAACAAAGCTGACGATACAAAACAAAATATATGCGACAACGATCGCCGCGAAGAATCGTGTCTTGGTTTCAAATGCGATCGTCGAGTTCGCAAGCCCAAACGTAACTACGATCGCGGCAAGCGACAGAACGAACAGCGACATCGGACTGCCAAACGCAGAACGAACTGCCTTACCTAATTGGGCGTCGGATTCGGTCATGAGAATCTGAGATTCGAAACTAAAAGGATGGAAATCAACGTGGGCGGCAGAATTTCTGCCAGAAATAGAATACTTTTTATTGCCGGCAGCAGTCAATGATTTTCTTTGAAAGGCCTGTAAACATTGGTTGAAAGTGATGTCAACTTTACCGAAAGTTTGGCACGAAAAAAATATTAAAAAAAGTTCATTTTTTTGATGATTTTTAGTTGACAAAAGCTTCGCCGATTACTATTCTCTCGTTTGCTTTGGAAAGAAAGAGGCCAGAGCAAAAACGATCGTGTTTGATCGATCGACCGCTTGGTAACAAGCATTTTACTTTGAGAAAAATAAAGGAGTCTTACTAAAATGACAAAAGCAATTGTTCTTTCGACTGTTCTGGGCGTTAGCGCTCTCGGATTGGCATGCGGCGCACCTGCTGCTAACAACACAAACGCTGCAAAGCCGACGACGCCTGCAATGGCAACGCCTGCAGCAACTGTAGCACCTGCTGCTAGCCCGGCTGCTCCTGCTAGCTCGGCTGCTGCAACCTCGAAGGATGCACCGAAGGCTGCAACGACTGCTACCGCTCCGGCGAAAGCACCAGAAGCAACCAAGAAATAGTCTTAGTCAATAGGATTATGAGAAAGCACTTTGTCTTCGGACAAGGTGCTTTCTTTTTTTGCATTTTGATCACGACAAAAATAAATCAATAACGCTCTATTTTGTGGTTGACTTGTGCTTCGCGTCTTAATATAGTGTCGAGTGTTCCAAAAAATTAGAAAGATGAGGAACACGTACGTGTTCGCACGGACGATAATCTAGTACTAGAGAAGACAGGAGAACAATCTTATGAAGAAAATGATCGCACTTGCCTCAGTTTTGGCTATGGGTGCTCTTGGAATGGCTTGCGGAGAAGCTCCGGCCAACAACGCTGCTAAACCAGCTTCGCCGACCGCTATGAAGCCTGCAACACCGCCGGCAGCGCCTACGTCGACTACGCCTGCTGCTGCACCTGCAGCGACAAGTTCAGCACCTTCGTCGGCAACGCCTCCAAAGGCTCCTGAAGCAACCAAGAAATAGTTTCTACTTTTTCTAAGCAAATAGGCTCGGCTGTTCTAGACAGCCGGGTCTTTTTTTTCTAAAAGACGCCCGAGTCCAATATATTTTCAGCATTATCGGAAAAAAAGCGTTACGTTTTTCCCATTTTTGTCACTTATATTCGGCGAAATTGTTCGGACAAGATCACAGGCAACCAGACGGTTAGTTCTTGTCATCTGAATGCCGACCGACGCCTGATGTAACTGTTGCAAATATGCGAGTTGTCGTTTTGAGAATGTTGACGCCCAATGCTACATTTGCAAGGCTTCGATCAAGTGCCGATGTATTTGACGTAGTAACTTTCACGAACAAGGTGGGCAATATAATTTAAATTCCGAAACTCCTGTAATTGACAGAAATTTAACTTAACAACTGTTTGCACCGTGTACACGTGTGCCATATTTAGCGTGTTAAGCGGTTAACTTACTAGGGTCGTATGGCAAAAAAAAAGAAAACTAAAATACAAGATTCAACAATTGAAACAGAACAGACAACAGACTTTCATTTACAAATAGAAGAGAACGCGGACTTCGCCGCACCTGAGAACAGACGCGACGAACGGCGGTCGCTAAAGATCAAGGCCGTTATTCAACTAAAGGAATCGGACGATGACCGCCATAAGGAAATCGTTGAGATCATTGAGGTCAGCAAGACGGGGGCTGGCTTCACGATGTCCAGAGAAGCCTCGATCGGGCGTCTGCTGTCATTAGTTATTGACATGCCGGAGGAACTTAGGGCTTATGATAAGTTCTCAGACATATATCCCGTGCTTGGCATTGTGCAGACTTGTTACGCGACTACGGTCGAGGATCAGGCGGTCTATCGTGTCGGCGTGGCATTCTGCGGAAAAGAGTTGCCCGAAGGGTTCAAAGCCGATCCGCGGCAATGCTACCGTCTGGTAGGCCGCCGCGATGATGGCCTGTGGCAGATCGCCGAGGCCAAGACAGAGTTCAAACGTCGTCGGCACTCGCGATTCTGGCGTCAGCTCGATGTAGCCGTATTGCTGCGTGACGAAACCACGCGGACAAGCGAAAAGATCGTCGTCAGCACTCGTGATATATCTGCTAGCGGTTTGTCAGTTTGGGGAGAACTGAACGCAGAGGTCGGCGATCGTGTGAAGATCACGTCAGCGGAACATGACTTCTTTGCCATGGCGACGGTGGTCAATAAAGTCCTAAACGAGAAAGATCCGGCACGAACGTCGTTCCATTTTGAGTTCGAAGGAGCATCGTTCCCAGTCGATCAGATACACATCGCACCTTCCGAAGGTTCTGCGATTCCTATGGATTCAAGCAGTGCGGTGCACACGACCGACGACGCAGTCCATGACAGCGGTAGTGGTGACGTGGTTCGGTTTTGAATCAGTTGCCACTAGCTTTAGCTAGTGGAAGGCGAGGTTACAATAAATTAGGCTTCAACCCCGATGCATCGGGGTTGAAGCCTTCTTAATTCTTGATCTAAAAAACCACTAGCTAAAGCTAGCGGCAACTTATGAAACGATCAAACGCCATTCTACTCATATCGCAGACATTCAATCGGATCGAGCTTTGCGGCTTTTCTTGCGGGCAGAACTCCGAAGACGAGGCCGATCAGCACGGAGATCGTCAGTGATCCGATGATCATCCAGAGTTCTACTTTCGCGGGAAGCGTTGGCAGAAGCAGCATTATCAGATTGGAAATTCCGATCGATAGCACAAGGCCGATGACGCCACCTAAAAAGGTTAGGGCCATGGCTTCGCTGAGGAACTGGAGCACTATCGCGCCGCGTGTGGCGCCGATGGCTTTTCGGATGCCGATCTCTTTGGTGCGTTCGGTGACAGAGACGAGCATGATGTTCATCACGCCTATGCCGCCTACGAGCAGGCCGAGGCCGGAGATAGCGATCGCGGCGATACCGATGCCAGCGATCATGCCGTCGAACTGTTTCATAAAGTCATCCGCAGTTTTAACGTCGAAGTTGTTTGGCTCGCCGGTTTTGACCTCGCGACGCAAACGCAGAACGCCTTCGATCTCTTGAACGGCGTCGTTCAGCTTTCCGGTTTTTGCCTGAGCGATATGAAGAACTGCATCACGCGTCGGAGCGACCTTTCTCGCAGTACGGAAAGGCATAAATATCTTGCGATCCTCTTCGTTCTCGCCAAAGAAACCTGCTTCACGCTTTTCGAGAACGCCAATGATCTGCCACGTCGTGCCGTTCATTCGGATGACCTTACCGAGAGCTTCGTCGGCATCGCCATCGAACAATGCCTCGACGGCGTTTACACCGACGACTAAAACATCGCGTCGCTCGTACTCGTCCATCTCAGTCAGCCAACGACCGTTCTTGAGCCGAACGTTTGCAACCTCGAGATAATTTGGCGTCACACCGTCGGTCAATGCGTAGCGGTAATTCTTGTCCTTATAGATCATGTTGTCGTCAAAACCGGTTCCCCACGAACCGATATTGACGGCAACAGTTGCTATATCGTTAACCGCCGGAGCCTGTGCTTGGATCGCTTTGGCGTCGTCCATCGTGAGAGGTTTGCGATTGCGTTCGTCGCGGTTTGACGGGCCGAAACCTGTCGAGAGATGGAAAAGATAGATGTTGTTCGTGCCGTATTCTTCGAACATCTTGACGATGTTCTGGCGCATTCCGGTCAAGATCGACGCCACGACGACAAACGTCAAAATGCCAACGACGATTCCCAAGATCGTCAGAGAACTGCGGAACTTGTTCGAGACGACGCTGTCATACGCCATCTTCAAAACTTCCATCGGTAATGAAGTTGAGAATCTCATATTACGTCTTCTGCAGTGCAACGATCGGATCGAGCCGCGCTGCTTTCCACGCAGGATACAAGCCTGCTACAACTCCGATTACGCTGGAAACCCCAACAGACAAGATCACATATCCCATCGTGATCGTCATAGTCATTCCAAGAGCCATGCCGACCAATTGCGTAGCTCCCATTGCGACAAACAGTCCGATAATGCCGCCGACAACACAAAGCAAAGCCGATTCGATCAGGAACTGAAGCAGTATCTGATTCCTCGTCGCTCCAAGGGCTTTCCGCAGCCCGACCTCGAACGTTCGCTCCGTGACCGACACGAGCATGATGTTCATCACAACGATGCCGCCGACGATCAGGATGATCATCGTGATCGGGATAACAACCGCAGCGATCGCACTCGTGATGTTGTCCATTGTCTTGTTGAATTCATCGACGTTGACGACGGAAAATGTGCTTTCTTCGCTTCCCATCAATTGACGCTTGTTGCGAAGCGTCGTTTCGGCTTCTTCGATCGCCGGGAGAAAATCCTTCTTTTCGATAGTCTTTCCGTGAACCTGAACGCCGTCGCCGCGATTGAAGATTTGATTATGCAGCGTGACCGGAATATAGAAGTTTCGATCTTGTGACTGACCAAAGAATGAGCCGCGTTTCTGTTCAACGCCGATGATCGTGATCGGAACGCCGCGGACCTTGAGCGTTTTGCCGATCGGCGATTCGAACTCGAAGAACTTGTCCTTGACGTCGGCTCCGATAATGCCGACGGCCGCGAATCTATCTACTTCTTCCCGTGAAAAGAAACGGCCCTCGACCAGCGTCTTGTCCTCGATCTCGTACATATTATCGGTCACGCCGATGATACGCACCGAAGGCATTTCGATAGAACCTTCCTGAATATCGGCACCGGCGTTCATCTGAGCACCAACGTAGGACGAGAGCTTTAGATTGTCGCGAAGAAATTCGTATTCGTCCCAAGTGATCTTCTTGTTTCGTCGGTTACGGCGTTCGAAAACGTCATCAGGCAAGCGTTCCATACTCGCCATTCGCGTCATCATGTAGTGATTTGAACCGAGAACCTTCGAAACCTGATCGACAACGTAGGTCTTTAAGCCCGCGATCGACGCACCGACGACAACGACTGCCGCGACACCAATGATGATGCCGACAAGCGTTAGTATGGCTCGGAGCTTATGTTCAAGGATCGATTTTAACGCGATCCAGAAAGCGTCCAGATAGAATGAATAAAGTTGTGCCATCAGACCTGTTAATGCAAACGCACGAACTCGTGAAAATGTTCTTAGAAAATGCAAATTTCTCGTTTTCGGCTGACGTGATATACTCTTGGTTTGTTTTGAATCTAACCTTTAGGAGCTACTGTTTTGGCAGTTTTAGTCGATAAAAATACACGCCTGATCGTTCAGGGAATCACCGGTAAAGAAGGTACCTTTCACATGTTGCAGATGCGTGAATACGGCACCAATGTCGTCGGCGGAGTAACGCCCGGCAAAGGCGGCACCACGCACGAAGGTGTGCCGGTTTTCAACACCGTAGCTGATGCCGTGAAAGAAACCGGAGCAAATGCTTCTGTTATTTACGTTCCGCCGGCATTCGCTGCCGACGCGATCATGGAAGCGGCAGATTCGAATATTCCGCTTGTAGTTTGTATCACCGAGGGAATTCCCGTGGCGGACATGGTCAAGGCGAAAGAGTATCTCTCGGACCGCAACACACGCGTCATCGGCCCGAATTGCCCAGGCATCATCTCGCCCGGCAAGTGCAAGATCGGCATCATGCCCGGCCACATTCACAAAGAAGGCCGCATTGGCGTTGTGTCACGTTCGGGAACTTTGACGTATGAAGCTGTCGGCCAGTTAACGGCGCTCGGACTCGGCCAGTCGACCGCCATCGGCATCGGCGGCGATCCGATCATTGGCACGAATCACACGGACGCACTCAGAATGTTCCAGGAAGACGACGAAACCGACGCCATCGTAATGATCGGCGAGATCGGCGGCACCGCCGAAGAGGACGCTGCGGCATATGCGAAAGACCACGTCACAAAACCGATCGTCGCCTTTATCGCAGGTCAAACAGCACCTCCGGGACGCCGAATGGGCCACGCCGGTGCGATCATCTCCGGCGGAAAAGGAACTGCAGCAGAAAAAATGGCCGCACTTGAAGCCGCAGGTATCAAGGTTGTGCAGTCGCCGGCAGACATCGGTGCCGCTATCGTTGACGTGCTTGGCGCGGGTGCAACTGCGTAGTAAAGGATGTTATCTAAGCATTATGGCGACTGAAAATTACTACAAACTGCCACTGGTCCTCGACCCGCAACCGGAAGGCGGTTGGACGATCACGTGTCCGATCCTTCCCGGACTTGTAACCGAGGCGGACACTGTCGATGAGATTCGGACGAATGTAACCGATGCTATCGAGGCATTGCTAGAGGGATACGAAGAGCTTGGACAACCAGTTCCCGACGCACTTCAACCGGTTCGTTCCTCTGCACCATTCATGGCCGAGACGCTAATACATCTGGAAGCCGCGTGAAGTATCGGGAAGTTGAAAAGAAACTAAGGAAGTTAGGCTGCATTGAGAAAGCTCGAAAAGGCGGCGGTTCTCATCGAAAATGGTATAACCCGAACCGATCCCCGATCGTTACAGTTTCGGTACCGGATTGGGGAAGTAAAGATCTTAAAAGTGGAACCTTGCGTGCAATTGTTAAGGACCTTGGTTTCGAGTGGGATGAGTTTGTCTCTACATAAAGTTGTGAGGTCTATAGCATGAAAGGCTTGCTAAGTTTTGCTCTATTACTTCTATTGTTTATTTCCACTCTCGCTCAAAAATCTGAATTGACAGGTACGGTTTATGATCACTACGGGGCTGTCGTTCAAAAAGTAAAGGTGATTGCCGTTGCTTCAAATGGCGAGAAGTACGAAGCAGTTACAAATGATGAAGGCACTTACACTCTGAAACTTCCGTTTTCGTTTGAACCAACTGACAAATATGGAAGTTTGAAGTATGAAATAACCTTCACGGCTTCCGATTCAGGGTTCAAGAAAGTGGTTTTAGCAGATTTCTTATTTGTCTCATCGACAAAAGGCAGAATGTACTTAGACTGTGTACTTGAAGTACGGAGTGCATCGCACTCTGGTTTTAAGTAAATGAAGTTTTTTTGATATCAATACAAACAATAATGAATAACTTAACATTTGGAATCATCAAACCGGACGCTGTGCGTGCGGGGAATCATGGGAAGATCGTTGACCGTATTTTGGCCAATGGTTTTAAGGTGCGTGGGATGAAACTTATTCATCAGACGCGGAAACAGGCTGAGGGCTTTTATGCCGTTCATGCCGGCAAAGGTTTTTTTGACGAGCTGACGGAATTTATGTCGTCGGGGCCGTGTGTAGTGTTGGCGCTTGAAAAAGACAATGCAGTTCCGGCTTGGCGCGAGTTGATGGGAGCTACGAATCCTGCCGAGGCTGCCGAAGGCACGCTTCGTAAGGATTTTGCTTCGTCGATCGGTGAGAATGCGGTTCATGGTTCGGATTCTGATGAGAATGCCGCGATCGAGATCGCATATTTCTTTTCAAAGCTCGAATTGGTTTAACGGTTAGTTACGATAAGTTGCAGAAAGTTGACTGACAGCGTTTTCGCAAAATGCTGTTTACGGTTAAACTATCTGCAACTTTCATTTTCTTGTGTAACTTTCTGAAACTCGGAGACTTAGAACATCATGAAGAAATGCCCAACTTGCGATAAAGAGTACGATGATTCGATGCGGTTCTGTCAGGTCGATGGAGCAACACTGGTCGAAGATGCTCCGGCCTTCGATCCGTACGCGACGATAGTCGCTCCTGCGGGAATTGCTATGCCGCCGATCGAAGAAACACCTGTCGCCGAGGCGCCAGTAGTGGCCGACGTCCCTGAGGTTGATGAATCCGAGGCCGCGACGCAGATCGCGCCGTTTCCGGAAAGTGCTCCGATCGCTGAGCCTTCGGATGTTTTGGACCTTCCTGCCGAGTCGGATCCTTTGAAGACGATGTATGTCTCTGAAGACGAGATGAAGCAAGCTCTGGGTGAATCGGCTCCGGTTGAGGAAGACATAATGGAGATCCCGTCGGTCGAGCCCAATCCGCCGAGCTTTATTGAATCGGCTGCAGCGCCTCCGCCGCCATCGCCGTTCGATGCTCCGCCACCGTCGCCGATGAGCGATCAGGCTGCGATCCCTTCACCGTTTTCTAATAACGAGCCGGTGGTTGAGGTTGCTCCGGAGCCTGAGGTTCCGCCGACGTATATTCCTGATCCAACGCCGCCGCCATTCGCTGAACCAGCTCCGCCTGCACCTGTTTTCGAACAACCCGCTGCAGCGGCTCCGATGGAATGGACGCCGCCGCCTGCACCCGAGGCGGCGTGGCAGAATGCACCGGTTGGTTCCGAAACGCCGTTTGCTCCGCCTGCAGCCGCTGCTCCGAGTCAAGGCCTTGCCGTTGGTGCGATGATCTGCGGCATTTTGAGCTGCCTGTGTTGCTTCTCCGTAATAACAGGACCTGCTGGCGTGATAATGGGCTTTATGGCTCGGAAGAAAGCGACGGAAGATCCCGCAAATTATGGCGGCGGAACCTTCGCAATGGTTGGTATGATCACAGGTGCACTTGGATTTATTATCGGAGTCGCTTTGATCATTTTGCAGGTGTTCTTCGGTGTTCTTAGCAACATGCGTTAATTTCTATGGCTTTAGTTTCTGACGTTCTACAATCAACGATCGCGGTCATCAAGGGAATGAAACGTACCATTTCCGAGGTGCCGCGTAAGAAATGGACCGTGCAGTATCCTGACGTTCCGGTTACGGTTCAGCCGCGATATCGCGGGCAGCATCTGCTGCACGTTGACGAGGCCGGTAAGGAAAAATGTGTCGCGTGTTATCTGTGTGCGGCTGCTTGTCCTTCGGACTGCATCTACATCGAGGCGATCGACGATCCGCGTCCATATGCCGAACGTGTTGGCCGCGACGAGCGATACGCTAAGGTTTATAATATCGACTACGGACGCTGCATCTTTTGCGGATTCTGCGTCGAGGCTTGCCCGAAAGACGCGATCACGCATGGCTACAATTTCGAGCTTTCGGTCTATAACCGGGCCGATCTGCTCAAAACCAAAGACGACCTTTTGATCACGAAACAAAAGCAATCCAAGAACTATCGCGTCGCTCTCTCAAGCGAAGACGTCGATTCCGAGTTCAAAGAGGTTTAGGAAAAAGGCGGCCATTAAGGTCGCCTTTTTGATCTCCAGTGCTGCCGAGAACAGAACCACCGACGCCAAAGGGGCGATATTACGAACTCAGAGCTCGCGGCTTGCGTGAATTTGCGGGTTTGAAGCGTGATGACGAGCGGCTCGATCCGTTTGATCTTGCTCGTGCTGCTGGATTGCTTGTTGCACCGTTCGATCAGATCGCACCGTTGTTGACGCCGGAAACGCGAGAACATTTGCTCGGTGACGGTTCGGGCAATTGGTCGGGTGGAGCGGCGTCGCATGTGCTTCCTGACGGCCGAAAGCTGATCATTCTAAATCCAACTCACGGCAAAACCAGGCAGCAAGCTACCCTAATGGAAGAGGTCTCACATCTTTTTTACGGCCACACGCCGAGCCGTCTGGCGATACAGAAGAAAGACAAAAACGGAAAGGTCGTTGCCCGAGATTACAACAATGAGATCGAGGAAGAGGCGTATTCCACGGGAGCCGCGGCATTGGTGCCATTTACGGCTCTCGCCCGTATGGTCTCGGCGGGCAGGACGATAAAAGAGATCGCAAAGCACTTCGGCGTGAGTCCGGCACTAGTTGAGTTTCGAATAAAAATATCAAAACTGTGGGATAATTACGCAGCAAACGTATTCTCAGGCGACGACAGATGAGCGACATTCATTCAAGTGGACATGATCCGAACCTTTCGCAGACAGACAAGCTGCGAATGTTGCTCGATATCACAAAAACGATCAGCCGGTCGCTCGATCTCGATGAGGTTCTCAATCTCGTCATGGACACGCTCGGAACGCTCATACCGTATGATGCAGCCGGCATATATTTGATCGAATTTGGCGAAGACGCTTCGAATCCGTACATATTTAAATCAAAGGTAATTCGCGGATATCAGATCAGTTTCGATCTGATCGAACCGAGGCTGAAACTTGGCGAAGGTTTCCTCGGCACGGTTGCTCAGACGGGAAAGTCGATCATTTCGCCGGACGTTACTAAGGACGAAAGATATTTTGCCGCAAGGGAACTGACACGCTCGGAAATGCTTGCTCCGATCATCTCGAACGACCACGTGATCGGCGTTTTCGATCTCGAGAGCGATCATCTGAATGCATATTCCGAAGATGACCTTTCCGTTCTGCAACTTCTAACGTCGCAGGTTGCGATCATCATCGAAAAGGTTCGTCTTCACGACGAAGTGGTTGAAAAGAAACGAATTCAGGCTCAGCTAGAGATCGCTCGAAGTGTTCAGCTCGAACTGCTCCCGCACAGCGATCCTGAGGTCGACGGATTTGACGTAAGTGCCTATATTTTCCCGACCGAGGAAGTCTCCGGCGACTACTACGATTGGGTTCGTATATTCGAAGATCAAATTGGAATCGTCGTGGCTGATGCCGTTGGCAAAGGTGTTCCTGCCGCCTTGCTAATGTCGTTTTTGCGAGCGAGTCTTCGCTCGTGCGTGCAGATCGGATATGCACCGCATATTGCGTTGAGTAAGGTGAGCAGTTTGCTTCGCGATTCGATCGAAGACAACAAATTCATCACGGCGATCTACGGAATTCTTGATTCGACCAACAAGACGTTTGTGTTCTCGAATGCCGGTCATAATCCGCCGTTACTGATCAAACCGGATGGCGAATATCGGTTTGTCGAATACGGTGACATGCCGCTCGCGATGTTTGATGATGCCAGATATCATCAGCATTTTATTCGCTTTGAGCCGGGCCAAGTGATGGTCATATACACTGACGGCATCACCGAAGCCGAGAATCCGAACGGTGAAGAATATGGACAAGAGCGTTTCGCGAAACGAATTCTCGACGGCATTCATCTGCCTGCTCGCCGTCTGATCGACCACGTCCGAAAGGGCGTTGCTGATTTTTGCGAGCAATCGTCACTGACTGACGACGCGACACTGTTCGTGATAAAGGCGAAATAAAAAAGGTGCCTGCCGCTTGGCAAGCACCGAATAGGAAGGGCGTTCCCTGTTGTTGAAACTTTAGTGTACGGTAGCCGAGGCGTTTACTCTGTCGCCACCCGGAACCACCGGCGTTCGGTAATGTCCGTAATCTAGCTTTTCGTTCCTGGTCGAAAAGGCATAGATGTCAAAACCGTACGCGTCGAGAAAATCGGTCAACTCACCCGCATGATGCAAGTACAATGTCTCGGCATATCCTTGCTCTTCGCGGATCTGCAGTAGACGCTCGACAACTTCGAGCGGTGCGAAACATTGGTCTGGATCTTTGTGAGTTGCCATCGAAACTTTTTTCGGCCTTATAGTTGGCCGGACACTTAGTTAGAGTACGTAATCGGCGAAATGGTTGTTTCCATTGTTTACAAACCAATTTGCCGAAAGCGGCGTCTAAGTCAGAGACGCTAATTATTGCTATTTTTGCCTATCAGTATTAATATCGCGTTAACGATAACCCTCAGTTTCAGTTTTAGGAGACGAAGTATGTTCACCAAAATGATTCGATCAACAGTTGGATTTGGATTCCTGCTGGTATTGTCCGTTTCGGCGTTTGCCCAGCAGCGTACGTCCGCAGTTAGCGACTACTTGATCTCGGCAAATGCCGGAGGTGTCAATTACATTGAGGGAAGCGTGGCAAAAGGTAGGTCCGACACCACACGTCAGCGAATCGGCCGCGGCGATTCGATCGAGGTTCATGAACGCGTTTCGACCGACACAGATGGCCGTGCCGAAGTTTTGCTCAATCCGGGATCGTTCCTGCGTGTTGGCGGAAATACCGAATTCGAATTCAGATCGACCGATCTTGAGAACGTTATTGTAATGCTCAAGCGTGGTAGCGCGATGGTCGAGCTGCTTGCCACACGGGATTTCAAGGCGACATTCGTTACGCCGAAAGGCCGAGTTGTATTGGTTGAAACCGGTATTTACCGCATCAATGTTGCTGACAATGGTGAAGCTGAATTGTTCGTCTGGGAAGGTCTTGCCGAGGTAGGCAGTAGCCGTGTTCAGGTCAAGAAGAATCGTGGAGTGACATTCGGAGCGACGATCTCGCCGGTCGAGAAATTTGATCGCGACGATGAAAAGGACGCTCTTGCGGTTTGGAGTAAGGAACGCGGGAAGCTTGTCGCTCGTTCGACCGCAAAGCTTAAGGACAAGGCTCTTCGCGATTCGCTTATCAACGGTTTCAATGCCGGCCGTTGGGGAATGCGAGATGCTTTCGGTTTGTGGGTCTATAATCGAAGACTCGGATATTCGTGCTTCCTGCCGTTTGGTGCGGGTTGGTATTCGCCGTATGGCTTTGGCTTTGGCAACAGCATCTGGTGGTACAATTTGCCGACGATCATCTACTATCAGCCGCCGGTACCCGATATTTACGGTACGAAACGCAGGCCAAATACTGCTGCGTCGGAGCAAGGACCAGGTTTTGGCGGTGGTGCTCCGCCGTATGTGAAACTTGATAACTCGATCCGACAGTCGAGCCCGATTCGATCGGGTTACGATCCGACGACCGATCGCGGAGGTTCGTATACACCTTCGGCTCCGGTCTACATCCCGCCACCGCCTCCGCCGCCGAGCGACACAGGTGCGAAAACGCGTCCATAGAATTGTTTTGAAAAGCGGGCTTTCGGGCTCGCTTTTCTATTTGAGCAATTCTAGGAAAAAGGCAGCATCGACGGCAGGATCTTTTTTATCGACATAAGACGAAGCAATTAGCCCCAACGATTGAAGGCCGTTGAAGATCGTATGTAGAACGATACACGGCCAAAGGTTCTTTGAATAAATACGGAGCCAAGTCAAAATGCAGCTCAAGAGCAGAATAAGAGCGATAGTCGAATAGCTCGGCCAATATTGTGGCACATGAACGAGAGCGAAAAGAAACGTAACCAACGCAAATGCCGCCGGGACGCCCAACGCTTTTTGAAACGCGCTATACATAACGCCGCGATATACCAATTCCTCGACGATCGGAGCCGTGAAAGTAGCAAGCAAAGCGACTGATATGAGTGCGGCTTTTGAACTCTGGATCATTCGGATCAGGTCGTTTTCCTGTTCAGGATAGATGCTGCTGGCTACTAATGCCAACGCAAAGAATCCGACGATGATCACAGGATAAAACCACCAGCGAACGCCACCGCTTTTCCACCCCAAAGCCTCAGTAAATGAGTCCTTTCTGACGCGTGTGACGATCAGCCAAGCAAGCAGCAACGTGAGAAGGTGTGCCGGAATTATCGCGAGGATCTGAATCGTGATCGCGTTCTTGTCGTTCTTTGCAAATTCGACGAGAGCCTCACTTTCGATCACCGGCGGATTTTGCATCATCGCATACGGCATCAGGAAGATTGCTGGTATGATTACGACGAATAAAACACTGATGATCCAAAATCCAAACGCAATGCCGCCGCCCCACGAAGGTTTGTCCGGGTCTATTGCATTTTCGATCAACTCACTTTGTTCTTGAATTTGCACGAATTCGAGTGTAGCGAAAAACTTCCTTCTTCGCACATTGATGTTTTCGGCAAATGAAGATAATCTAGAATCCCGTGGAGCTACACGGGAAAAATCACCAACAAAATGTGATCGCAGTGATTCCGGCACGACTCGGCTCGACGAGGCTTGCTCGTAAAATGCTGTGCGAAATTGCGGGAAAACCGTTGATCCTGCACACAATGGAGCGTGCCCGAATGGCAAAGCTCGTCGATCGCGTGATCGTAGCGACCGATTCGCAGGAAATTTTTGATGTAGTAAAAGCGGCTGGCGGCGAGGCGATGATGACCTCGACGGAGCACCAGTCGGGAAGCGACCGAATTGCCGAGGTTACCGAAGCAATGCCTTCCGGTTCGCTGATCGTCAATGTCCAAGGCGATGAGCCTTTGATCTCGCCCGAAACGATCGATGCTGCTATTCAAGCGTTGATCGACGATGCTGATGCTGACATTTCGACGGCTTCGGAGCCTATATCGAATCTTTGGGACGAGGTGCTGAATTTCAACGTCGTGAAGGTCGTTGTCGATCATCGCGGCTACGCACTCTATTTTTCTCGTTCGCCGATGCCGTTCCCGCGTGAAGCCGCACTGCGACACGGCGGCCCGAACGAAGCCATAGAGGCAGAGCCGGAAATATTAAAGAACTTTCGCAAGCACACGGGAATATACGTTTACCGACGCGAATATTTGCTCGAATTTACAAAGATGCCGCCGTCGCCGCTCGAACAGATCGAGATGCTCGAACAGCTTAGAGCGATGGAAAACGGTGCGAAGATACGTGTCGTTCATATGAGCGAAAGCTCGATCGCTGTCGATACGCAAGAAGATCTCGACCGTGTAAGAGAGCTGATAGCTAATAGCTGATGGCCGTAACTAAACATGCAAGATTGGATCGGACTAGGATTTTTCGTATTGCTCATCGTCGGCGTGATCGTCGGTCTAAGGGTGCTGAGCAAGCCGCAGACTCGTACGTCCGAAGAATTCGAGCGTAACGCCGCCGAAGGGACGACAATGATGGGAGCCAGCTTTAATGCATTGCAAGAGTTAATGGACCCGCAGGCGGCAAAGTCGAAAGAAGTTGTAACGCAGATGAAGGAAGGGCGTTACCAGAAAAAGAAGCGAGAAGGGAAGGCCGATGGCTCAGTTTCCGACGAGCCGGAATCTGAAATCTGAAATTTAGGATCTAAAAGCATATGACCAAATACATTTTCGTAACAGGCGGTGTGGTTTCGAGTCTTGGCAAAGGGTTGGCGGCGAGTTCGATCGGCTGTCTGCTTGAGGCTCGCGGTATGAAGGTCCAGATGATGAAGCTCGATCCATACATCAACGTCGATCCCGGCACGATGTCGCCGTTTCAGCACGGCGAGGTGTTTGTGACCGACGACGGAGCCGAGACTGACCTCGATCTTGGGCATTACGAACGATTTACGCACGCGAAACTTTCGCAGGCGAACAACTGGACGAGCGGACGCATTTATCTTTCCGTCATCGAAAAAGAACGTCGCGGCGATTATCTTGGCAAGACGATCCAGGTCATACCGCACATTACCGACGAGATCAAAAAAGCGGTTCGAACGGTAGCAGAGATGCACGAACCTGACATTTTGATCGTAGAAATTGGCGGCACGGTGGGCGACATAGAATCGCTGCCGTTCATGGAAGCGATCCGACAGATCGGCAATGAAGAAGGCCGCAACAACGCGATCTTCGTTCACGTAACGCTCGTGCCATTCATCGCAGCTGCAGGCGAACTCAAGACAAAGCCGACGCAGCACTCAGTTAAGGAGCTGCGCGAGATCGGTATCGCGCCGGACATTTTGCTTTGCCGATCTGACCGTCCGCTGCCGGTCGATCTGCGTAAAAAGATAGCGTTGTTCTGTAATGTTCAGGAAACGGCCGTCATCTCGGCGCTAGACGTGCCGACGATCTACGAAGTGCCGCTCGCATTTCATGAGCAAGGCCTCGACGATCTGATCGTCAGCGACCTTCATCTGAACGAGCAGTTTCCGCACGCCGATCTGACAAAATGGCGTGAGCTTGTTGCGACGATCAAAGACCCAAGCGCCGGCAATGTCCGTATCGCCATCGTCGGAAAGTACGTCGAGCTCGAAGACAGCTACAAGTCGTTGCGTGAGGCTCTGACGCATGCCGGCGTTGCGAACGATCTTCGCGTCAATGTCGAATGGTTAGAATCCGAGAATCTGATGAAGGATGATTACGAGACGGCATTGCAGGATTTTGACGCTATCCTTGTGCCCGGTGGTTTCGGCAAACGCGGTATTTCGGGGATGCTTCGTGCGATCAAGTATGCCCGCAAATCAGGCACGCCGTACTTCGGCATCTGTCTTGGAATGCAGACAGCTTGTATTGAATTCGCACGAAATGTCTGCGGTTTGAAAGATGCCGATTCTACCGAATTCAACGAAGAAACTCAGTTCCCGATCATTTTCAAACTTCGCGACCTAGTCGACGTTGACGAACTCGGCGGCACGATGAGGCTTGGCAATTATCAATGTCAGCTCAAAGACGGCTCGCTCGCTCGCGACATTTATCATGGTTCGCCTGAGATCGGCGAGCGCCATCGTCACCGCTTTGAGTTCAACCCAGAATATCGTGACGTGCTTGAACGCGAAGGCATGGTCATCAGCGGCACTTCGCCGGATGGCAAATTTGTCGAGATGGTCGAACTGCCGCGTGACAAGCACCCGTATTTTGTCGCTTGTCAATTTCACCCCGAATACAAATCAAAGCCGCTCGACGTGCATCCATTGTTTGACGCATTTGTAACTGCGGCTTGGAACAACAAACAGCGAAGCGAGAATCTCAACCACGATATCACCGGAACTCCGGTGGCGATGCCCGAGCGTGCAGAGATCGACGCCGATCAGTTTGCTGCCGGACAGTAGGGAAGTATGAGAATGTTAATAGCGATCCTGCTCACGTTTTTGTTCGCGACGAACGCCTTTGCTCACGAGTTTTGGCTGGAGCCCGCCAATTTCTGGCTCAGGTCCGGCGAACGCGCCGACATTAAGCTCTTTGTAGGCGACGCTCTCAAGGAGCCCGAAGAACGAGCCTATCAGGCGGGCAAAACCGAATCGTTTGACATGATCGCCAGCGAAGGCACCTATGATCTGCGTTCGTTGACTGAGAATGACGCAAAGCCGATAATGACGTTCTCGTCGCAAACTCCGGGAACCTATATGCTGTCGATGGCCCGAAATTGGTCGTCTATAAAACTCGACGCCGCCAAGTTCGAGGACTATCTCCGCGAAGACGCGATGGAGTATATCATCGCTGATCGCAAGAAACGCGGCGAAAGCGACAACGAAGGCCGCGAGCGATATTCGCGGTTTATCAAGACGCTCATTCAGGTTGGCGACAATCGAACAGCGGTTCCCAAAACACGCATCGGTACAAAGATCGAGATCTTGCCGTTAGATAATCCTTACACAAAAAAGGTCGGCAGCGACCTCAAACTGCAAGCCTGGTTCAACGGCCGTCCGCTCGCACTCAAAACCATCTTCGCCGACAATCGCGACGGCACTGACGTCAAATCTCAACAGGTCGCCACGGACGAACAAGGACGATTCACCGTCAAGCTTAATCGCAAAGGTCTCTGGCTCATCCGCACCGTCCATATGCAACGCTGCGAGAAAAACTGCGTGGATGCCGACTGGGAGAGCTTCTGGGCCGCACTGACGTTTGGGGTCAAATAATTAGTTGATGAACTTCTGGATCATACTTTTTGTTTTCTGTTTTATCCTTGCGATGGTTGGAATTATTTGTCAGGAGTACCTAGCCTGGCATTGTAGAAAATTTCGACCCACCGAATGGGAAAAGTATCCATGGCTTTTGAGGCACCATCTAGTGCTGAAGGAGATTTTTTTCGTAACTCCCATATGGATCAAAGAAAACTCGTTTCTTCACGGCATGCTCCTTACGTATAGGCTATCTTTATTACTACTTTTTCTCGCAGTTATCGGTTTTTGCGTGTCCGCTTTGATAATATCTTCGTAGATGACTGTAAAAGGATTTGATGTTGGCGATGTGACGTTTGGCGATGGGCGGCTGGCGTTTATTCTGGGGCCGTGTGTTGTTGAGTCGCGGGATCATGCGATGTTCATGGCGCAGGAGATCACGGATATTTGCCGTCGGGTCGGCGTTGATGTGGTTTATAAATCGTCGTTCGATAAGGCAAATCGAAGTTCGATCGACAGTTTTCGCGGCGATGGAATGGAGTTTGGGCTTGGGATCTTGTCGCAGGTCAAGGCCGAGATCGGCGTGCCGGTAATAACCGACATACACGAACTGTACCAAGCCGAGACAGTTGCCGAGGTTGCCGACATATTGCAAATACCTGCATTTCTATGTCGCCAAACCGATCTGCTGATCGCTGCAGCCAAAACCGGAAAGGCTGTAAATGTTAAGAAAGGACAGTTCCTTTCGCCGTGGGATGCGAAGAACATTGTCGATAAACTCGCGGCTGCAGGTTGCGAAAAGACTCTGCTGACCGAACGCGGCGCTAGCTTTGGTTACAACAATCTTGTTGTTGATATGCGTTCGTTTCCGGTGATGCGGTCGTTTGGCGTGCCTGTTGTGTTTGACGTGACGCACAGCCTGCAACTGCCTGGCGGATTAGGGAAAGCAACGGGCGGGCAAGCGGAATACATCGAACATTTTGCTCGAGCAGGCGTCGCCTGCGGCGTTGATGCCGTATTTATGGAGGTTCACGACGATCCAAAGCGTGCCCCAAGCGACGGCCCGAACCAATTGCCGTTATCGCGTCTCGAAAAACTTCTGACCAAGCTGAAACAGATACACGAACTCGTAAATGAGAACTAACTACAAGCTAAAAATTTCGACGCTTTTTGCGGTACTTCTGTTCGCCGCTTCGGCTTTCGCACAGGACGAAATTCGTGCCGTTACGACATGGCAAGTTCAAAAGTATGATGTCGATGTAACGCTGCCCGCCGGCGAACGGGACCGAGCCACTGCTTGCCGAGCGACGGTAACACTGAAGAACGTGTCAGGCAAAGCGGCAACTTCGTTGACACTGCGGATCGCGACAAACGCCGAAGTGACTTCGCTCAAGATCAACGACGCGACAAATGAATTTAGGGCGAGTGAGGAGAAGGTCTCGCCGTCGTTGAGCTTGAATCGGCAAGTTGCCCGCATTCCATCTGTCGCGGCCGGAGCAACGATCACAGCGACGCTGGAATATAAATTCACGCAAAAGGACAACTCAGGCTCGGCGAGTTTCTCGCCGCTCGGAAGCCAGTTGCTGCCTTCATCGTACTGGTATCCGACACCAAATAGCTGGTTTTTTGGGCGCGGACCCGACATGGCGCCGGTCCGTCTAAAGGTGAACGGAGCTCCGAAAACGATCGTCTCGGCAGGTACAGACGCGGCTGGTGTATTTGATTCAAAACTAAGTGGTCAGCCGTTTTTCGTAAGCGGAGATTGGGATGTGATCAATTCCAACGGCGTCTCAGTCTATGCTCCGAAAGGTTCGGCTGACGCTCAGAAGCTTGCCGGTGAACTCGCCGCGATCTTCACTTCTGCACGCGATTTCGCTGCAACATATTTAGGAACCGCTCCACAAACTCCGCTCAAGATCGTCGCCGTTCATCGCGGAGCAGGATTTTCTTCAAATGGAGTGGTGCTGATCGATGATGGAGTTTTTCGTCGAAAATCGATCGACTCGTTAACTGCGATGAACATTGCCGAGGCTGCGACGAAACTTTGGATCGGCGGTTCGATCGCAGTCGGCGGCGAAGGCTACGGAATTATCCGCGAAGGCCTCGCGAGATACATTGCGACCGAGTTCATCGAAAGCAAGTACGGCAAAGATGCTGTGGACATTGAGCGGCTTCGACAGCGAAATGCCTATGCCGCGATCGCCCGCCGTGACGGCGCGATGATGCGGATCTCACCGCTTGACGACCTTTATTATTCGTCGGTTGCGAACAAGGGGGCAATGGCATGGCGGCTGATCGCAAAGCGAGTTGGGAAGACCGAGTTCACTCGCATTATTACCGACAATGCCAAGGACGGTTCGCTCGATATGACCGAATTGCGAACCGCTCTATCGGCGAACAGCGATCTGACCGACTATCTTTTCGATCAGATCACAAACATGAATCTGATGATCGGACTGCCGCAGGTTGCGGGCGGTGATGTGAAGTTTGCCATTCGAAATACAGGCATTGTTGATGCGACCGTGAACGTCCGTCTGAGCTTGGCCGGCGGTCAGATGATGGAAGCCCCGACGACTGTCAAGGCGGCGAGTTTTGGCGAGATCACATTCAAGACCACGGCAAAGGTCGATCGTGTCGAGATCGATACCGACAAACTTTATCCGCAGATCGACTATTCTGACGATATCAAACCGACGGAAACGAGCGACAGCGATCCGCTGCTGGCAGTTAAGAGGTCGTTCGACATTAAGAAATATGATCAGGCCGAATCGGCGGCGCGTTTAGTGCTGCGTTCGATGCCTCGTTTTGACGATGTTCGCGTTTTGCTAGGACGATCTTTGCTTGGTTTGAATAGATTTGCCGAAGCCGAAAAAGAGTTCAATACGGTTCTCGCGGAGCCATTGCCGACTGCTCGTTCGATAGTCTGGGCGACAGTCGGGCTTGCCGAAGCCGCTGCAGGGCAAGGTAGGAACGACGTGGCACTGACGCTGGCAAATTCAGTGATCGCGTCTGATACAGACGTAGGTGCGTCGTTTGCAGCACGTACGCTTCGAAACAAGCTTGGTGCGACAACTTCTGTCGATGCATCAATTAAGACATTCTTCGCTGATTTCGATCGAGCGGCACAAGCTAATAGAAAGGCTGAACTCGATGCACTATTCCTAAGCGGCGAAGCAACAAAGTTCGCAGGCGGCATCTCCGGCTCGACAGAAAGCTGGCAATCGCAAGTTCGGCAGGTCGACCGCGTCGGCCAAGATACTTTGCTCGTCGAAGTTGGCCTGAACATTCGTATGCTGACTAAAGAAGCCGAAAGCGGAATGGCGATCTACAGACTGGCCAGAGTCGGAAATGCGTGGCGGATCGCGGGCGTTGAGATGTTTGAGGTTCGATAGACGATGATCTTAGACGATGACCTTCGAGATCGGGCATTTCGCATCAAGCTACTGCTGATGGATTGCGACGGCGTGTTGACCGACGGCAGGCTTTATTTCGGGCCGAGCGGAGAAGAACTAAGAGTCTTTCATGCCCGTGACGGGCAGGGAATCGTCGATTGGCACGCAGCGGGATTTCAAAGCGGGATCATTTCCGGACGAAACTCGGCAATTGTGGAAATGCGTGCGAAGCAACTTGGCATCACTTACATTAAGCAAGGCCGTAAAGACAAGTCGACGGCGCTCGACGAGATTATTGCTGAATCAAGAATTCCGGCAGATCAGATCGCGTTTGTTGGCGACGATACTCCTGATATACAGGTGTTTGAGCGTGTTGCATTCGCAGTAGCGGTTGCCGACGCTCACGATCTCGCTAAATCCGCGGCTCATTACACAACCGAACATTCTGGTGGTCACGGAGCAGTTCGCGAAGTTACCGACATGCTTCTGGCTGCATCAGTCGACCAGTAATCGAGCATTCAAGAGAGATTTCAGGTTCTCTTTGACCATAGTTTCTACGTCAGAAATCGGTTGGTCACTGCCATACTCTGCGGCAATTAACTTAACCAAATCTGAGACCTCGCGGGTTCCGTCGAGAAGACTTATCAACTTAGCAACAGCGGGAATTTCGATCTCAAGATTCGATCCGTTAAACGTTGTGACAGTCTTACTGCCGCGTGAAAGCTGCCAACGAGCGAACTTGCTCACGGTTGGCCGTGTTGATATTTCGGACGTCACCGGCAGTCGGAAGCTGTGTAGCTTTACAAAACCTGCAAGAAACATCTGAAGTAAAAAGCCGCGAAGACGTTCGATGTGTTCGTCGCCTAGGAATTCGTCCTCGAGAGAAAGTTCCGCTGTATCGAGCAATTCGCTGAACGAAGGCGTTTGAGGTCGGCAGCGTTCCAATTCGAGCAAAACGAATTTCGTTAAAGGATGATTTAGTTTCAGGTTGTTGCCCGATGCAGAATCGAATTGAACGGTCGAATCGTCATCGTATCGAGCACTATCCGAAGATGTGAGCTGCGTCGATAGAAATAATCGATCGATCTTTGACGGTTTCGGCGAAGTCGCGGGCTTGTTCGACGATCTACAGATCAAGCTGCTTCGGAATCGTCGACCAGTTATGAAATCACGATACTGCGAACGCACTAGAGGGTCATTCGTAACAGAATCGAGGTACTCAAGGGCTTTGTCTGAAAGATCTTTGTCGAGCATATCGCTTGGCTCGGCTTCGCAAACAAAGGACAGACCGCGATCGGCGATCATTGAGCAGAATTCGTGGAAGTAAAACGGCTGGTTATACGCCGAGTGGTCGTCGTGAAAGACATTCTCAAGTGTGCGCTCCGCGATCTGCTCGGCCTCGAGGAATAACATCATTTGATAGACGCTATCGTCCGAAGCTGCGGATGCAATCTCACTAAGCCCGGCAATGCCAACGCCAACTTTTGTGATCGCATCCGTCTCATTGCGGGAATGATACTGCATCAAATCCGACGTTATTCGACGAATATGACAGCCTGGAAGGGCATTATAACTAATATATCCGATGCCGTTTGGTGCCAAGCATGTTCGGTAAATATCTAATAAAGCTGGCCTTACAGCGTCCGGAACCCAAGAAAACAGGCCGTGAGCAATGATGAAATCAAAAGTACCTAGTTTCTCAACATTTAGACCGGTAACATCGGCCTGTCGAAACTCGATGTTGAAAAGCCCAAGCTCCGCGACCGTTTTGTTTGCAGATTCGATCTCAACAGTTGATAGGTCGATTCCGATAAAGCTGCTCTTTGGCAGTGAATATGCTTGGCTGCAAAGGTTAGTGCCGTCTCCGCAGCCGAGTTCCAGGACACGACATTCATCGGGATCCGCGGTTGGGATTCCCATTAGTCTGCCCATTGTCGCAAGTCTGTCCGGGTGCGTTTGCGGAAAAACGAAGCTCGGATATGGAACTTCGTCGTAAATGAATGTGTCTGCTTGTGACATTTTTTGTATAAGAAATGTACTCGACATTAGCTTGAGAGACAAATTTCACGGCTCCGAACTGCGAGATCGACGTTGAATATCGATTGAAATTCGCGAAATCATTCTGCAAATCTTCGGTGCATTAGATCATCCACACTGTAGTTACACAGTTGGAAATGACCGTTTGGCCTAATAAACACGGGCTTCTACAAGAAATTTGTTAAATCCGTGTTTCGGCGTTTGACAAATTTTGCCGAATCTAAGAGTATTGGAGATTGCCGCTGAGACCGGATGCGGTGGGTTTGAAAAAATAATTTCACAAAATCCGGTTTTGTGGTTGACATACAGATTAGCTTCTGTATAATCAGTAGTTTCGCTTCGAGGTTCAAAGGAAGCTTGAAGGTGAAAAGAAGTTGATATTTGAAAACTGAATATGCGTGTCCATGTGTTAATTCGTATAGAACAACACGGTTGACGGAATTCACGTTCCGCATCAACCAAATCCGTCAGATTTCGGTCTGACAAAAAAATGAACTAGGAAATCAACGAGAGTTTGATCCTGGCTCAGAATCAACGCTGGCGGCGTGCCTCAGACATGC
>CALMPJ010000190.1 GCA_937871585.1 uncultured Acidobacteriota bacterium | reverse complement strand
TGGCGGGCGTTGTGATCATTTTTGAGATGCGCGTCCGACAGGCGAGCCTCAAAACTCTGATCGGTGCTGCGGTTGGTTCGATACTCGGGATTATCGGTGCGTTTCTGATCGGTTATCTGATCTCAATTCAAAAAGAGAACGCGGTTTCTGCGGAAATGCAGACGTTCATGACTATTTCGCTCATGTTTTTCATGGGGTACGTCGGCCTGATGGTCGGAGCGGCAAAGGGCGACTACATCGATCTCTCCGCGCTCGGCGGCATCTTCAGCGACAAGAATATCAAACGCGATTACAAGATCCTCGATACCTCGGTCATCATCGATGGTCGGATCGCCGATGTTTCTGAGACAGGTTTTCTAGGCGGTACACTGATCATTCCGCATTTTATTTTGACGGAATTGCAGCAGGTTGCCGATTCGGCAGATTCGTCAAAGCGCCAGCGCGGACGCCGCGGTCTCGATATGCTGCAGCGGCTTAGGAATAATTCGAAGCTCGATATTCAGATCGTCGAAACTGATTTCCCTGCCGTCAAAGAGGTCGATCTGAAACTGATCGAACTCGGCCAGCAGCTCGACGCCGTTATCGTCACGAACGATTTTAATCTAAACAAAGTGTCTCAGCTTCGCGGCGTTTCAGTGCTCAACATTAACGAACTCGCGAATGCTCTCAAGCCTGTCGTTCTTCCCGGCGAAGCGATGCGAGTGTTCGTCTTGAAAGAAGGCAAAGAGTTTAATCAAGGTGTCGCATACCTCGATGACGGAACGATGGTCGTTGTCGATAATGCCCGAAAGCTGATCGGCAAAACTGCAGATATCGCCGTCACCTCGGTTCTACAGACGACAGCAGGCAAGATGATATTCGGACGGCTATGGGAAGACCGCGAGGAGCACGCTCAAGAGAATTACAATATCCACGATTCGCGCTCGATGGGCTTTCGCAAGGCAACGCGTGAGCTTCGCCAAACGACCATAATCGAAGAAGTAGAATCGTGAACACCGCCATCATCGTCGCTGCCGGCTCAGGAACTCGCTTCGGTTCCGATATTCCAAAGCAATTCGTAAAGATCGCGGGCTTGCCATTGATCGAGCATACGCTTGAGAAGTTTGAGACGTGTCCGTCGGTTGATGAGATCGTGTTGGTTCTGGCAGCGGAAGAGATCTCAGATTACAGATCTAACATTTCAAAATTAAGAAAAGTGGTGGCTGGCGGAGCGACCCGTGCCCAATCTGTCCGCAACGGTCTCGCTGTGGCAACCGGCGAGATCGTCGCTGTTCACGACGGAGCACGTCCACTCGTCACTGTCGAGGAGATCGAACGAACTATCGAAATGGCAGCGAAAACCGGTGCCGCTTGTCTGGTTGCCGAGGTCAGCGATACGATAAAGCATATCGAGGGCTCAGAGATAATTCGCACGGTCGATCGGACAAAACTACGGCGGGCACTGACTCCTCAGGCTTTCAAGGCTGACATTTTGCAGCGTGCATTCGACGAATTCGGTGCCGACGAATCGGCGACCGACGAGTGTTACTTGGTCGAGAAACTTGGCGTTCCGATCGCTTGCGTTGAGGGAAGCTCGCGAAATATTAAAGTCACGCGTCAAGAGGATCTGGTTTTTGTTGAGGAATTTTTAAGGCAGTAGAGAAAGCCACGAATACACGAACTTTTCTTATTAGTGCATTCGTGGCTGAATTGATTCATGTCACGTATCGGATTTGGAACAGACATACACAGACTCGTCGCAGGGCGGCCGCTGATCATTGGCGGCGTCGAGATCGAATCTGATCTCGGCGCCGACGGCCATTCGGATGCTGATGTTCTGATGCACGCCGCGACTGATGCGGTTTTAGGTTCGCTCGCTCTCGGAGATATTGGTTCGCATTTTCCAAACGACGAAGAACGTTGGAGAAACGCCCCAAGTGCCCAATTCCTCGAATATGCTGTCTCTCTAATTCGTGAACGCGGCTACGTCATTTCAAATTTAGATTCCGTCATCGACCTCGAACGACCAAAGCTCCGCCCACACATCGACGCCATGCGCCAAAACCTTGCCAACGCAATAGGCGTCAACCTAGACCAAGTCTCCGTCAAAGCCAAAACCGGCGAATCCGTTGATTCCGTCGGTGAACGCCGCTCGGTTCGAGCGCAGGCTGTTGTAATGATCGAAAAGGTTTAGCTCGTAAATATCCAACACATTTATCAAAAAATTGCGAAACATTTGTCGCATACATGGTATGCTATCTAAGTCATAGGATGATGTGTCTAGCCCTGAACTATTTTTTTCAAAAACAGCGGAATTTGGACATTGTATAACGATAAGTCCAATTAGCACAGTGGTTTACACGTTCCGCGAGGTCGCGGAACGGGCCCGGAACAAGCACGAAACAAGCACGGAACACACGCGGAACGCTATATTTTACGCGGAGACTGAAAATGATGCAGATGAAATTGTTAAGTCACTTAAATACAGTGGTTTACATATCCTGCGACACAACCGGACAAGTGCATGATAAACTCGTGAAACATTACGCGGACAGTGCGGACAGCGAGAACGGCGCGAACGCAAAGAACGGCGCGGACAGCAGGAACGCCTGTGGGATCGGCTCGTATTTCATTTTTTTGTCGGTTATGCGAAACTTGGACAGCAAAATATGCGGCCACAGGATGTAATCGCTAGAAAACGTGACGGGAAAGCGTTGACTGACGCGGAAATAGCGTCGTTCGTCGATGGTCTGACATTTGGCTCGTGGGCGGATTATCAGATCACGGCGATGGTGATGGCAATGATCCTTCGCGGGCTGAATAAACGCGAGCAAAATCTGATCACACGCGGGATGCTTTATTCCGGTTCGGTGATGGATTTTTCTGACATTGATGCACCGAAGGCCGATAAACATTCGACCGGAGGCGTTGGCGATAAGACCTCGCTCATTATCGCACCGATACTCGCGGCGTGCGGAATTGCGGTTCCGATGATATCAGGCCGCGGCCTTGGCCATACGGGCGGAACGCTCGATAAGCTCGAATCAATTCCAGGCTACAACGTTCGTCTGCCGTTCAAACAGATCAAAAGCGTGATGAAGTCGTGCGGTTTTGCCCTTGTCGGACAGACCAAAGAGATCGCACCTGCCGACCGCAAGCTGTATGCTCTGCGCGATGCAACTGCGACCGTTCCGTACATTCCGCTGATCGTGGCTTCGATAATGTCGAAGAAGCTAGCTGAGGGGCTTGATGCCCTTGTTCTGGACGTAAAAACAGGTTCAGGAGCGTTCATTCAGAAGCAAACAGAGTCGATCAAACTTGCTAAGGCACTGTGCGAAACAGGCCGTTCGTTCAAGGTCAAAACGCAGGCTTTAGTTACCGACATGAGCCAACCGCTCGGGCATTTTTCCGGAAATGCACTCGAGGTTTACGAGTGTTTGAAGATACTTCGGGGCGAATCTACTATCGGCATGGTGCCGACAATTCAGCTTTCTATTGAACTTTCCGCGAACTTGCTTGTGCAATGCAAACTCGCAAAGACATTTGACGAAGCAAGAGACACAGTCTTTTCGGCATTAAGGTCCGGCAACGCGCTTGAGCGATTTCGTCACAATATCGAGTTGCAAGGCGGCGACCCAAGGGTTTGTGATAAACCCGAAATGCTACTTACAAAGGGTATTAAGAAAGTCGATGTCCTTGCTGCATCGTCGGGCTATCTTGTTGCCGTAGATACATTTGCGGTCGGAAATGCGATCTGTGAACTTGGCGGCGGACGCGTCAAAGCAGAAGATTTCGTCGATCACGCAGTTGGTTGGGAATCGCTAGTAAAGATCGGCTACGAGATCGAACGCGGACAACCGATCGGATCTACGCACGAAGAACGTCGGACGCGAGATCGATTAGCGAAAACATCGCATCTGCATATAAAATATCGAGTGACCCAACAGGACCGATAAAGCTCATCAGAGCTGCCGTTTAACGCTTATGAATTTGCGAAAGATCCTTTGTCTTTTCATCGTTGCAGCCGCCGGTTTGGTTGCTTCGTGCTCATCGACCGTTGACGCAAAACGAGCTAGTTGCAACATCAAGGTCGGCATCGTTTTCGACAT
>CALMPJ010000189.1 GCA_937871585.1 uncultured Acidobacteriota bacterium | reverse complement strand
TGTCAGCCGACCACTGCCAAAACGCTTGATACGATGGCAGATACTGCTCATTTGCCTTCCTTGGAATCCCGTAGGAAGCGTCGAATTTCTCAATCCATTCACGCGAAAACATAGCTTGATCGGTTACCGTGTGTTACGAAGATAGTCACTCTGTTCTTTCAGCGAATCATATGTTGCCGAAGTGAGGGATAACACATCACCTCGCCAATGCCGAATCCTCCAGCCTGAAGCACTCAATTGTTCAACAGTTGAAAGAGCTGCCGGAAAGGGTCTATCGCGGAGCGCTTCAAAATATAGAACGGTATTGGGTTCGCTTTGTGGGAGCGGAAATCTAAAAAGTAATTGTGACCCTTGATCGGATTTTGGTGCGGCAAGTACCTCAAATGAAAAAGGTTCGCGTCGATATACGATATTAAACGTGCTTCGCTCGGAAGCAATGGTTGCTGAATTTGATTGAATCCCGGGCGGCAGTAGTCGGGCTGCATTGAGGTGGCGAATTATCCGATCGACATTCTCTGGGAGTCTTCCGTTCTGAGCATTCAGCGACAACACAGACAACGAGATCGCCATTCCCAAGGCTGACGTTTCTCTGAGTCTCACTGCGTTATCATATGCGGGTCCGGAGAACGGGTCTTCGGTCTGCGGTCCGGTCGGCAAAGACTCTTTTTCAAATTCAGGCCCACGAGTTTCAACAAATCGAACCTGGGCCGTTTCGCTTTGCGGCATCAATATCCTGACAAATCCGTAGACGCCGACCACGCAAACGACAACCAGTAGGCCAGCGTATTGCGTGCGATCCACCGACTGTTTGATCCTCGAAAAAATCCCCAATTTGGGTTCTGTTCTATTCATTACGAATTGTCGGCGAGCTGCGGCCACCTAATCTTCCAACTGGCATCGCGCGAGCCTAGCCAAGAATCGATGTCCGGGTGGAAGGCGTGCGTCATCGCCAAAAGATAATCGAGCTGAAGGGTGAGCAGTTCTCTGGATGCTCCGGTCTTTACGAAATAGCAAAAGTATCGGACCAAGTTTTTCGAATTCAGAGACTCAACCGAGTCGCGTTCGAGAGCTGCAACGATGTCGATCGACTCACGGACACTCGGATGATCTTCCATTCCGGCGATACCGCGAACGGCGTCTATTAGTTTGGTTGTAAGAGCCAAGTGGGTTGAAGTTGCGCGTTTATTTCTAGTCGATAAGATCTCAAGCTCCTTTTCCAGCGAAGGACTCGCGAACCGGCTGTAAACGTGTCTCGAAATGAACGGCGAACTGAGTTTGTGGCGCAGATCATTTGAGGTCGTGATCACGATCGGCCTGGAATTCCAATCGGCAACGCCTATCGTTCCGCCTTCGAATCGTGGAATGTAAATCAGTCCGCGTTCGAGCGGCATCAGAAGGGAATCTTCAATGCTGGCCCCAAACTTATCGCTTTCATCAAGGATCAACACCGGAGGTGGCTTCATTGGCGTGCTCGACGCCGCGTTTGCCGCCAAGTCGTATGCCATTCCTACTTCACCAAGAATCAGAAATCGGCGCTGCCACTTAGAGCGTCGGGCATTGTCGAGAAATCCGGATTGTTCCTCAAGTGGCAGTTGTTTTGCGAGTGCGAGGTGTTCTCTCATCCACACGGCTTGCTCTTCAGTATCCCAGTCATAGAGGATCTCTTCCTGTTTTAACCCATCGCGTCCGGCAACAACGCACATCGAAAGATTGCAGGCGGCGGCTAACGCTTCGGGAAATGCAGTCTTCCCGCTGCCGCGCGTACCGGAAATAAGCCATGCCCGTCCAGACTTAAGACTTTCACAGAAGTCTTCGAAGACTTGCTCGTCGGGCACGTATCCGTGTCCAGCCATCAGTTGGAAAAGCTCACCGGGCTTTCCCTCTGAAACAAGTTCGCGAGGGTTGATCTGTGGACGGGATGCTTCAAACGGAATCATTCCTTTTTTGCTCCCGTTTCTGCGTTGGCAATTGAAGTGTTCGGTTCGGGTAGTTGCGTTACAAGTACATATCCGGTGGTTCCGGCTAATACCTCTAGAAACGTGTCCTCGGGTTGGCTTCCAAACAGTGACTGACTCGTGTCCTCAGACAGTTTTTCGGATCCTCTACGAAGGGTTTCAGATATTACCACTGTTCCCCCTGAACGGAACGAACCGACCGATCCCAATATCGAGCCGGCAGTATCTTTTATGCCTCGAAAGAAACGGGTCCACTTTCCGGTGAGTCTTTTCCTGTTTCCGGGAATCCCTGAGGCACCGTCAGTTCCCAATAGCTCGCCGGTGAACTTCACTAGTTCACCAGAAACCGGATCGATCAGGCCGATAATATTGACGAACGCTCTTACGGATTCGCCGCCCCGTAGATTGCCAATTAGTGTCGTGCCTGCCGGATAGGAGTAACCTTTTCCCACAACCGGTTGCGTCAGTTCCATACGGACGACCCCTCCTGAATTTCTAAGCGTGTAGATCGCTCCAATAAGGCGGACCGTAAGAAGTGAGCCAAATGGCAGTGAGCCACTTACTTTTGGCTTCGATGTGTCCGGGGTTGTCGCTGTAGTCGCTGCACTATTATTGCGAAATTGCTCATCTCTAACCTTTGTGACTCCAAAGAACAGCGAGCGTCCTACGGGTTCGGTTGGCGATAAAGATTTTGACAGGGGAGTGTAGTTACCTTGTGAAAAATTCTTCTTTGTCTCCAGGTTGGTGGGCTGATCCTCTCGTTTGAGAGCGTCCCTTGAGGAGATATCAGTGCCAACATTGAAGGAAGGCTCGGTTCTCGTTCGCGATGCTGACATCGAAGAGATATCGGTTGACTCGGTGGTAACAGAAGCGGGTTTGTCGACTGATATCGGTTCATCGGATTGCCCAACCACAGAGTCCTTGCTTGGTACTGGCTCTTTTGCCGCTACCATTGTGAGGGCAGCCTTAAGTTTCTCATCCTCGGTCATTGGAGCCGGAGATGAATCCTTTTGGCTCGTTCGATTAACGGCCTGGGGATTCGGCGTAGCGAACCAACCCATACCGAAGAACCAGGTGATCGCTGTACCCATCAGTAACAAGAATACTGTGAACGCTGCAGCGGCTTTTAGAACCTTCGCGGTTCGGGAAGTTTTCCGTTCCGATCCGGTTTCAAGATCCAATTCATCATCATCAACTTCATCGTTCGAAAGTTCATTCTGATCAGCCAGCAACATTTTCTCGCGTTCTTCATCCGCCTCGATGTCGGGTAAGGCGGTCGGAATATCGGAATTTGTAGTTAACGTAGTTTGCATTGCGTGTCTCCTTTATTTCGAACCGTTAAGAGTTGCCGAGATCGGAGCGTCGATAGCTTCAGTTTGAGCAACGGCTACTCGAATCTTTTGATTGACCCCAAGGAGCGGAGATTTGTAGACAAGAGCATAGAACGTAGTAGAGCCTGGTTGGACAAGGCCCTCAAACGCGGTTGTTTCCAAATAGTGGAGATCGAGTTTGGTGGTAAGAAGGCTGTTGCCGTCCTTGTCGAGCGTCTGGATCTGAAGTTCAGGTGAACCTCGAACGAGCCTTAGATTTGTTGATGCAGAATTGCGAATCGCAATAACAACAAGACGGTTTTCGGAATCAAGATCGGTGACGCGGGTCAGTGATAGTTCCAAACCGTGAAGAGGTGAAGACCACGCGGAGAGGTGCTTCTTTTGATCTCGAAGAACGTCAGCCAACCGCTTGTTTGCAGCCTTCGATATCTCAGCATCCGTCATTGCTCGCTTCGAACCCGTTCGTTTTGATTCGGGTATTTCGGCGAAAACAGCATTTGAGATTGAGTTCGATTCCGATGTTGGAAGGTCAGAGGTTTTCTCTTCGGCGGGCCGTGCTGAACCGACCAGTTTGGATAGTGCTCGTGAGTTGATCGGAGAAGAATTCTTGGTGTCACCACCAAGGTCAAACGCGAGTCCTGCAACCTTCCGCGCCGACACAACTGCTTCGCGGTCATATGAGATAACGCATCTGTGAGCATTCTTCTTAAGGTCGCTGACCGGTACCAGTTCGAGAATCAAAACCAGGCCGGACCGCATCTGCAGGCTGATCGCGGCAGAGGTCGCCCCGTCTTTTGAAGGGACGAATCCTTCTC
Organism: uncultured Acidobacteriota bacterium; assembly: GCA_937871585.1. Lineage (GTDB taxonomy): Bacteria > Acidobacteriota > Blastocatellia > Pyrinomonadales > Pyrinomonadaceae > OLB17. The sequence continues at coordinate 15,050 of CALMPJ010000189.1, read as the reverse complement.
CCGGATAGATGGTTATCGATCGGTCGGTTTCTTTTGTCGGAGATTGAAACACCGACGCAAGCTTGGGGTTTCCCTCATGGATGTAATAGATTCCGTCCGATGCGGGAAACTCGACAATAGAAACTGCGTTTTGAGCCAGTCCGAGACGCACAACAGTAGGCTGCTTCGGGTTGACCGTTACATTTGCTTCTCCCGACAGGAAATCAGGTAGCGGAGCATTAATTACCGCAACGGTCTGTGTTTCTTTGGAGACCGCTGAAATGTTTACGACCTTCTCATTTGAGATTTGATTAGTCTCGTTCGAGACCGGACGAACGACATTCTTTACCTTAGGTTTGTGAACAGGCTTCCGGCTCTGGGGATAAACATTGACAACAAATGCCGACAGGACGACGAGAGAAATTCCTATTATCCTCGTAGTGTATTTTCCTAGATTTGAAATGCTTAAAGTTCTCATGATTCAAATAATGTTCCTTGCTACTTACCGCCAGTTGTTTCACTGCCGGGTTGAATTGCTGATGATGTTTCCTCCGCATCGCCGATGAGCGATAAAGGCGAGATGGTCTTGCCGTTTACGGGTTCGACGCGAAACCGAAGAATGGTGAAGCCGGTTCTCAGGTTATTGTCGTTTCGGATCGGAGTTGTAGGGCTGTCCTTCAGCAGAAATTTACATTTAAGCTGAACGGACTCTTCGACATCCTGGCCTGAGGCTTTTCGCCTTATCTTGCGTGTGCCGATCGCTCGCAGAATGTATGGGTCGCTTTCATCTACGGACAAGTCCTGTAGTTCCCATGACGAATTCACGCTTTCTGTCTTCTCGGCAGCGAGAACGCCGTTCTGCTTTAGTCGATTGGCCATCGCCATCGAAAGATCAGGGTCGAGCATTCGGAGCAGTTTGTTTACTTGAGCCTCACGCGTCGTTTGTTCGACTTCGTAAAGAGCGGTTAGAAATTCCTTTACCAGATACTTCTTGTCAGTTGATGTAGGAACGTCCGGCGTGATGCTGACGGTTTCGGTCGAACCATAATCGCGGTTGTTTAGTTCGACAACTCGTCCGCTCGATTTATCGACCACAATCCGGTCTGCCTTTCTGAAGATCAGGAACATGTTTACGCAGCCGCTCAGAACGAGGGCAAACAGCAACACGCCGAGGATCTTCAATAGCGATGCGATCGTGACGATGTCATCCGGGTCGCGAGTAAGGTAAGTTGGTGACCCGTTCACCATGTTCCCTGTATCAGGCGTTTCGATTTTTGTTTCATTTGCTTTCATAAGATTTCGATCTCGAAAGGGCTAATGGCAAACGCAGTGCCAGACGCGAAATAGCAGCTCTCGGGTCAATAGCCGGCTTCTAACTCAACATCGGCAGAAAAATTTGCCGAACGGTGCGAAAGTCGTCCGCAGTTGACTCGAAAATTCGCCGACTATCGTTCGTGAGTCGATAAAACAATTTCTCCGGCGAAAGTTGACCGAGCTCGCCGAGTTGAATTTGTTGGAATGTTTTGTCCGACAATAACAGGGCCGAAACTGAGTTGTTGCGGCTCGTCTGAATTTTCCCTAGAGATGAGGCTTCGTCTACCGGTTCGCGGATCGTAAAAAACCAAAATTGCTTTGCTTTCCTGAATCTCCGTTGCCTTGATCTCCCTTTCACTTCTGGGATATTTCTCGGCGGCGAATGGAGTCAGAGGCGTGCGGAATCTGCCTTGCTGCTTGAGCCAGCGATAGACCTGCACGCCTTGCGAAACATAGCCCAGAGTTTCCTTGTACGGCGGGACACCGTTGACCGTCCTCAGTTGCGAGGCATTGATTATTCGTCCGTTCGACTTTAGATTTCGTCCATAAAGATAAGCAGAGACGGTGCCTTCCCCGGCGTTATAGGCGGCCAAAACAGACTCAAGTCTCCAATCAAATAGGCCTCCCAAATACTTCACATACTTCGCCGCCGCATATAGCGATGAGGTCGGCTCGTACGGGTTCGTGAGCCCAAACCGGGTAGCAGTCGCGGGCATGAACTGCATCAATCCCTGAGCGTTCTTTGGACTGGTCAGCCATGGCCGGAACCGCGTTTCGTTATAGGCAATAGTCCATAGGATGAGCGGGTCGACACCTTCGCTTTTTGCGACCTTTTCTATAGTCGCCTCGAATAACCTGGCACGTGAAAGTACATCCATTCTTCCGAGTGAAGTTCGAGAAACCAGTTGTTTTTCCTGCGCTCTAGCAGCTAAAGGGAAACCAGCAAAAAGTAGCAAGAACAATGTGATCGGGTGTGTGATTGGGTTTTTCATATCACCCGCCCTTCGCAACCGATGTGCCACCGATGTGCAACCGATGAGCCGCCGATGCCGATCATCGAACGGCACGAGCCTTGCAGAGCGAGTGAAAGTATTGACGTATCTGGGCTCTTTTTTCCGGGTTAGTCAACGAAAACTTATAAAGCGAGGATGACTATGAAAAAACTACTGACACTTATCAAAAGCCATGTACCTGCACTGGCGCCGCTCGGATTAATGTTGCTTTTCACGCAACTGACTTCTGCACAAGGCCCAATCTTTACCGGAGATGCAAGTAACCTCTCCAACATCATTCGTGAAGCCCTTAAGCTCATGGCGATCATTCTCTTCTGTTTAGGGGCGGTCGGCGTGGCTTGGTCGATCTATAACAAGATGACCGGAAAGGAATGGGGCAACCAGGCGTTCGGTTCGCTCCTGTCGTTTGCGTTCGGAACCATCGTCGCAGTGTTCTGGCAGCTTGCACAAGGACGTGCGGTCGGAGTTGATACGAACTTCTAGGAGGATCCATATGAGAAGACGTGCAACACGACCTAATGTTTTCCGTGGTCTGAAGCGCTTCGGGGTCTACTCTACCGACTGGAAGTTTATCCTGATCCCCACTGCGATCGCCTACATCGTTCCTTTTGTTTTCGGGCTTTGGGTGGGCTATGTTCCGCTGGGATTCCCATTGGGACTGCTAGTTTTTCTGATTCTCCTCGGAATCTTTAACTATCTGCGTTTGAGTAAGCCTTCCTATTGGCTTTCTCAGAAATTTGACGCCGAGATCGACCAATGGACAAAGTACCGACCGCCCCTGAGAGGCGAACTCGAACCGACGAGTTGGAAGACATCGAACAGGAAATAAGCATGGACACAGCAAACTTAACATTCGCACAAATAGCAATCTCTCTTTTCGGAGGACTTCTTTCCGTCGGTCTTGGATTAGTCGCCGGATTTCGTTTCATCCCGGCAGTGAGATCGCTATCGAGCCGTACTCCATTTAACCGAGAATCACGAACTCAACTCATCGAGAATGCAGAAGCAGGTCGGATATTTCCTACCGAGATCGCGGGGCTAGACCGGAACACTATCCGTTACCGAGATGGCAGCTATGGAAAGGCCTATATTTTCGAACCGTCGAACAGTCTTTACATCGACGGTAACGTGACTGAACAACGTATCGAGGAGCTAAAAACGATCCTGAAATTCGAGAAACCGAAGAACACGATCATTCAATTTAGGTTCATAAATTCGCTGGATACGGGTGAGGTGCTTCGAGCACATCTCTCATCCAGAAACACCTCAACATCCGATCCAGTCGCCGGGGTGCTTCAGGCCACCAATCTTGCGCTTCACGAGGAAGCGATCAGATCCGGCGAAGTTGTGCGACAAACCGCAACTGTGTGGATACGAGTTCCTGTACGTGATCCAGATGACAGGGGAATGATGTCTTCACTCCTGCCTTCTCTTGCAAAAGACATTAGGGATCACGGGTTTTCACGACTATTCCGCTTTCCCCTGAAAAGGATAAGAAATCGCGAAAGTGAATTGATGGTGCAGAGAGAGGTGCAAAATGAGGCTGCGTGCAAACTAAAAGCTTCACGAGTGTTTCAATCGTTTGAAGCCAATTTTCCGCGCAGCTTACAACTTCGGGAGATGAACCGGATCGAGATATTTGAATCACTCTTCACCAGCCATCGCCGGGAGCACGATTCTTTCCCCAATCTGACAAGCTCGGATTGCGTAGATCTGCGGCGATATCTTTGCAGTACAGAAATTGAGACAAAACGCGAGCAGTACATCCGTCACAATGGTACGCCTGCGAGTCTTGTCAGTCTCAAGACCCTTCCAAATGGATTTGTAACTGCCGACATCATGCGGTACGTGACTGCGACGAAGGCCTTAGGCTTTCCGCACGAGATCGTCGTTGATTTGATGACAACCGAAAAACAGGCTGCAAAAAAAGACCTGCAGAAACGAATCGACCGGATCGAAGGCAGCCGAAATACCTGGCTTGGATTCCGAAGTCTCAAGAAGGACGCGGTTGTTATCAAGTCAGACCTTGAGGGCCTGCTCGAACAGGTCGAAGGGGACAATGAAGAGATCTGCAATCTCAGATTAAACGTCATTGTCTTTGCGGGCCGTTCAAAAGGGCTTAAGGAAACGCGTCGCCAGCTTGAGATTCTTGACGAACGATGTGATGCGATAGGCTCAGCGATCCGCAAGAAGATCGGGGCGGACGCGATTCGAGAAGACGCAGTGAGGCAGCGAGCTATTTATCCGCGAATGCTTGCTGGCGAACTTTCCTGGAAGCCAACAGGTCAGGAACTTACGGAAACGGCCGACTCGGTAATCTCCTTTGTCCCAACCGAAACGAGCTGGCGTGGAAGCGGGCGGCCGCACAGCGTCTTTATAACTCCGAACGGCCAGATGTTCGGTCTGGATCTCTACGATCGGGCACTCATCAAGTCTCCGACGGTCATCGTCACCGCAGCGTCCGGCGAAGGCAAATCATTTCTAGCTTCGATGCTGATAACGGATATCCGATCACATCGCGGCAACGTGAAGGTCCGCGTGATGGACTACAGGCATTCGTTCAAGCCTATTTGTAGGCTTTTTGGCGGCCGTCACATCGAGTTCAACGAGGCCGAGCCTAAACCGATCAATATCTGGAACTATCCGGGCATCGAGAAAGGAAATAGACCTACAAAGCGTCAGCTTTCAATGGTGTTGATGGACATTCTCATTCTAAGCAAAACAGCAAAGACAGACGCGATCACAAGCGCTATCGCGGCGACCGTTATCGATGAGGTGTATAAGATGTCGCAGGCCCGCAACGGAGACGGAAGGCCGAAATTCCAGCCAACTCTCGGACATTTTTTAGATGTTTTGAAGACCTATCACTGGGAGCCTGCACAACAGGGCCCGGCGAGCGAGCTTTACTTGAAACTCAATGTTCACCGAAAAGACCCGTGGCTTAACTCGCCAACCCATCCAGACTACGACGTTCCATCGATGTTCGATGTTTTCGAGCTTTCCGGAATTAGCGGCCTCGACGAAAAGATACGTGAGAGCGTCGGGTTCAGAATAAGCGCCCAGATAATGCAGGAGATAGGCGAAGAAGACGAGCGGCAGCAAAAGACCCCGATTCTATTTCTCTGTGATGAGATGCGAGAGATCAACAAACACTTCCCGGCGATTCAGGAACTCATTGCCGAAGCATCCGTGACAGGGCGTAAGGAAGGTCTTGTTACCGTCCTATTTTCTCAGGCCTACGAGCATTTCACCGGAACTGCGGAGCGTCCGAATGAGATCGGAATAGACTTGGTAAAAAACTCCGGCGTAAAGATGATCGGCAAACAGATCGGTGGTTTTGACCGACTGGCATCGGATTGCGAGCTTGCCCCTGAGACAGTTGCCGCGATTCGTGCGATCAGAAACCAGTATGGACGATACACCCAGTGGGTTTTTGTTATCGGCAGCGGAGCGGACAAAATCGTCCAGATGGCCGAGATCCGTCTTTCGCCGGCGATGCTTTGGGCTAATACGAACGACACGAACGAATCGAATGCGCGAAGACTTGTCGAGAATATTCGGCCCGACCTGCCGCCTGAGATCGTCGTATCGTGGCTAGCCTCAAAGTACCCGAGCGGATTGACCGCAGTCGGACTCACGGAAATATCTTCTTTTGACCTGAATGAATTGAACGGTTTGGAGGTAGCAGCATGATCGGCACTCACGAAACACTAAGACAGATCTTTCTCGGAGCAATTCTTTCTTCGATCTTCATTGGACTCGACGTACGCCCGGCACAGGCACAGTGGACCGTATTCGATCCGTCGCAATACATTCTCCAGGTCGAGAAAAGAGTCGAAGAGGCTGCCCGATGGCTTGAGACCATCAACCACTATATCGATACTTATGAACAAGCGGTCAAGCAGTACGAAAAGATGATTGAAAGCGTGACCAATCTGCGAGGGATTCTCGGTAAGGTTGAAGAGCAAGTCATGCGGCATAAGCAGCTGATAACTACGTATGCAACCATCGGCCGTTTGATTCGCGGAACCTTCGAACTTAAAAAACGAATCGAAGCGACCATCACCAGCCAGATTCATTCAGTCGTCAATATCGCTAGACGCCTTAAGAACGGCATCTTCGATATGGATGCGAACAAACGTGACCTGGATGACTTTCTGCGGCATTCGATCGGTCGAAGCGCCGATGCCCATTTCAAGAATCTCGAACGTCTCGCAAAACTCGATTCTGAACTCGAACGAATGCTCTTTGACCGCGAGAACATTCTTCTGGACCTTGCAAAGCTTTACGAGGAACGCGAGAAGATCGCTGATGAAACGCGAGCGATCGAAGCAAATCCTGCAGCAAATCGGGATGGGGTTCAATCTCTGATTGATCAGATGCTCGCGATCAATCTGCGTATTTCAACAGTCGAAGGCCAACTGCGCGAGCTCGAAGCGAAGATACAGGCCAAATTTATTGCCTACGGCCTCAAGATCGAGCAGATGACGGAGTTCGGAAAAGAGATCCGCCGAAGCACTGAGATGATGACTGGGATCACACGAGCCTCGGACGAGTTTCTTCGTGAACTCGACCGCTATGAAGTATGGAATGACGACGTCTATGAAAGCCCTCTTCCATAATCGCAAAAAGATCAGATCTAAAAAGTAAAACAAACAAAGCCATGAGAAACGCGACACCATTTCGTCACGCTTTAGCGACAGCTCTATTCATTCTTGCCTACTTCGTCTCGCCATACCTCCTCGCCTCGAAAGCGGCTGGGCAAACCCGGCCGCGCCCTCCTCGTGTCGAAGGGCAGACTCCAGTAGGAACGATGAACGGTCAACCTGTAACGGCAAATGACCTTATAATGACGATCAACTCGGACTCTCCTTTTATGCCGCCCCTCGATGGAAGTCCGGCGCCAATACTTCGACAGTTCGAGAATAAATATCCAGCTAACCCAGTCGCGAGTCCTTCTCCCGGCCCGGTTGTTCCGCCAAAACCTCCTGCACCAAGTTTCAGCGAACAGATCAAGAATCTCATGCGGACTGGTCAGGAATGGCTGTTTCAATCCGTTCTAAACACCATCATTAAGCCGCTCATGCCGATCCTTATGTTTCTAGCGTGGATCATAGCGAGTTTTGTTTTGATCCTCGCATTTATTCGTAGGTTCCACGACAACCGCGGCCTCGGGCCGGAGCAACTCGTTGCGTGGGCGATTCGTTCCATCATATTCATGGTATTGATCGGAGCGAGTCCGTTCATCATCGACGGCCTCACGATAACCGGCAAGTTCTTTGCGCGGCCAATTCGAGCCTACAACCGTTCACTCGTTACTGAATTTGACGACAAGATGAAAAAGTATGTGAAAGCAAACTTTGCCGTCGAAGACCCTAACGCATTGCTCGCAGAGCGCCTTCCGAATGGTGAGCCGGGACTTGTCGGCATCATTATGGATAAAGAATCGACCGTAAAAGACATAACCGGCGAACTTAATATCCTCGGCTGGAATCTCCCCAAGATGTTCTTTTTCATGGTGATCGGCCAAAACATCATAAAGTTCGGCGGCTTGTTTCTTGCGATCGCCGGCCTGTTTATATTGATTGGCCTGAAACTGGCGGCTCCTGTGCTGGCAGCTTTCGGCTTTGACGAGAAGTTTGCCGCCCAGATGTTCTATCCCTTCTGTTGGGGCGTCGCTACATTTGCGTTGGCTTTTCCGATGGTGAAGGAAGTGACTCTCTATGTTTGCTATGCCCTCGGCGTTCTCGCACTTTCCATCTACAACGGTGAGAGTACATTTTTTCTTGATCCCGTCACGGCGAAGATCATAACCAATGGTGCTTATGATCCGGCTTCAAGCGCACTCATTGTCACGGCGTTATTCTTTGTCTCAAGTCTCTGCTTCATTCTGGTTCCGTGGCTAAGCTATCGAGTGCTTCGCGGACAGGTCTATGAAGGCGTCTCTCAAATCTCAATGGGCTGGATGCTTTCGAGCATGGGAACCGCGCTTGAGACATACGGTTTAGTTGCGGGAGCCGCTATCAACCGACAGGCCGAGAACACCCAAATTCAGGGCATCTACAATGCGGAGCAGACGGCCGCAAGAAAATCCTTAGAAGCAGCCAACCAATCAACGGACGCTCGTCTGGTCTCGTCGGTTGCCGGAGTCGAGGGCGGCCTTACCACTAGTTTGGGACAGATCCGGGCAAATCAGGTAACGCAGACATTACTTGCCGAGGCGAGCAAGAACTATGGGCTGAGCAGTAGTGCAGCGGCAACGAAGCGCGAGATCGCCGGAACACTGGCCGAAGCTCAAGGAACACGGGAGGCTCGAACCATTGATGGAATGAAGGAAGTTGAACTGCGCGGTCAGGGGAACCTTGAGCGATTCGGGATGAAGACCTACGAGTTTACGCCCGGTGGCTCCTCAATCGCCGGAACTTCCGTTCCGATTCGAACGGGGCAGGAACTCTTCGACTGGTCGAGAAATAAGCATCCTATCCAAGAAGTAAACAAGCAGATGGACTCAACGACCCGCAGTAACATCGCACTTCAAAACAACAACACCGGCATTGTTGCCGACACGAAGGTAGAGGCAAGCAATGTCTATCAGGGTGAGATCAATCAAGCGCTCGAAACTCAGGCTTCACAAAGCAAGCAGGCTTTCAATACCGGCAGTTCGATCGCCTCGTCAAGTACCAGACAAGGTGCCGATATCCAACTTTCAGGAATTCGCCGTTCAGCTGACATGGAGAAAGTATCGAATCAACTCAACTTCGAGGGCCGCACTGAAGCCGCATCAATAAATCAGACAGCGGCGATGGAGGCTGCCCGACTCAGGATGGTTTCATCGGTTGTCACCGGATTCTTCAGGGATATGGACCGAAGATTGGAGGAGATGAAGCCCAAATACTAGCTCCAGAATCAGGAGGTTGGCTTCATTGAAGTTGGCTCCGGTCACCAGGTAGCCGCATAGCGATCATTCACTGAGTTCTCTCTTGACACTGGAGTTAGCTCAAGGGTGTAAGATTAATTTGTGGTGGAAAGTAATTCGGTACAGATCGGAGAAATCGCGGCGTTGGCGGAGGTTAGCGTTGATACGGTTCGTTATTACGAGAAGTTGAAATTGCTTCCGAAGGCGGCTCGGACCAATAGCGGTTATCGGGTCTTTTCCTTTGAAACAGCAGAACGAATCAGATTTATCAAACAGGCGCAGGAAATGGGTTTTACCCTTGATGAGATAAAACAGCTTTTTGTATCCGGCGGCGGCGAAAATCAATGCAAGAGCGTGCGTGACCTTATCCAAACCAAATTAACAGAGCTTGAAGAAAAGATGCAGCAGATGAAGAGTTTTAAGGGTTTTCTCAACCGTCATCTTGTTGCGTGTGAAAACGAATTGACCGCACATGGAAAGGCGGCTGAGTGTCCGGTTTTAACTACGATTGAAATATCAAGTAGATAAGGTATTTTATGATGGAAAAATCCAATGTATTTGTCGGCGGTGCGATGTTTGCGGCTTTTGTCTCAAGTTTGTGCTGTGTGTTGCCCTTGATCGCCGTTATATTCGGACTCGGTGCATTCGGCACGGCTGCGATTTTTGAGACCGTGCGTTATCCAATGATAGTCGTCGCGGTTGCGGCCCTGGCGTTTGGTTTCTATCGTGCCTATTTCCGCCGCGAAGAATGTGCCGAGGGCGAGGCTTGCGAGACAAAGCCGGTCAGCCGCATTAACAAGATATTTCTCTGGGTCGGAACAATAGTTATTGCGACGTTTGCGCTTGCTCCGTACTACACGGGCTACATCGCAGCGGCGATAACCTCACCGAATTTGCCAGCTACAGAATCAGCTCCCGTCGTCGTGACCGAAGAACCGGCCGCTAAAAAGACGGTAGTTTTGAAAGTTCGCGGCATGACTTGCGAAGGCTGTGAGGCTCATATCGAAGTTCCGTTGAGAAAGCTACGTGGCGTCATCTCAGCCGATGCCGATTATAAACAACATAACGTGACGGTCGTGTATGATTCGGCGCAGACCACAGTCGAAAAGATCAAAGAAGCCATCACGGCAACTGGATACGAACTAATTTAATTGTATGGATTGTTGTAGCAACGGCGTCGGAGCGATAAGCAGCATCGTTAAAACGGCCTGTGACAATTGTGGCGAGGTCGGTCGAATCGTCGCGAAACAAACTGTCGTGCATCAAGTTAAAAGCGAGAAACTCACGGCGGTAAGCGATTCGGAATATAGATTCTGTAGTTCGGCTGACTGTGAGGTTGTTTATTATTCTGCAGATAGCAGTGTGTTCACGACTGATGACGTGCGGGAATTGGTTACATCGAAAACAAAAGGCGATGATCGTCCTCTATGTTATTGTTTCGGATTCACCGAGGGAAATGTCCGACGGGAAATAGTTTTGAACGGCGAAACAACTATTCCGACTCAAGTCACGCAATTTATCAAAGAAAAACTCTGTGCTTGTGAGATTCGCAATCCTTCAGGCTCATGCTGTCTTGGCGAAATAAATAGAATCGTTAAAAGTCTTTTAGCCGAAAGAACATCCATAGTTAGCTAATAAATATCAACAAAACACCGCACGGATCCCAGACGTGACATATTTGAGTGTCGCCAATCATTTCCGGTTCGTCATATCTCGCGTTCGAATAATCGCCGTCGTCAATAACCTGTTTGGCGTGTTCATGCCATGCCTGAACATCGTCAACATCGAATTTCATCATGAAATTCTCCGCCCAGTCTTTGACGTAATAGTTCTGTAGCCTGAAAACCGCTCCACCTAAGCGACAATCGAACGTGCCGCCCCACCCTTCCGTTAACTCAAAACCAAGAGCCGCGTAGAAACTCTTTGAGACGGCGAAATTCTCCGCTGGAACGTAAACGACTAACTCTCTAATTGTTGACTTCATAGCGTTAATAACAGTAAGCAGGACACATACCTCAACGCAATCCCAATGTAAATAGATCGCCGAGCCGCTGTTGAGCTTCTTGCGGACCGACTTCCCTCCGGCCAAGCATTCACTTGGAAATGACTTGTAAGTGCTTAGCTAGCAAGGTCTCAAGCCTTAGCTCTTTTGCACATCTTGCGAGACTGGCCTCGGTAATTGTTCTTTGAGCAAGAGCGTCGCGGGCAGCCTTGATCGCAGTTCTTTCGCCGATCTTTGTGATGAATTTTAGACCTTCGAGAACCGCCCGTTCGACTGTCACGATTCGATAGCCCTTTTCATCAATGATCTGCTTATCGAGCCTTGTTTTTGTGCGAATCAGTTTATAACCCGTTTCTCGGGTTTTCTTCTCAGGTGAAACAATCACCCATATTTCTCCCGGCACTTGTTCGGCAAGATTGTAGTGATATAGAGCTGAAAGGCCCCCAATTGCCGAACCCGGCCCGAACTTTGAATACGCTATTTGGAATCCTACATCTTTATCCAGCGATGCCTTCGGATGGAGATAGATTCCGCGGCCGAGCCGAACAAGATCCCTTTTAGCGACAAGCCGCGATATGTCTTGCTGACTAATTCCTGCAGCCTTGCCCTGAGCCAGTGTAAAGACCCCAAGTTTTTTGATTTGTGGCTGTTGTCGCTTATCCACCATTAAAAGCATGCGGTGAAAAGCGACATTTGTCAACAAAAAATGTCGCACTCCACCGGCGAAGAACTCGATCAGTACGTGAAAACTGCAAGGTGTCGGGGACTTTTTGAACTATAAAAGAGCGGCAGATAGGCGGCGGTAATAATGATGACTGTTGGTTACCAAAGAGTATCAAGAAGATCTCCGTGCGGCATCTGCGGGAAACCGGACTGGTGCAGTACGACCAGAGATCATCGCATCACATTCTGTGCGCGTTCCGCAACAGATGCCGATAGAATCAGTAGCTCGGGTTGGGGAGTTTTCTATCGTGAAATCAGGCACGTGCCCCATCCAGTATATTCTTTACAACGAAAGCAGCCGAGAAGTTCAAAACCAAACGCTCTAGCACCCGTCGAGATCCGAGACAAGGTCTATAAGGAACTAATCCGATTCTCGCCGCTTTTCGATCACATCTCACTCTTATCAGAAGAATGGGTAAGCCCAGATCAATACCTCAGTCGCTACGGGATGTTGCCCAAATCGGCACAACGAAGGCAGAGGCTTGCTCAGTCGATTGACGATGCACTGGCCAAAAAAGGTGCCCGCGTTCGAGCACTAAGGGGCGTTCCCGGCTTTTGGCGTACCTCGAACGGCAGACTCCAAGTCGGCGGCAACTATGACTACGCTGACGATCTTCTTTTGATTCCGTTCATCGGGTCAAATGGCCTGATTCAGGCCTGCCAGTTGAAAGCTATTGGTAAGAATTCCCGAACATCTCCAAAATACTCATGGCTTTCGTCGATCCGACAACGAGACGGATGTGGACCCGGTACGCCACTTCATTATGAAGGCGCGATAGGATTCAAAGGTAAAACAATAGAGACGGTGCTGGTAACGGAAGGTGCTCTAAAAGCCGCCACCTGTCAGAGCTTTCTGCCGGATCGATACGTCGTCGGCAATAGCGGTGTCGCAACATCGCATCGAGAGATCGTTAAAGCCGCGCGCAAAAAAGCTCTGGAAATTGCGTTCGATGCAGACTGTTTCACGAATCCACACGTTGCGCGAGCGCTTGCTTCGCTGGTCGCGTCGCGAGTTAGTGAGCAGCAGTTTTTGTCGTGCGAACAGCCCACCAGAATTCTCAAGTGGGACAAACGGTTCAAAGGAATTGACGATGCACTGATTGCCGGAGCAACTGTTCATTATCTGGACGTCCCTGAGTGGCTTAAACTGCTGACCCCTGAGTGCTTTGACGCAGCAAGCCATCAACTCGCGGACATCTCGCCATCAAAATAAGCGGCTGACAATTCGCGTCATGAGCGAGCCACATGTATCTTCGACCTCTCTAGAGAACTTAGTCAAACGAGTCGCCAAAATCGTGGACGGAGAACGATCGATCTCTAATAAGGAACTCATTGAACTCTGCAAGGAACAAGGGGGTTTTAATTCTGCTGTCGATTCGCATTTCTACCACGAGATAGCCGAGACGGCGATCAACTCACTTATTCAGGAAAAGTACGGACAGCATTTGCTCGCATCAATCGATCCGGTAGTGGCCGTATCGAAGATATTGAGGCCTCTGCAAAAGAGGCTCCCTACGCAGACCTGGCGAAGTGAGACTCAAATCGCCTTTCAACAGTTTTCCACGCCCGCGACTATCGGTTACCTCGCGGCGTATCTTTTGATTATTCAATCTGATGAAACCGTTCTCGAACCGTCGTGTGGCACGGGCAGTCTCGCTGTTTGGGCGAGCGCCGCGGGAGCAAAGGTAATAACCAATGAGATCGATCCGAGACGGAGAACGTTAGCTCATGCGTTAGGACTCAAGGCGTTTACGGTGGATGCGGAGTTTGTCGATGACCTGCTGCCTCATGATCTTATTCCGGACATAGTTCTTGTCAATCCGCCATTTTCTTCGACCGGTGGCCGTGTGCATGGGAATAGTTGCGAGTTTGGATTTCGCCATGTGGAGTCAGCATTGCGCAGACTAAGGCCTGGCGGACGGTTCGCCGCGATACTTGGTGAGAATGGTTCTTTTACTTCGGCCACTGGGAGTCGTTTCTGGAATTCTCTTTGTCAAGAAATACGAGTGAGAATGTCGATCGAACTGCTCGGCCGTGAGTTCTACCGCAACGGCACAAGCGTTAAAACAACGCTTATCATCGGAACCAAGCATGTTTCAAGTCGAGGCACTACATCCGATGAAGTCGGTAATGCTACCCATATCGTTGCTAAATCGGTCGAAGATGCATTCGAACAAGCCTTAGCGCTAAATATGCGCTTCTGATCAATAGAAAAAATCAATGTACACGGCCATCCAAGAACGAAGCTCGGAAGAACTTTCTGTACCGATAATCGCGTCGAGTGAAACGCCTTTTGCGGTTGAACATACTGAGAGCGATGCGGACTTACAAGTATATTCGCCGAGATATATCTCCGGTGGTTCACCACATCCGGGAGTGATCGTCGAACCACCCGGTCTGGCCAACGTCGAACCGCCGCCGATCCGTTACCGGCCATGTCTGCCGAAATATCTATCTGAAACGGGAAAGCTATCGGCCATGCAGGTGGAGCGAATAGTCTACGCAGGCCAGGCTCACGAGCAGCGACTAGCTGATGGCGCGAGAGCAGGGATAAGCATCGGCGACGGCACGGGAACAGGTAAGACGGCGACTTTGGCGGGGATCATTCTCGACAATTGGTTTCAAGGAAGAATGCGGGCGGTTTGGTTTTCCGTAAAGACCGATCTGATGGAAGCGGTCTCTGACGAGTTCAAAAGGTTGGGTCTAACACCGCCGATCAAGTTGATAAATGACTTTCCAACCGATCAGGAGATAGACATTCAGGACGGAATTGTCTTCTGCACATATCGTTCGTTAATTGCCCGCAACAAGAAAGGCAATAAGAGGATCGATCAGATCACGCGTTGGCTTGGACCAAATGGAATCGTGATCTTCGATGAAGGGCATAAAGCTAAGTACGCTTTTGCGGACGATCGGGGAAAATCGACACAGACCGGAGCGGCGGTTCTTGAGATCCAGAACCCTGAGAAGTTCCCTGATGTGAGAGTGGTATATTCATCGGCAACGTCAGCTGGTGAAGTCAGGCACCTGGCCTACATGTCACGACTCGGCCTATGGGGAGAGGGAACCAATTTCCCGCTGGGATTTGAACAGTTTGCCGAAG
>CALMPJ010000188.1 GCA_937871585.1 uncultured Acidobacteriota bacterium | reverse complement strand
CTCGACGCACATCAGCGCGAATCTTGTTCCGACAAACCGCGGACCTGCTCCGCAATGGCGCGACGTCGTTCCTGTAGGCCCGAATATTCAAGAGACGACCGGCCGCCGCGGTGCAGTCGCCACCGTTCAAGATCTGCTTAAGTCGCCGAATGATGAGAAGCTCTATGATTACTACGCGACCTCGCAGCTCGCTCTGATCGGCGTTGACGGCAAGGTCAAGCACGTCGGTGCGCCTGCCATCTTCGAGCAAGGACATTTTTCGCC
This sequence comes from uncultured Acidobacteriota bacterium, assembly GCA_937871585.1. Classification (GTDB taxonomy): domain Bacteria; phylum Acidobacteriota; class Blastocatellia; order Pyrinomonadales; family Pyrinomonadaceae; genus OLB17. The sequence continues at coordinate 6,232 of CALMPJ010000188.1, read as the reverse complement.
CGACGGCAAGTACGTGTTGGTTTCCCGCGTCGTGCGGCCGTATTCGTATCTTTTCCCGTCGTTCCGTTTTCCAAAGAAAGTAGAGATCTGGGACGCAAGCGGCAAGGTCGTTCAGACAATGCCGGATCAGCCTTTGCTCGACAATATCGTCAGCGGCGGCGTTCAGACCGGACGGCGAAATTATCAGTGGATACCGATCGAAGGCTCGACTCTCAATTGGGTCGAAGCTCTCGACGGCGGCGATCCGAAGGCGAAAGTTCCATTTCGCGACAAAGTGATGACGCTCGCGGCTCCGTTCAACGGCCAACCGACCGAGCTGCTCAAGACCGAGCATCGATTCCAGGGCCGCTCGTTCGGCGAGAACGAGAAAGAAGGAATGATGCTGTATTTCGACTTCAATCGAGACACCCAGAAACGCCGCATCTTCTTAACTAACTATCGCAACACGTCCAATGCGAAGGTGATCTCCGATCTCAACATCAACGACCGATACAACGACATCGGCCAACCAGTGACGAGAGTTCAGCCAAACGGCGTTAGTCTAATTCGACAAAATGGCGACGAGATATTCCTGAGCGGAGCGGGAGCATCGCCGCAGGGCGACAAGCCGTTCTTCCGCCGTATGAATCTCAAGACGCTTGAGACGACGGAGATATTCCGCTCGGGAACGGAAGAGTATGAGGCGTTCGCCGGAATGATCGACGACAACGGGCAGAATTTCTTCACGCGTAAAGATTCGGTCACCAATCCGCCGAACGTGTTCATTCGCCAAGTATGTCCCGCAGGCGTCGTCTGCACAGCGATGGCGTATCGACAGGTGACTGATTTCAAAGACCCTGCTCCGCAGCTTCGCGGTATTAAGAAGCAGCTTGTTAAATACAAACGTGCTGACGGCGTCGATCTGAGCTTTACGCTTTATCTGCCGCCGAACTACAAAGAAGGCACACGGCTCCCGACGCTTGTCTGGGCATATCCCGAGAGCTTTACGGACGGTTCGCTGGCAGGGCAAGTTGCGGGTTCGACCAACAGATTCACGCAAATTGGCGGCATCTCGCATCTGTTCCTACTGATGAGCGGCTACGCGATCATGGACAATGTCTCGATGCCAATAGTCGGCCCGCCCGAGACCAAAAACGATACTTTCATCAAACAGATCGTTGACGCATCAAAGGCCGCGATAGACAAAGGCGTCGAGATGGGAGTCGTCGACAAAGATCGTGTCGCCGTCGGCGGACATAGCTATGGTGCGTTCATGACCGCGAACCTGCTCGCGCACAGTGATCTGTTCCGGGCCGGAATTGCTCGCAGCGGTGCATATAACAGAACGCTCACACCGTTCGGCTTCCAGGACGAGACGCGCAACTTCTGGGAAGCCACGAAGATCTACACGGAAGTTTCGCCGTTCTTTTACGCGAACAAGATCAACGAACCTATCCTGCTCATCCACGGCGAGGCTGACAACAACCAAGGAACTTTCCCGATCAACTCGGAACGATTGTTCGCTGCGATCAGCGGACTCGGCGGTACGGCTCGTTTAGTGATGCTGCCGCACGAATCGCACGGTTATTCGGCCAAAGAATCGACCGAGCATACGCTTTACGAGATGGTCAATTGGATGGACAAGTACGTAAAGAACGCGAAGGCAAAATAGCTGCGAGGCTATTGCATTTGTTCAACTTCGATCGTGTTCCGGCCGGGAATTATGATATTTGCGCTTGAGGTTGAGAATACGGCTGCGGATTCGCGTTGGAGGAAATCGGCGGCGAGTTTGGCTTCGAGCGGGCGGGCAAAGAGATAGCCTTGGCCGAGCGTGCAGCCAAGCTCGCGGAGTTTGCGAAGCTGTGCGGCGGTCTCGATGCCTTCGGCGACGACCTGTAGGTTAAGGTTCTCGCCGAGCATCAAGATGGTTTTGACGATCAACGCACTTTTTTCGTCCGAATCCATAAGTGCGACGAACGAACGGTCGATCTTTAGACGCTCGAACGGAAACTTTTGCAGGTAACTGAGACTCGAATAGCCCGTGCCGAAATCGTCGGTCGAGAGCGAAACGCCGAGCGAGTCGAGTTCAGACAGGATCTTAAGAGCCCTGTCGCTATGCTCCATGACAGTGCTTTCGGTCACTTCGAGCTTGAGCTGCGACGGATGCAGTCCGTGATGAAGCAGTGCATTTTCGACCTGCGACGTCAGCGTCGGGTGCATTAGCTGCTTGGCCGAGAGATTGACGCTGATTGAGAATTCGTCGCCAAACTCGCCTTGCCATTCGGCGATCTGTCGGCAGCTTTCCTCAAGTATCCATTTGCCGATCGGAATGATCAGGCCGGTTTCCTCTGCAACATGGACGAACTCATTTGGCCCGACCAGGCCGTGTTCAGGATGCCGCCATCGAATGAGAGCTTCAAATTCGCTCACTCCGCCGCTAACGAGATCTACGATCGGCTGATATAGAACCTCGAATTCCTCGCGCTCGACCGCATGCCTTAGATCGGTTTCGATCTGGAGCAGATTCATGTTCCGGACATGCATCTCGCGGTCGAACACTTCGTAACGTGCCTTGCCCGCTTCTTTCGCACGATACATTGCGGCGTCGGCATCGCGTAGGAAATCCTCGGCGGTTCGCTCGACGTTGCCGGCGACGACGATGCCGATACTCGCGGTCGTGAAAACCTCGTAATTGTCGATCTTGACTGGCTCAGAGATCCTTGTCTGGAGCCGTTCCGCAACCTTTACGACTTCGCTGACGTCGCCGCTGCGGTTCAGAAGGATCGTGAATTCGTCACCGCCAAGACGAGCGACTACATCGCCCGGGCGAACACACGCCTGAAGCTTGTCTGAGATCGCAATGAGCAATTTGTCGCCGATCGCGTGACCGAGACTGTCGTTGATGACCTTGAACCGATCGAGATCGAGGAAAAGTACGGCGAATTTGGCGTGAGTATTGCCGGCTGTGCGTTGGACGGCTTCCTCAAGGCGCTGCATGAACTGCACGCGATTAGGCAGATCGGTCAGCGTGTCGTGAAGCGCATAATGCCTGAGCCGTTCTTCGGCGCGGCTTCGCTCGGTAATGTCCCGGAAACTTGCGACGCGTCCGATCGGTTTTCCGTCGAGATACTGCGGCTGTGAGTACCGTTCGAGAATACGGCCGTCGCGCAGTTCGAGGATCTCGGACAATGCGGCGTCCGGCGTCTTATAGGTTTCGCCGATTCGCTGCAAAAACTCTTCGGTGTTTACAAGGTTGTTCGCCACGTGCTGAACGAGTGCCGGCCCGTCTTTCCGGTCGATCATGTCTTGTGGCACTTGCCACATCTCGACGAACTTTTTATTACAGGTCACGATCTGTTTGTCGAGACCCATAACAACGATGCCGTCGGCGGTAGATTCGAATGTCGTTTCAAATAGCGAAAGCGTGTCGCGAAGCTTGGACTCGGCGCGTCGTCTCGCCGTAATGTCGCGGCCCAGCCCCTGAACGCCGACCGGTACGCCGTTCGACATGATCAGCCGTGTGCTCAGATCGAGCAATACTCGCTGCCCGTCTTTGGTAAGAATATCGACCTCGTAGGACGTAGGCGTCTTGCCTCGAAGCTTCTCAGAAGTCATCTGTCGAGCCTTGTCCAAAAATTCTGGTGCCACGACTTGGGAAATGTTTACTCTGAGAGCTTCCTCACGCGTGTAGCCGGTTATGATCTCTCCCGCGCGATTGAGCGATGTGATATTACCGTCGAGATCGTGCGTGTAGATGAGGTCGTTCGCATTCTCGAAAAGGTCGCGGAACTGAGCTTCGCTGCTGCGAAGTGCCAATTCGGCATTGCGGCTTTCGGTCACGTCCTGAATCGTTCCCACCATTGCTACGGTAGTTCCCACGGCATTTTTGATCGTTTCGGCCTGAGCGTGTACCAATCGCTCGATGCCCTCCGGAGTATAAACGCGCGCCTCGATATCGAGAAGCGTGTTGTCGAGAGCAGCTCTCGTAAACGCTTCGCTTACGTGTGGAAGGTCTTCCTTGTGAACCGATGCATAGACGAGTTCCGTAGTGACGTCGATGCCATATGGCTCGAAACCGAAGATGCGATAGACCTCTTCGGACCAAACAAGAGTGTTTTCGGCTGCATTATTTACGTTGTTGATCGTCAATTCCCAACTGCCGAGGTGCGTCAGTCGTTGGGCGGCCGCTAGGTTCGATTCGCTTTTGCGAAGTGCTTCCTCGGCGATCTTACGTTCGGTGACATCACGGGCGACGCCTTGAACGGCGATCGGTTTTCCGTCCTTTGTGATCACGTTGCTGTTGACCTCGAGCGTGATCAGCGTTCCGTCCTTTCGAATGCACTCGACTTCATAGACCGTCTGCGACGTATCGCCCGCGAGCTTTCGTGCCAATTTTTCTTTCATCAACTCAAGCTCATACGGCGCCGCGATCTGCGACATGTTGAGACTGAGAACCTCGTCTTTCGAGTATCCGAAGATCCGGCAACCTGCTTCGTTGATCGAGATGTAATTGCCCTGAAGATCGTGGACGTAGATGATGTCGTTGGCGTTTTCGAACAAGCGACGGTAACGTTCTTCGCTCTCGAGCAATGCATCGGTCGCCCGATGTGCGTCGGAAATGTCTTGCCACATGACCATTCCGGCGAAAATATCGCCATTATCGTCATGTACAGGACGAACAGTTATCTGATATATGCTGTCGTCGAGCCGATTCTCAAACGTAATATGCTCGCCCGCGAGAGCTCGCGTATAGTAACCGCTCCATTCTTCGACCCAATCGGGCGGAAAGATGTCTGAAAGCGTTTGCCCCTCGAACATCTCTGGGCTCCAGTCGTGATTTGCGAGCTGTTCGCCGTCTGCGAGTGAGTATCGAAAGTCGTGATCGAACAGCAGAACGGCCGTTTTGGGGATGGTTCGAGCGAGTGTGCGATAGAGCTTTTCACGCTTTTCAAGCTCGTGCTGGGCCCGCTTTCGCTCGTCAACATCGAGGATCACGCCTTGCCAACAGGTTTTCTTTCCGGCCTCATCGTAAATAAAGCAGCTGCGGTCTCGAACCCAAACAATGCGGCCGTCAGCACAGATCACGCGGTATTCGAAATCGATGCTTTCGCCGGCTCTCATTGCCGCACGTGTATTGTCTAGGACTTCGGCACGATCATCGGGATGGATTATTCGATCCCAAATATCGGGTTGCGTCATCCATTCTTTGATCGGATAGCCAAACTTTGCGAATGTCGGCGAAATATATAGTGGTAGATGCGGCGGTTCCGGAGCGACCGCATAGAACATCACCGGAAGATTCTCGATGAAGCTCTTGTAATCCGCGCCATCAGAGGCGTTCAGATTCGCGTTTTGCGGTTTTGTTCGATTAGGCATCGGCAGCGTTTATCGGTCAGAAAGCGGACTCGTACAAACTACGTGAGTATGGAAGCAGTGAATTCCGGCCGTGGATTTGATCGGTAGAACGCAGCGTGGAACAGCCGTCGTAAAGACGGTCTCGTATGAGTATAACAATGTTTAGCGTGGAATTTCCACCTTTATTTTTGCGATAGCATGAATTATTGTGAGGTTGTGCAAACTGCGGATCTAAGTGAGATACACGATTTCATCGATCATCATTTATGTGACGACTATCATGTCGTATTAAGTGAAGATGCCGCCGACCTCTTTGCTGAGAATGGATTTGTACTCGGCGGAAAAGCGATCGGCGATGAAATGTTAGGTCGATTGCGAACGGACCTCAGCGAGATGTTGTCGCCAGACTTTGCCGCCGACAGCAGATTTTACGAGTTCCACACAAACGAGTCTGTAAGCGGCGATGTGCTTTTTCACGCTTTGGGTGCGTGGCGAGTATCGCCTTCATTTCACGACCTTATTTTTCACTCGCCGATCGTCAAAGCTGCCGAAACACTGCTCGGCGGTCCCGTACGACTTTGGCACGACCAGATATTTGCTAAGCCTGCGAACGACGGTGGTTTTGTTGCATGGCACCAAGATCATTCGTATTGGACGCGGACCGAACCGATCACTCACCTGACGTGCTGGATCGCTCTCGATGATGCGACTCAAGATAACGGCTGCGTGAACTACATTCCGGGCAGCCATCGCTGGCCGCTGCTGCCGCGTGGGAAGCTGGCTGATGATATGGACGCTGTGATTGATCGGCTTTCTGATCAGCAACGGTCGCAGTTCAGGCCTTTCGCTGCCGAGATGCCCGCCGGCTCTTGCAGTAAAAGGCCTGAACTGCGACCGT
>CALMPJ010000187.1 GCA_937871585.1 uncultured Acidobacteriota bacterium | reverse complement strand
CCGTCAATTGCGGACAAGGATGTCCGCGAACCGATAGAGGCTCCCCTGATACTCACGCCGCACGAAGGCGAATTCTTGCGACTGTTGGGGACAGATGACAAATCCGTGATAGAAGACCGCGTCGCCGCTGTCCGCAATTATGCTACTGCCAACAACGTCATTCTCGTTCTGAAAGGTGAGCGTGTACTGATCGGTTCTCCCGATGGCCGCGTTGTGTTCAATCCGACAGGGAATTCGGGGCTCGGCAAAGCCGGTAACGGCGATACGTTGGCTGGGATCCTTGTCGGATTTGTCGCTCAGGCTGCGAAGATGAATATCGACATCTTTGAAACCGTGGTTGCCGCAGTTTACATTGCCGGAATGGCCGGAGACGTTGCTGAGAAAAAGTACGGCAAACGAGTGATGACAGCGAGCGACGTTCGAGAATGTCTGGTCGATGTGTTTACGGAGTTAGAAAACAGCTCACAGCTGTAATTGAAGAAAGTTGAGTATTCAGACCTTAACAACACCGGAAGATACCTTCGCATTTGGCGAAAAGTTCGCTGACCAACTCGCGGCGGGCGATATAGTTTTGCTCATCGGTGGGCTTGGGGCAGGGAAGACGCTATTTACCAAAGGCGTGATGAGCGGGCTTGGCTACGATGTTGACGAGGTGACGAGCCCGAGTTTTTCGCTGGTGAATTTATATAAGACCGAAAGGTTTGATGTGTACCACATCGACCTTTGGCGGCTCGACAAAGGCGGAGACATTGCCGGGGCAGTTGGGCTTGACGAGATCTCGGGGGACGGGAACGCTGTTACGCTCATTGAATGGGCCGATCGATTGGGAGATTTGAATTTCACGAATCGCACTTTCACTATCTCGATCTCGGGCGATGGTGACGATGCTCGAACGGTCACGATCGAGCAGAAAAGTTAACATAGATTTTCTTTTGGCCGGCTTGGCTTTCGATTATACTTTCCAAGCCGAGTATGACATTCGACGATACGGGAAAACGCAAAACCACCACAAGTGAAGCAACAACGACGCCCGAACAGGCGTTCGACGGACGACCGTATTTTAATCGCGAATTGAGCTGGCTCGAATTCAATCGTCACGTACTAGACGAGGCAACCGACGACAGCCTGCCGCTGCTCGAACGCCTCAAATTCCTTTCGATCTTCTCGACAAACTTGGACGAGTTCTTTATGATCCGCGTCGCGGGCCTGATGGAGCAACTTGCCGAGGGCATCGGTGAATTGTCGCCTGACGGCCTGACAGCACAAGAGCAATTGAACGAGATCTACGCTCGTCTCAGGCCAATGCTTAAGAAGCAGGCGGCGTATTTGAACGACGTTGTGTTGCCCGGCCTTCGGAGCGAAGGCATCGCGATCGAGCCTTACACGTCGCTGACGGCAAAAGAGAAGAAGGCTCTCGACAAATATTTCATCGACAATCTGTTCCCGATCCTGACTCCGCAATCGGTCGATTCGTCGCACCCGTTTCCGTATATCTCGAACCTGAGTTTGAATCTCGGTCTTGTGATCGAGCCGATACGTCCGTTAGCGGCTCCAAAACTGCGGCATCTGTTCAAACAGAAACGGTTTGGCCGAATAAAGCTGCCGCCGACCGTTCCAAGACTCGTTCCGGTAATTGGCAAACAGGGCCGTTTTGTATTGCTCGAAGAGCTGATCGCGGCTAATGTCGCTGAGCTTTTCCCGAACATGAAAACGAGCGAGGCCTTTCTGTTTCGCGTCACGCGTGATGCCGATATCGAGCTTCGTGAGGACGAAGCAGGTGATCTAATGCGAACGCTTGAACGCGAATTGCAGCGACGCAGCGACCGTTTTGCAGTGCGTCTTGAGGTCTCTACGGCAATGCCGCCGAAGATGCTCAAGCTGTTGACGAATGGTCTCGGGCTTGCCGACGAATGTATTCAACGCGTCGACGGTTTCGTCGATATTCCGGACCTAATGCAGCTTTACGGTCTTGACAAGCCTTCGCTCAAGGACAAGCCGATACCGACAGTGCACATCGGCGACGCGGAAGAGAAACGCTCGATGTTCGACATTGTTCGAAAGTCGGACGTGCTGCTGCATCATCCGTTCTACTCGTTCGGTATCGTCACCGATCTGCTTGCGGAGGCCGCCGAAGATCCGCAAGTTCAGGCGATCAAGATCTGTTTGTATCGCACAGGCAAAGATTCGCCGATCGTTGCTTCGCTCATCCGAGCCGTGAGAATGGGCAAGCAGGTGACGGCACTTGTCGAGCTAAAGGCGCGTTTTGACGAGGAAAACAACATCGAATGGGCACGACGGCTTGAGAAGGAAGGCGTACACGTCGTTTACGGCATCTCGACGCTCAAGACGCATTCGAAGGTGATGCTCATCATTCGCCGCGAGAAAGACAAGCTAGTTCGCTACGTCCATCTCGCGACCGGTAACTACAATCCCGGCACTGCGAAGATCTACACGGATCTCGGTATTATCACTTCAGCCGAACAGTTTGGCGCCGACGCGACTGACTTGTTCAATTTCCTTACTGGTTATTCGCTACAGGACAATTACGAGCAATTGCTGGTCGCACCGCTCAATTTACGTGATCGGTTGATCGCACTAATTCGCCGCGAAGCGA
>CALMPJ010000186.1 GCA_937871585.1 uncultured Acidobacteriota bacterium | reverse complement strand
AGAATCCGACTATCGCAAAGTATGCGGAACTGCGGCCTTTCCAGCCTCGAGAGATGCGAGTATGCAGGAATGCTGCGTATGTGAGCCACGCGACCAGAGCCCCGGTTTCCTTGGAGTCAAAGCCCCACGGACGGCCCCAAGATTCATTCGCCCAGATCGCACCGGTGATCAAGAGCATCGCAAGGCCCGCAAAGGCCAAACACGCGGTCTTGTACATCAAGCTATCGAGCGATTCTAAACTAGGAAGCCGCTCTATGAGTTTCTCGGTGCGGAAACCAAATAGCAAAACAAAGAAGGTGGCCACAAGCGCTGTCAGCAAAGCAGCGACTTCGACAGGATTAGTGTTTAGGCTGAGATAGAGCTTGTCGCCTGTCGCTTCGAGATAGCTGCGGCCCATTTGGGTGAATTGTACAGCCGACAATGCGGACATCTCCGCCGCAGACATCTGCTGAGTATCAGCGATCGCCATTCCCGCTGTGACGAACTGCGATTGATCGGCAGCGAGTTGAGCTTGAAGTTTCGGCAGCACGTTATCCGTCGTCTTAATACCGTTAACGAGCAAGCCAAGGGAGACGATCTGCGCAACGAATGCTACCTTAAGTAATACGCTTCCCACTGTTTTCGCCGCACCCGAGCCTTTCAAAAGATATATGCCGTACGCAATCATCACGCCAAGCAGCAAAACACCGGCAACCGCCAATGCAGGGCCCACGTAAGGCATATCAAGGCGGAATGGCGCCGAGAATGGTTTCTTGCCGATCGCATTCGGTACGAATAGTCCGGCTCGATATACGAATTCAGTAAATACTGAAAATTTGCTGACCGTCGCGATGACATTTAGTCCAAAAAGACAGGACCACCAAGCCAGTGCCTCGACCTTTACGCGGTCCTTAAGCAAATAGATAACGGCGACCGCAAAGCACACGAGCGTGATGCCGTAGCTGATCGACGCAACGCCGACGTGGATCGGGCGCCAATAAGAATCGAGCACCGGCGGCAGATCGATAAATTCGTTTCCGATAAATCGAGCGAGTGACAAGATCAACGCAGCCAATGGCAGCGTGAATGCCGTTAATACGCGGAAGTTCTTTCGTTTCGCGAACAAAATACTCGCTATTCCGGCTCCAAACGCAAACGCCAGACTCAGATCGTATAAATTCGCGAACGGAATGTAGCGGAATATCCACGGCGAAGCCATATTGCCGCTTTCGCGCATGATCGCTATTTCGTGATCATAGGCGGCGATCCAGCGAACGAGCCAGCTTGAAAGGTTGAAGAATACGCCCAGCGAAGCCGCGAAAAAGCCGATCTTTTCGGACATCGCCGAAGGGGCGTAAAGGTTTGTTAACTGGAAAAGTGCCGCAAGAATGTATGCAGCGAGAGCGAGCATCATCAACGCGCCGTCGCCGATAAATGCGTCCCCGAACTGATGTTTCAGTCCAAGCATCGCAAACGATCCAACAAAAATTAGAATCGTCGGAATCCACGACTTGAACGAATTGTCTTCCTGCGCTTCTCTTAACTCTTCCATCACTTACCTCTAGAAAGCTTGCTCTCGATCGATGACGCGAGAGACTTGAATATGTCTGAGAATCCGAACGGATTGCGATTTGTGTTCCCTGCGAGAACGACCTCCGCAGTGCCGTCCGGCTTTTGCTCTACACGAGCCCAAATTCTCTTGTGCGAGAAGAAAAAGACGAATCCCAACGCGAACATCAAGCCAAATCCGCCGATGTACCAGGCAACAAATGATGCCCCGAATGGATCGTATTTGATCGACAACACGTGAGCGAACGGTGATTTCTCAAATTCGGCCAAACGCCATCGATAGCCCAATTTCGGAGCCGCAACAGGTGCGTTGTCGGCAAGTTTATTGGCAAACGCAAACACAGTTTGCCGTTCACCGTTTGGCGGCGTGACACCAAGAACCGCAACAGGATTATTGTAATCGCCCGAACGTGTCGAAGGCTTTCCGTCTTGGCCGAATGTAAAGTCAGGTTGAAATTCGGCAAAACTCACCACAAATCCATCTTCAGTTGTTACAGTGCCGTTTCTAGGAATATCAATATACCTTGCGGCTCCGCCGGCAGACGGCGTCAACTCCAGTTTGATCGTCCTAGCCGATCCGACAGGTATCGTCTGAGCTTGAAAAAACCTATAGCCGCGGTAGTTAACAGGTGAGTTCAAACTGACATCTGCGACAAAAGCCCCGTATTCAGGATCCTCGATCCGCATCTGCGTACGCCAATCTAGTGTGTTTGATACGTCGATCTCACCATCGGCTTTGATCAGCGTTTGCTGAATGTCAGTGCATTCGATCGAAAAGGGAAGTTGGACGTTGAACTTTTCCTTCTTATCCAAGTTAAATTCGATCAACTGGATCTGATCCGACTTAACGCCCGGGACCATACGTACATCTGCGTCGAAACCCGTTCGCAGAGCAACGAAGTGGCCGAGGAATAGCGTCAATAATGCAACATGGACAATGTATGCTCCGAGCCTATTTGATCGGCCTCGTTCACCGAATACGACGGTTGCCCTCGTCTCGATGGTCGTCTCGAAATCCTTTGCACCGTCGGCCCGAACAGCGTATTCAGATTTACTGGACTCCGTGGCCGATGGTTTGTACCCGGCCTTTGCAAACTCTTCATTGACGATCGAAAGTGCAACTGCCGAGTTTTCGGCAGTTATCGTCGAGTTATCGTTCTGCGACAGCAGCCAGCCGCGTGTCGGAGCGATCAGTGGCTCCTTGTAATAACCCTTCCAAACCGACGGAAAACGGTCGATCGATGCGAGGATGATATTGAGTGAGAGGAAGAGCAGGAGTACGTTGAAATACCACGAATGGTAAATATCGAAGAAACCAAGAGCACCGAAAACGGTCTTCTCTGCAGGCGTCAGCCCGACAAACCAGGCGTCGAAGCCATTGACGTTCTGCTGAACGATCAGCATGCCGATCATTGAGAGCACGACCAGAATGCACAATAGACTCACCCCAAGCCGAACTGAACTCAGGAAGTCTAATACGCTTTCCAGCCCGATCGACTTCTTTCTTGGGCCGGCGATGGTATCTTCTGCCGCAGACATAAACTAAATGAAGATTATCGCACAGAGATCACTAAGTCATCTGCTCAAAAATAAGTAAGACTACTATGTTACGCGAAAGCCCGTTATCTGGTATCGCTTTCCTTTTCAAACACTAGACGCTATTCTTGAGCCTTACGGTTTCGTCTTTTTTCGAGCAATGAGCAGTGTTTCGCTAGATCAGGCAACTACGGTCGATATTGGGCTGAAGGGTAAGGTGTCGGCATACATTGAACTTACCAAGCCGCGCATCGCACTGTTGCTCGTACTCGTGTCTGCTGCTGCATTTTACCTCGCCTCGCCCTCTCCGTTGAACTACGTCCTATTCGCGCATTCAATGATCGCGATCACGTTGTTGGCATTTGGTGTCGCTACGTTGAATCAATGGCTGGAACGCGATATCGATCCGTTAATGAAGCGAACGCTTGGAAGGCCGATACCATCTGGTAGAGTTTCGCAAACAGAAGCTCTTGTATTCGGCGCATTGCTTTGTATTGCCGCCGAAGTATATCTGGCTCTGGCTGTTAATTTGTTGACGGCGGCTCTTGGTTTGGTCGTTATCGTAGGTTACGTATTGGTCTATACGCCATTGAAGACTCGAACTTCAGCCTCGACTGCGATCGGAGCGATTCCTGGTGCAATGCCGCCGTTGATGGGCTGGACGGCTGCGGCCGATTCGATCAGCATCGCGGCGTGGGGTCTATTTGCGATGCAGTTCTTGTGGCAGTTTCCGCATTTTTTTGCGATAGCATGGATGTACCGCGATCAATATAAGAACGCCGGAATCAAGATGCTTCCGGTGGTAGAAAAAGACGGCAGTCTGACTTTTCGCCAGATTGTGCTGTTTACGGTAATGCT
>CALMPJ010000185.1 GCA_937871585.1 uncultured Acidobacteriota bacterium | reverse complement strand
TCCTCTCTCGCATTACTGCAACAGCGACCGCCCGACGAGCCTCATAGCAAGGCTCGAAAAGTATAGCAAAAAATGTTCAACAACGAAATACAGAAATCAATCTATAAATTCAACGATACTACCATGAGTTACTTGAACGTCGGCGATCTTGCCGTTCCGCAAAAGCTTTATCTCATATTCGGCGTCCTTTAGAGTTCCGTCGCTTAAACGTGTTCGCAGTCTTACACGCTTTGCGGCATCCTTGGGAAGCGACGCTGTAACGACGATCGACGCGAGTGTTACCGCGCCGGTAAGGTCGTGCTTTCCTTTCGTCGCCGCTCGACCTGAAATGTAGTAGTAGCCTGTGATCGACAAACCTAATTCAGTTACATATTCGAGCCGGTCATTGGGCCTGATCATCATTTCGGAGTTCTGTTGTAAGTCGAATATCTGTTCCGAAATGTTGCCGTTCTCGCGGCGAATGAGTTTCACCTGTTTGGCCTCGGCATTGGGCAAAACAGACGCGTTGATCACGAAAAGTGGTACCGCATCTCGCTGAAGGTGTACGACTCCGGACAAAGCTACTGAGCCCGTGACCTCGACTGAGTGGCTCGAACGCTCCTTTAAGACGACACGAACGTCGGCGTTTGTCAGTAAAACCGATCTTGCCTTAATTTCCCGCTCAACTTCGGCTGCAGTTTTAGAAGCTACGAATACCTTACCACCGGCTAATTCAAAATCAACTGTGCCATCTTCGGAAACCGTGTAGAATCTTTGTTTTAGCGACTGTCCCTTAATGTAGATTTCTAAGATGTCTGAAGGTCCGATACTGTATCTATTTGCGGTCGCGGATTCAACTCTAACGGCGGTATCTGTCGGTTCGATGCGATCGTTGACAGAGTCGACATAAGCCACTTGAACCTCATTTGAAACGAGCACTGAGGGTTCAAAAATAACCTTCGGAACGTTGATGGTATTTGCCGTTCCAGTCGTTCGCGTTTTCGGGTTTGGCGCGTATGGATTATTCGCACTTGCGGTGTTTGTTGATTGAGCACTCATAAATGCTGCAAATATGAGGCTTATCGAGCCGAGTGTGATCAAGCGAGCGAGATTATTGACGTTTCCCATACTTTCGAAACGGAACAACAGCCATTCCGTTCGAAAGAAACGTACAAACAGTTTGAAATTCTAGAAATTTGATGTTGAAGCTGGAGGAAAATTTACACGCTCAACGCCGAGTCCCGGCCAGAGTTTGGCGCAAAAGTTGGCAAGCGTCCTTTCGTTTTGAGATGCACTAGTCGAAAGAAGCATCGATTCGGTTAACCTTGAGCAATCTGAAAGCGAAAGTTTTCTAGCGTGCTCGATCATAGACGCGATGGACGACGGATTCATACTAAAACGGCGAACGCCTAAACCAACCAGAAGCGGCAAATAGAATGGAGAACCCGCGGCTTCACCGCAAACCGTAGCCGGCTTATTCATTGCTGCGGCGGAATCTATAACGGATTTGATCGAACGCAAAATAGCAGGATGCAGTGTTTGATACCAATCGGCGACCGTTTCATTGTCACGATCTACACCGAGAACGTACTGAACAAGGTCGTTGGTTCCGAGGCACACAAAATCGACTTCTTCGAGGATCTGATCGATCGTAATAACAGCCGACGGCAATTCGATCATGGCTCCGATCTTTGGAACGATTGCGTTACTCTCGGAACTTGATATTTTCTCAAATTCGCTCTTCACCAGACTGCGTACGCGTCGAACATCCGCAGCACCGGAAACCATTGGAACGACGATCGACAGATTTCCTCGCGAATTTGCTCGGATCAATGCCCGGAGCTGAGAGCGAAACTGACGTTCATAACGGAGAGTTAGCCGAATGGAACGCATTCCTAACGCCGGATTCCTCTCGCGCTGAGTCTTTCCGGCGACGAGCCGTCCTATGCTCACATCGAAAGTTCTGATGGCAACACTCCTTCCGTTCGCCGCCTCTGCGATCTCACGGTAGGTGTCGGTTTGCAGCGTTTCGTTCGGCAGCGATTCGATCATCTCGAAGAGATATTCGCTGCGGACAAGACCGATCTCGCTGACACCACTATCGAGGGCTTCGCGACATTTATCAGCAGAATCAGCGTTTGCAAGCAGAAAAAGTTCGGTGCCGTCGGAGAGTTTGACTCTGGAGGCTAGGCCGATCGAGGGTTTATTTTCTAATGAAACGGGCGGGATCGTCGAGATCACCGTTTCATCTGGAAAATCTATGAATTCTATATGACCGTTTACCGCGTCTACTCTAACATTGTCTCCATTTGCCAGTCTTTGAATGACATTCTTAACACCTGAGATCGCCGGAATTCCGAGTTCGCGTGCCAGGATAAAAGCATGCGAGGTCCAGCCCCCTGCTTCCGTGACGATCGCAGCGGGTTTTGAGGCGGCGATAGAAAGAACTGTGGTCGGCCAGATCTCGGAGCAAACTATCACCGAGCCTCTTGGCAGTTCGAACGCGGCCGGCTTTTCGTATAGAAACGACAGTAGCTGCTCACAAACATCTTGCAAGTCGGCGGCTTTTTCGCGTAAATGCTCGTCCTCAAGTGAAAGCAACTGATCTCGATATTCATCGGTTACGATCCGAATCGCCAATTGAGCGCCAAAGGCGTCATTGCGAATTCGGTCCCGGACCTTTCCACAAAACGAAGGATCGGCGACTATTGCGGCTTGAGCGGATATTATGTCAAGAGTATTGTCAGCAACGGACGAGGAATATTTGTCAGTCGCATCTTTCAGACGGTCGGTAACTTGGAAAACTGCCCTATCAAAATTCTCGAGTTCGAGCGCTATCTGATGCTCGTTCAAATCCCGGAAATCAGTTATCAGGTCAGATTTCGGTAATACATATACGGGCCCGAAAGCTTTACCTCGAGACACGACACGACCGGTGAGCCGAATTCGCTGAGAACTATCAGATGCGTTGTTTTCGGACACCACTATCGATCGAAATAGATCTAACTGCCGAAGCTAAAGCCACTACCGCCACCCTGCGACGGGAAAAATCTTTGTAGAAGACCGGCGAAAGCCGCCAAATTACGAGTTTGGATCAGTATCTCGCCCGGCCCTGTAAATGCCGCAACCATGCCTTCGCCGCTTAGGAAGCTTCGGAAGAACCCGCTTTTAGCAGCTTTTTGCAAGTCGTAACGCATTTGAGCTTCCCACGCAACAAGGTGGCCGGTATCGACGACGTATTGTTCTCCGGGTTTCAGGACTTTGCGATGAATTGAGCCAAAAGACGAAACAAGCAGTAGCCCTGTACCGCTAACTTGTAATACAAACAATCCTTCGCCGCCGAAGAACGACTTCGCACCGCCAAACTTCGTATCGACTTGCAAAGACGTATCGCCGGCAAGATACGAACTCGACTGAACGCAAAAGGCTTGATTCTGAACTTCAATGCCGGCGATGTCGCCCGGTGCTCCGGGAGCTAAAGTGACCTCGCCTGCTCCGCCTTTTGCAGTAAACGTCGAAACGAATGCCGATTCACCGCCAACTGCCCGTTTTAGAGCGCCAAATACACCACCTTTCATCTCGGATTGGAGATCGATATTAGCGGACATCGAGACCATTGCGCCGGCTTCTGCAGAAATTGATTGTTCTGGTTGTAGATTAACAACGGCGAGGGCAAAAGCGCCTTGGTGCTCAATATTCCAAGTATAACCTCGCCCCTGCCCGCGTCCGTCGGTGTCGAAATGGAATGCACTGCCGGTGCTTTGCGCCTGTGGCGGAGCCGCTGGCGGAGGAGATGCGACAGGCGGCGGAGCCTCCGAAACGATCGTCGTGCCGCACGAACCGCAGAATTTGGCACCATCCATCAGGTTCAGGTCACATTTTGGGCATTTCATATTGTTACACCTGATGATTTTGCGACTAGAATCGAACACGCAGACTCAGCATCGTCTGCGAAATCCAGCCAAGAAACATCCTCATTACTTACGACGAGAGATTCTTTCCACGATTCGATCCCCTTTTGCCAGCAATCGCCGACGAGCACGAGCGGCCGTCGGTTTATGACACCAGTCGTAAGCTTATTCCAGACCAAGGATATCTCCGTAACCGTGCCCATGCCGCCGCGAAATGCGACAAAACCGACCGATCGCGTGATCAGATTTTGCAGCCGGTCGTAAAAATGATCGGTCGCGACTTTATCAGTGAGATAGCGATTAGGCTCGGACTTGAATTGGTTCATCACGATGCCGTAAACACGGCCGCCTGCTTCGCGTGCGCCGCGGGATGCGGCTTCCATTACACCTAAATAACCGCCGGTGCAGATAGTGAAGCCTTCCTGTGCAAGCCGTTTGCCGAGTTCAAGCGCTTGTCGATATTCCTCAGAATCGTGGCGACACTTTGAGCCTCCGAAAATGGTGATGATCTTCTCTTCCATAGATTGCAAGTTTGAGATTAATCCAACATTACTTCGAGTACAAGAACTGTATTTACGTTGTTTCTGCGGGAGTGTTTCCGGCGTCGAGGATGGCTTGCCTAGTATTAGTGAACAGAAGGATCAAACTTCCCGCGACAAAGAATACAATCAGTGCGAGAATTGCCGGGCGATATGAATTGGTCATTTGGGCGACGATGCCAAAAACGATCGGCCCGATCCACGATGTGCCTCGTTCTGATATCTCGTAAAATCCGAAAAATGCTGCTTCGCGGCCGGCGGGTATCATTTGGGAAAATAGCGATCGAGAAAGTGCCTGAGAGCCGCCAAGAACAAATCCAATTAAACCGCTCATGACATAAGCCTGCGAGACTGTACTCAAGAAACCGTATGCATATATCACAACGCCTGACCAGATGACCAATGATGTGAGAATTGCCGTTTTGGTCGAAGTATAACGCGCTAATCGTTCGAAAAAGATCGCTCCGACAAACGCAACGATCTGAGCGATCAGAAAGGCGATGAACAATACCGTGCGATCGGTCTCGATTCCGCGAGCAACGAACAATTCTTGCGATAGAAAAACTGAAGAAGCCGTAATTACAGTTTGAATGCCATCATTGTATAGCAAATATGCGAGCAAAAAGAGCAGCGTGTGTTTTAGCTTGAAAAGTTCCTTAACGGTGTTTCTTAATTCATTGAGGCCCGCAAAAATATAATGTTTTCCTTCCGGAACCGACCGAGCGGGCTGACGAGTTCGCAAAAGAATGAACGTGATCACAGAGAATCCGCCCCACCAAATTCCCGACGCGAGAAGACAAATGCGGACAGCCATCTCGAGAGTAACGCCAAACGATTCTGCGTTTTTTAGGAATATCAAGTTGGCGATCAAGACGAGGGCTCCGCTTAGATAGCCTGATGCGAAACCCCAACTGGATACACGATCCCGTTTATCCTCGGTCGTGATCTCCGGCAAGAAGGAATTGTAAAATACGAGAGCCGCTCCAAATCCGAGGTTTGATATCAATACGAACAAACATCCCATCAAATAAAGGTCGCCCTGGATGAAAAACAATAGACAGCACGAAAACGCACCCAAAAAGCAGAAGAACATCATTAACTTCTTCTTTAGGTGCGTGTAATCGGCTATGGCTCCGAGCAAAGGTAGAAAGAATATTTGTAAGAAGACAGACAAACCGATGGTGTATGAGATTACGGATTTTGCGGTGACCATGTCCCAGCCACCGATGCTTATGACGACACCATTTTCGCCAACAGCCTTCTGAGCAAGCGTAGTGATGTAATCGCCGATCAATACGCCTAGAACAGTAGTTGAAAATACGGAATTCGCCCAATCGTAGGTAAGCCAACCAAATATTTCCTTGCGATCATTCTTAGAGTAGATAGGCGAGTCCATATTCAAAAGATCAACGGATACATTTCGTAAAAGTGCGTGATACAGAGACAGTATTCGATAAATGGTCAGTTTGTCCAACTCTCGACACTAAACAACGGCTTAAATAAATGTTCCATAATTTCAATAAATCAACGATTTAACATTGACCACAGGCGAATTTGCGAATAGACTGTGTGAGTTAGTCATCTAAAAATAAGGTATCGATTTACCGCTATGCGGTAGCAAAAAATTGATGTGAATCTCGGAGGAGGGTTTATGCTTTCAACTTTTAGTTTGAATTCCGTAAGTTGGCGTAAGTTTGCCACAACGGTTTTTTCGGTTGCATTGGTCGCAGGTGCCATCTTTGTTGGTACAACCGCTACGAATGCTCAATCTTTTACCCAGGCTTTTGACGTAGTTCCGGCTCCCGGCTGGACCACTCAAAATAACAGCACCCCGGTAGGTACAACCAGTTGGTTTGCTGGAAACACTGCGGTATTTTCTTCGCAAGCCGGTTGCGCAACCTGCTACATCGGTGCGAACTTCAATAACACGACCGGTACGAACACGATCAGCAATTGGCTGGTTTCCCCAAATGCTACCGGTATTCAGAACGGACATACACTAAAGTATTGGACCCGTACAACTACCGCTAACCCTTTCCCGGATCGGCTTCAGATCCGTATGTCGCTGGCTGGTGCCAGCACGAACGTCGGAACGGGACCTACGGGAACTGGTGATTTCACCACAGTTCTTCGCGACATTAACCCTGCTTATGACACGGGCGGTGTTTATCCTGAAGTTTGGACCGAATTCACTGATACGATCTCGGGCGTTGCTTCCCCTACGAGCGGTCGCTTCGCTTTCCGTTACTTCGTAGAAATGGGCGGACCTACCGGTGATAACTCGAACTTTATCGGTATTGATACGGTTAGTTACACTGCAGGTGCTGTTGTGGCTGCCGATGCTCCGGTTGATTTCAATGGTGACGGCCGCACGGAATGGGCGGTTGTTCGCAACACCGGCGGCGGAGCCGGCGGTCAGGTTACGTGGTTCTACAATCAGAACAATAGTGCGAACCCAACGGTTGGATTTGCTTGGGGTATCTCTACTGACTTCTTTGTTTCGGAAGATTTCGACGGCGATGACAAGGACGATATTACGGTTTGGCGTCCGGGTGCTGCTACGGTTGCCGCATTCTACATTTTCAATAGTGCGACAAACACCGTTCGCGTAGAAGCGTTCGGCCAGACTGGTGACGATCCGACAGTTGTTGATGACTACAATGGTGACAACAAGGCTGACCTTGCTG
>CALMPJ010000184.1 GCA_937871585.1 uncultured Acidobacteriota bacterium | reverse complement strand
CGCCGCAATTTTTGTCGAAGACGCCTTACAGCGTTCTAACGGAAATCTTCGCCGGGCCGCCCGTTCAATCAATACCACCCATTCAACTATCTCCCGCATTCTGAAAAAGAATCAGGAACGGTTTGTGACTTCGTCAAACCCATCTGGCTCACTTGCGGCTGCAGCATAGACGTTTCAAAAGGCGCTGGGTCAAAAGGTTCGCGGGTTTTCGCGAGCCTTTCTTGTTTGTTCGACAAGCATTTGGAGAATAAAAGGGCGGCGGATAAGGCGGTGGAGATAGAGATATGGAAATTCTGAATAGCGGTTCGTTCATTCCTCTTGATAATCGCGAGAAAATCGAACAACTGATCTTTACTGCCCAAACGCTCGCGTCTGAAGTACATCAGAACGCGGGATTTCAAGGCAGCGCGCAGACGAATCAGCAGATCGGGTTGGAGCTCTGGAAAGGTGCTGAGTACATGACTCGGTCGCATGAAGAAGTAACCATTCGGAACATTTTCCTGAGCAAGTTTCTGGAAAGGCTACGAGATATCGAACGCGAAAATATTCCTAGGACATCCGTTCCAATTCAGCAAGCGATTCCGCGTGCAAGTGAAAACACGGTCGCAAACGTAGCAGCGATATCTGCTGAACCGAACACCGATTTGAAGACTGAATTCGTCGAGGCAAAAGACGAGTTTCTCGGTATCGTCCATTCAGAAGAATCAGACTCCGAGCGACCATCTTACGCGAACGAATGCAAGCCGGAATGCGAGGAAGAGATCGTTTCGATGTTGAGCCCTTCGGAGCAGTTTGGCACCGTTGAGCCAACGGGTGACCAAAGTGTAGAACCGACTTCCATTCCGCCTTCGGACGCGGGTATCACCACCGGGGAAGCCAAAGAACACGATTCGATTCTCTCGGCTACTGGTGTCGAGGCAGTCAATGAAACTGCTTCGTTTATGAACTCAACCAATGAAGCCGTCCCAGACGACATAATCGGTAATGAACAGTTCGTAAGGTCGGTCGTTCTGTCTGAAAAAGAACCCTACAACTTTGAAGCATGTACCGTCACGGCTGTGATCCAGTTGCTGCCCGAATCCAAAGGAACGAGAGATTGCATCGTAAGTGTGCGTTCGCACGACTTTGCTCCCGAAGTTATATTTATTAACCGGTGTAGCGAACGTGGTGAGCTGAGTCTATCCGATCCGGTATCGGCGGCTCTCGAACGGTACAGAAACGCCCTTCCTCTATTGGCTGCCGAGAAGATGAAGAAGGAACAGGCCGCAACCAGAAAGCGTACTCCCAAGACGGCGTCGAAAAGTCCCAACAAATCTGCCGAGAAGGTGGACTCGAACGTCGACGCATCTTCAACCCCAAGTGCGATACCGCAGGAACCGGCGAAGGATCAACAGTCGCTCTTCGCTTCATAGAAAGTTATGGAAAACGAAACTAACACGCCACCTGAAGAAGATACAGCTGGCAACGTGAACAAAGCCGAAACGGAATCGACGGAAAGTACGAATGCGACAGATCCGGTAACCGATCCCAAGGCGACTATCAAGATCGAGGGCCAGACCTTTGAACTGGATGCATCGCTCGCCCAGGAAGACAAGACCCTGAAGGTCGTACTCCAGCCGCACTTCGCTTCGATCGAAAATGCGAATATCACTCGAGAGGTTAAGGACGGGAAACTTAGCGTCACTATCGTCAAGCGAGCGCAGCATAAAGGGTATGCAGCCTGATGAATCGCCGCTCGAATTATTGAGAGCTGAGATCGAGCAGATCAATCCGGCGATTATTCTTGCCGATCAACTAATGCGGAGGGAGGCATCAGAACTTTTGACCGTCGAGGAAGTAAACGAGGCCGAGAATATCCTTGCTATCGGCACTCAGGAGATCGAAGTAATCGAATTTCACCGAAAAGCGTTTCAGAAGAGCCCGGCATCAGCGTTCGACTATGTTCCGCTTGGATTCTAAGGTATGGAGGCTCCATGACCGGACTAGGATTGGCGACGGGCGAGAACGGAAAGGCAATTTTTGGCTTTGGCGAACGGTTGCTCCGTTCGCTCGAATATCTTCGATTTAAAGCAAATAGCCACAACGCCA
>CALMPJ010000183.1 GCA_937871585.1 uncultured Acidobacteriota bacterium | reverse complement strand
GTAAATGACGACGTCTACGACAACCGCTGCCGTCAAGTCATCAATGTCCCGACCGACATTGAGCGTATTCCTGAAACGCCTCCGATCGAGAGGATCCGCTGCGATGAGTTTAATGCAGTCTCAGCTGACGATGACAAGGTTCGCTTCGATAACTGTGTGATCATGTCGCAAAACACGCCTGATTCGCGTCTGTATGTGATCATCTATCCTGGAACGGACCGCCGCAGCAAGACGGTTAACACCTACGATCGTCTGTCTAAACGTTCGCTCGATTATATGGTGCGAAACCGCGGAATGGATCCGGCAAGGATCACGTTCCTCAAGGGTTCGCCGCGTGCCAGAACCTCATACGAGATCTGGGTCGTACCGGCGGGAGCCGAGGCTCCGGTAGCTCAGTAAGCAAACGACAGGCAATTAACTAGAACGCGTTTCGAAAGAAGCGCGTTCTTTTTCGTTTGACGTTCATTCGTTGTAAAATCTAGCATTTATGACTGCTCCAAACATCGAAACCATTGTTTCTCTTTCAAAACGCCGCGGGTTTGTTTATCCGGCGTCGGATATATATGGCGGGCTTGGTTCGTCGTGGGATTACGGGCCGTTGGGCGTTGAGCTGGCGAATAACATTAAGCAAAGCTGGTGGCGTTGGGCCGTTTACGAGCGAGACGATGTCGAGGGCGTCGATTCGTCGATCATTCAAAATAGGAATGTTTGGAAGTATTCGGGCCACGAAGACACGTTCAGCGATCCGCTTGTCGATTGCCGCGATTGTAATGCTCGGCTTCGTCTCGATAAGCTCGAAGTTGATGCGGCGGACGGAAAGGCGATTTGTTCGAATTGCGGCCTAAAGAACCTGACCGAACCGAAGGATTTTAACTTGATGTTCAAGACTACAGTTGGTGCGGCTTCGGCAGACGACGATCCGACGGCGTTGGCATATTTGCGACCCGAAACTGCTCAGGGCATCTTTATCAACTTCAAGAACGTTCTGGACACGTCGCGACGAAAGCTGCCGTTTGGCATCGCTCAGGTCGGCAAGGCATTTCGCAACGAAGTGACGCCGGGAAACTTTATTTTCCGAACCCGTGAATTCGAGCAGATGGAGATCGAATACTTCTGCCGTCCCGAGGATGCTCCGCGGATTCATCAGGAATGGATCGACGCCTATGGCGAATGGCTAGGAAAGCTAGGCATTTCGAGCGAGAATATCGTTCATTACGAACAAACTGAAAAGGAACTGGCGCATTACAGTGATCGAACGGTCGATTTCTTGTATCGGTTTTTCCCGGAGCGTGAGGACGAAGACAAGCAGTTCGATGAGCTGCTCGGGATCGCCAATCGAACAGATTACGATCTGCGGGTTCATTCGAAAAAGCCTGAGGACGCTGACGGAAAACGTATCAATCCAGACTCGACCGAAGACCTATCATACTTCGATCCGCAGACGAACGAGCGGTTCTATCCATATTGCATAGAGCCGTCTATTGGTGTTAATCGCACGCTTCTTGCTGTTTTGATGGACGCCTATACCGAACGGACGAACGACAAAGGAGAAGTTCGCGTAATACTCAAGCTCAAACCGGAACTCGCCCCGATCAAGGTCGCAGTGTTGCCGCTTGCCAAGAATAACGAGGGTATCGTTACGCTCGCCAGAAAGCTCAAACGTGATCTTCAGCCCTCGATGCGAGCCGTTTACGACGACACCGGCGGAATCGGCAAACTATACGCCCGCCAAGACGAGATCGGCACGCCGTTCTGCGTTACCGTCGATCACGAATCGCTCGAAGACAACGCGGTAACAGTCCGCGACCGCGATACGTGGGAGCAAGAGCGAGTTTCGGTAGATGAACTTGAGAGTTATCTGAAAGCGCGGCTTTAAGCCTATTTACTTTTGGCCGGGCAGCTTCAGTACTTTCAAAACGGGAGCTTCGACATCTTTTAGTTTTTTCCAGAGGATCGTAACGTTTCCGTTGGGTTCCATTTCAACGATCCGGAAGACGACAATAATGTCGCGTCGTTTGTCGAATTCGAGTTCGTTATACAAGTAGCCGTCGAGCGTTCTGAGACTCTTTCCGCGATACGCGATCGACCGTAATGCGTACGCAGTATTTAGCGCAGCCATTTCGTTTTTTCGATAGAGAACTCCGTTAGCCTCGATGCCATCCAGCAGTTTACTATCGAATTGCATGAATTCATTGCTGTCAACAGCAGGCTTCACACTGATCAAATATTTTAGACCCGAACTTTCTAAAGTTATATTTTCGATCGCTGTATCGCCGATATTCGTAATTATTACTTGTTGAAATAGCCCGCCGGTCATTATCTTTCCGTCGAGCAGTATCACATCTGCAAGCCGTGGCAGTCGGTAACTTTCGGTGCGGAACGAGAATGCCGTGCCTGCTCCCGGCATCCTAAGCGGCAGACATTGGTCGCTGGCAACTACAACGTCACTGGTGCCGACACAGGAGAAATCCGAGCTCAACTTCACCAACCCTGCGTCGTTCATTCTGAGAAATTCAGCGTATTTGGCGGACAGTTGTTCGGAGACCGCTAGTGCCGCCACCTCATCTTTGCTTGGCTTTCGATAAATGTTGTCGCGTCGGGTCAACAGATCTGGCGGCGGGCGTCTTTCTCGTTCACCGACGGCTTCGATCGTACGAAGTCTTTCGTAGCTTCCTTTTTCGTGTAATCCCGGATTCAAAGTTTGACGAGATCCGGGAACAGGTGTCGGCGTCGGTGTTACCGAAGGAAGTGATTGCGCGAGTACAGTTCCACTCAAGATCAACAACATTGGTGCAAGAAACTTTGTCCAATACATCTTAGGTGTCTCCGAAATTTGCAAATAGGATAGCACTCTTCGTTTTCGTAGGCTAGTTTTTCTAAATCTGTTCTCACTGTGATTCAATATGTGATATGAAGAAGTTGATCGAATGCGTGCCAAATTTTAGCGAAGGCCGAGATCTTGGCGTTATCAAACAGATCACTGATGTGATCGCGTCGTGCGACGGAGTTAAGCTGCTCGATGTCGATCCCGGATTTACAACGAATCGAACCGTCGTGACGTTTGTTGGCGAGCCTGACGATGTTGTCGAAGCCGCATTTCAAGCCGTAAGAAAGGCACAGGAGCTGATCGATATGCGTCGTCACAAAGGCGATCATCCTCGGTTTGGAGCAACTGACGTTTGTCCGCTCGTACCTATCTCGGGCGTTACAATGGAAGAATGTGCCGAGTACGCTCGACAGCTTGGGAAACGTTTAGGTGATGAACTTAGCATTCCGATATGTCTCTATGAGAATGCCGCGACCGAGGAAAAACGCCGCAACCTCGCCAATTGCCGCGAAGGTGAATACGAAGGTTTGAAAGACAGACTTTCCTCCGAAGATTGGAAGCCTGACCTTGGTCCGACTGACTTCAATGACAGCGTAGCTCGCTCAGGAGCTACTGCGGTTGGAGCACGCGATTTTTTGATCGCTGTGAATTTCAATCTCAACACGACTTCGACGCGCCGTGCGAATGCAGTGGCATTTGATGTTCGCGAAAAAGGCCGCATAAAACGTGACGGAAATCCGATCACAGGCAAGCCCGTTTTAGATGAGAATGGCGACCAAGTCATGATCCCCGGAACGCTGAAAGGCACGAAGGCGATCGGTTGGTTCATCGGCGAATACGGCATTGCGCAAGTGTCGATGAACATCACGAACCTAAGCGAGACGCCGCTGCATATTGCGTTTGACGAGGTTTCGGATAAAGCACAAAAGCGCGGGCTACGTGTTACAGGTCTCGAAATAGTCGGCCTTGTTCCCAAGAAAGCGATCATCGATGCGGGCAAATATTACCTCGCCAAACAAGGCCGTTCGATCGGTATCACGGAATCGGAACTCATCAAGATCGCGATCAAATCGATGGGACTCGACGACCTAAAGCCGTTCGTTCCGGAAGAGAAGATCATCGAATACGTACTTGCCGCTGATGACAAGAGCGACAGTCTGGTCGATATGACGTGCCGAGGATTCGCAGACGAGACTGCTTCGGAATCACCTGCTCCCGGCGGCGGATCGATCTCGGCGTATCTTGGTGCGCTTGGTGCTTCGCTTGCGGCAATGGTAGCGAATCTATCGTCGCACAAAGCCGGCTGGGACGATCGCTGGGAAGAATTCTCCGATTGGGCAGTGAAAGGCCAAGCGATCAAGGACGAACTGCTCTACCTTGTCGACGAAGATACGAATTCGTTCAATAAGGTTATGGACGCGTTCGGTTTGCCAAAGGGAACTGATGAGGAAAAGGCTGCTCGCACGGCGGCAATTCAAGCTGCTACGAAGTACGCGACCGAAGTTCCGTTCAGAACAATGGAGAGATCATTCGATGCTTTCGACGTCGTTCGTGCGATGGCCGAGCACGGCAATCCGAACAGCGTGACCGACGCTGGGGTCGGAGCATTATGTGCGCGTTCAGCCGTTATGGGCGCATTTCTCAACGTAAAGATCAACGCCGCAGGTCTTAAGGACCGCGAATTCGCAGATAACATCATTGCACGCGGAGCCGAGATAGAGACGCGTTCGATCGCGGCTGAGTCTGAGATCATGGCGATAGTAAACTCTAAGATCGGCTAAAGCCGAAATCGTGAAACTAGACTACTTGGCCAATTCAAAACTCGCTCGCTATGGCCTATCGCTGTGTGCCGTTGGTATAGTCACGGCTGTTTTATTTGCAATTGGCACACATGTTAACCTGACGACAGTTGCGCTCGCATTTCTGCTTGTTGTGTTGACGTCGGCAACTTTCTTTGGGCGAAATCCGGCTTTGGTCGCGTCGTTTGCGGCGATGTTGAGCTTCAATTTTCTGTTCGTGCCACCTGTTCTGACTTGGCATATCGCCGATCCGCAGAACTTGGTCGCGTGGGCGGCGTTTACGATCACGGCGATAGTTGCGGGCGAACTTTCGTCTTACGCTCGGCGTCGTGCGCGCGAGGCCGAACGGCTTTATGACGAATTGCAAACAGCCTTCGAATCAGCAACCGAGGCCGAGGCTTTGCGGCAGAGCGAGAAGCTAAAATCGGCGTTGCTCGACGCTGTCACTCACGATCTGCGAACGCCATTAACATCGATCAAAGCCTCGGTGACCACGTTGCTCGACAGCGAAGGCGGTCATCGCACGATCGAACTTAACAGCGAAGGCCGTGGCGAATTCCTCAATATCATCAACGAAGAGACCGATCGACTTAACTCCTTTATCGAAGGTATGGTGCAACTGGCTCGCGTAGAAGCCAGCATCGGGAACAGTGAATTGACACCTGTAAGTGTCGAAGAAATAGTTGGTTTAGGCCTAGAGCGAGCAGAATCCGTCGTCGCCGAACATCATCTTGTTGTAAACATCCAGCGTGATCTGCCGCTTGTCAAAGTTGAGGCACGTGCGATCGCTGAGGCGTTATACAATCTCGTTGAGAACGCAGCGAAATACTCGCCCGCGGGTACGACGATCACTGTAACGGCGATGCAGGATGACGGCTCGGTCATATTAATTGTCGAGGACGAAGGGCAAGGAATTCCGGTGGAGATGCGGGAAAAAGTGTTCGAGAAATTTGTACGACTCGACGGACGAAAGGATGGACTCGGCCTGGGACTTGCGATCGTTCGTGGCATTGTCGAGGCGCAGAATGGAACGATCGAGATCGGCGAAGCCGAAGGCGGCGGAGCTAAGATCACGATGGCTTTGCCGATCGACCGAAACTAAAATGAGCGACATAAAGAAAATACTCGTAGTCGACGATGAACCGCAGATCACACGCGTGTTGCGGCACAGCCTGATGGCACATCGCTTTGACGTGCGTACAGCGGCCGACGGAGTTTCGGCTCTCGACACGTTTCGAGACTGGCATCCTGATCTCGTAATCACCGACCTTCAAATGCCCGATATGGACGGCATCGAACTTTGCCAAGAGATCCGCAAGGTCTCGCAATTGCCGGTGATCGTGCTGTCGGTCAAAGGCGAGGAGCGAACTAAGGTCGAGGCTCTTGATGCCGGCGCTGATGATTACGTAACGAAACCGTTCGGGATCGACGAGTTGCTAGCGAGAGTTAGGGCCGCATTGCGACGTATGCCGGACAATGCTGCGTCAGTCGAGACTAGATTGGAGGACGGCGAATTCGCGATCGACCATGATACGCGAGAAGTGACCGTTTCCGGCGAACTTGTTCACCTTACTCCGAAAGAGTTCGATCTGCTGGTCTACCTTTTTAACAATCGCGGCAAGGTCGTGACGCATCGAGCATTGTTGTCGGCTGTTTGGGGCGGCAATTCTACGGAACAGACAGAATATTTGCGAGTATTTGTCGGCCAACTTCGCAAGAAGATCGAGAAAGATCCGGCGAAACCACAGTTCATTCGCACAGAGCCTTGGGTTGGCTACCGTTTCAGTACGAATTCCGAATAATTCTTCAAATCTTTACGAACTTTTTATGGGTTTCTGACAAAACCCTTACGTACGGCTTTGTATGCTTTTCTTGTGAAAGAGGAAGAAGCCAAAATGACTACTTTTCAAAGCGTTTCGAGCCACACAGAAAATCACTCGCGCGAAGCCATAGCAGTTGTCGTATTCGGTTTAGGTATCGCGTTGCCGTTAATGGGATTGGTTCTCGCGATCTTGCATTCGGTAATCGAAACCGACGTCGCCTATGGCCGTCTCGGAACGATCTGCCTAATCTTGACCATCCCAGTGATCATGATCGGCTCGCACCTCATGGACCTTTTTGACCGCTCGAAATAAACTAACCGCCAACGTGCACGCTCGGACGCAATTCCGGATCGGGCTCAGCCTGCCTTAAGATCTCACGTGTGACGGGAGCCGTGTCGCCCTCGCCAAACAAGATATAGCGAATGAGGTACTTGATTGGATTGCCTTCGCTCCAGCCGAAATAGACGTGCGGGATCGAGTTTGTCTCGTCACGAAGTTTTAACAGCAGAGCAGCTATCGCGTTTGGAACCGCAGGCGCGTGAGTTCTTAGAATTCGATAGCCTGCTATATCGACGCCTTTGACCTCGATCTTGCCAGCAAATTCGGACGCGTCGCCGATCTCGATCTCGTAAAAAAGTATCGCATCGCTAGCAGGTATGTGATTATCGACACGCTTTTCGTGTTCTTTGAACCGATACTCGGTGACATCGCCAGTCTCGCGTCGGTTTGTGACAATGCGTATCTCTTCGCCTTTGAGATCTTCGATGAATTGTTTCGCCATTTCGTCGAATTCGACCTTTTGTATACGAAGTTCAGTCGTTCTCATCGCACGTGAGATAAACGATGCGGCGACGATGGCGAGAATGAAGAGCGACGCGATCTTAATTCCGTCCGGGCGTTCGATGATATTTGTCAGCGTCGTATAGACAAAGACCAAAGCGATCGCGAGAAATGCCCAACGCACCGTTTGGCCGCGTCTCCACGAAGATATCGTCACGGCGATCGCAGCCGATGTCATTAGAACGAGAACGCCAGTCGCGTATGCTCCGCCTTGCGCCTCGACGTTCGCCTCGAAAATCCACGTGATCGTGAAACAAATTACCGCAAAGATCAGCACCAATGGCCGCGAAGCACGTGCCCAGTTCGGTGCCATACCGTATCGAGGCAAATATCGCGGAACAATATTTAGCAAGCCTGCCATCGCCGATGCACCGGCAAACCAAAGTATCAGGATCGTGCTGATGTCGTATGCGGTTCCAAAGTAGTCACCAAGATATTCGTGTGCGAGGAACGCGAGTGCGCGGCCTGACGCCTTTCCGCCATGTTGAAATTCATGAGCAGGAATCAGGACGCTAGTGATAAAGCTGCTGCAAATGAGAAAGAAGCTCATTATCAGAGCCGAAGTTCGCAGCAGTTTCTTGGTCTTTTCGATACGCTTCGGATTCTCGATCAGCGGCATTACGGCAACGCCGGTCTCAAATCCTGAGAGTCCCAGAGCGAGTTTTGGAAATACAAGAAGCGACAATCCGATGATCGCGAGGATACTCTGTGTGCCGCCGTGGCTGCCGGTGAAAAGGGCGTTCTTCCAATTCGCTAATGTCGTCGGGTCAAGATAGATGTGATACATTCCCGTCGCAATTACGACGAGATTTAGCGACAAATAGGCGAAAACCAAGAAAACGGCAATGCCGATCGCCTCTTTGAAACCTTTTAGAAAAACCGCCGCGAGAACAGCGATCATTATAAAAGTAACCAGAACGGGATGATCTAGAAAGTGGAAGTTTGCTTCGATAAACGGATTATGAATTACGTGTTCCGAAGCGTCCGCTGCGGACAGCGTGATAGTAATAACAAAATCAGTCGCGACGAATCCGAGCAAAGCGAGTACGAACAGCTTGCTCTTCCATCGCGACAGCAATTGTTCGAGCATTGAGATCGAACCTTGCCCGTGCGGACTTTCGGCGGCGACTCGATTGTAGATCGGAAGTGCGCCGAACAAAGTCAGCATCACCAAGATCAGCGTGGCGATAGGTGACAGAACACCCGCGGCCGCAAATGCGATGCCCGGCTGATAACCAAGCGTCGAGAAATAGTCGACGCCCGTCAAGCACATTACCTGCCACCAGGAATGCTTTTGATGGTGAGCCTTTGCCGTAAACGCAGCGTCCGGCTGACGAGCTCCCTGCATCAGCCAATCGCGAAAACCGCCGGTCGAACCGCCGTTATTGCTACTCATAAAACGTAATTAAGGCACGATCGATCTCAGATCGCGCCTCCTGTTTCCGTACAATTCGTATCGCAACGGAAAGAGACAATTCTATTGTTTCACTAGTTAAGAAACAATAAGAAAGTCATAAAGATTTCATAAAGATGGCGTGCTGACGACGATCTATCGCGGGTGAAAATCCTTACGAACTTTTTATGACAGCCTTAGTAACTTCTTATTTTCATATCGATATTCTCAAACCTGTCAGGCCGATGATCGGCTCGACAGAGGCATTATGGATACGGAAATTCTAAAGGATGGCCATCTCACACATCAGCCGGCCACAAACGTAATACAGCGAACGAAATTACTAAGTCCGCGAATCTGCTCGGTAGGAGCAGGTCTCGGGATATTTGGCGGAATCGCCTTCATCGTCTTCGGCTTGATGTGCGTTCTCGTTCATGCAGTCGCCGGCCGCGACACGATCCTCGACAACGTCGGCGCATTAATGTTGATCGCAGCTATTCCAATGATGATGGCAGGTGCGGCTTTTATGGATGAAGCCGAGAAAGATAAATGGAAATGAAGAAATTAGCTTTTATATCGATCTTACTTTGCGGCCTTGTTAGCGCCGCTCACTCACAGCAGACGATCTTTAACGTGCCGACAGTTGACGTATTGGACCAAGGCAAGGTCTATGTCGAACTCGACGCTGCGTTCAAGATCGATCGAACAAATGATTTTGCACGATTCTCAGGTTTTGTTCCGCGGCTTGTCGTCGGTGTCGGCGGCAATGTGGAAGTTGGCGTAAATGTTATCGGCAATATTCAGCCGGGCAGTGATTCGACGACGATCGTCCCGACTGTGAAATGGCGGGCCTATCAGCCTAGAAAGAAGGACGTTTCGGTTATTGCTGGCAGCAATATCTACATTCCGGTTCGAAACCGAAGCTACAACATCGGCACTTGGTCGTACCTTGCGGTAAGTAAGACTTTCGACAAGACACGACTTACGGCGGGCGGATATGTAGCGAGTAAGAATGTATTCGCAGCAAAAGCCGTGCGGTCCGGCGGACAATTCGGAGTCGAACATGCTGTTAACGACAAACTGACGTTCGCAGCGGATTGGATCACCGGACGACACTCAGCGGGCTACTTTACGCCCGGCGTTATTTATAAGCCGCATCCGAAAGTGACGACGTACTGGTCGTATTCCATCGGCAACGGACAGGCAACTCAAGGAAATCACTTTTTTCTATTCGAGCTCGGCTACAACTTTAACTAAAGAAATGATCGATCTTATCTACATCGGAGTCATCGTCGGTTTCTTTCTGATCGCTATCGGGTACATCGCAGTCTGCGATGCACTCCGAAAAGGAGGCGACAAATGAACATAGAAACTGTTTTTGCACTGATATGCACCGTGCTCTTGGCAATTTACTTGATCTACGCATTGCTGCGTCCGGAAAAATTCTGATATGACCGCGAACGGCATTATACAAATACTAATATTCTTCGGCTTGGTGCTTCTGCTCACCAAACCGGTCGGCATCTTTTTGCAGAAGGTTTACAACGGAGAAGCGCACTTGCTCAATCGCGTTTTCGGTTCGATCGAGCGACTGTTTTATAAATTGCTACGCATCGATCCTGCGAACGAAATGAACTGGAAACAGTATGGCGTTGCCATGTTGATGTTCAGCCTCGTTTCGTCGCTCGCACTATATGCAGTACAGCGGCTGCAGGGAATTCTGCCGCTGAATCCGCAAGAGTTCGCGGGTCCATCGGCTGATTCGTCCTTCAACACGGCAGTTTCGTTCGTTACGAACACGAACTGGCAAGGCTATGTCGGCGAAGCGACGATGTCTTACGCCACTCAAATGGCCGGCCTGACGATACAGAATTTCGCGTCGGCGGCTGTCGGTATGGCGTTGGCGATCGTGTTCATTCGCGGCATCGCTCGTCGCGAGACAGATAAGCTTGGCAATTTTTGGGTCGATCTTTATCGCGGCACGGCGTACGTCCTGTTGCCGTTGTCATTTCTGGCAGCGGTGTTCTTTATGTCGCAAGGCGTCGTACAGAATTTCAATTCATACGACACCGCGAAACTGAACGACACATTTGTAGTTCAGATCGATAAGAAGGACGACGACGGTAACGTCATAAAAGACGACGACGGCGAGAACGCCAAAGAAGACAAAACCATCGACACGCAATCGATCGCTCAGGGGCCGGTCGCATCGCAGCTTGCGATCAAGATGCTGGGCACGAATGGTGGCGGTTTCTTTAACGCAAATTCAGCTCATCCTTATGAGAATCCGACGCCATTGTCGAATCTCATTCAGATGCTGCTGATCTTCCTGATCCCGGCCGGATTGACCTATACGCTAGGCCGAATGGTCGGTTCGCAGGGCCACGGTTGGGCAGTGTTTGCGGCGATGGCGTTGCTGTTTTTTGCCGGTACAGTCACATCATATTGGGCAGAATCTCGCGGCAATCCGATCTATCCGACAAACGTCGACCAGACGGTCGTTGGCGGCAACTTCGAAGGCAAAGAGACGCGATTTGGCGTCGTGAATTCAGCCCTGTTCGCAACGATCACAACAGCGGCTTCGTGCGGAGCAGTGAACTCAATGCACGATAGCTTCACGCCGCTCGGCGGCATAGTTCCGCTAGTGAATATTCAACTAGGCGAGGTGATCTTCGGCGGAGTCGGTGCTGGCATGTACGGAATTCTGGTGATGATCATACTGACAGTATTCATCGCAGGCCTTATGGTCGGCCGTACACCGGAATATCTCGGCAAAAAGATCGAGGCGTACGACGTTCAGATAGCGATGCTCTACGCTCTCATCTTTCCGTTGGTAATTTTAGTGTTGACCGCGGTCTCGGTCTTGTCGCCGGAGTTCGGCCTGACATCCTTGAATAATCAAGGTGCTCATGGCCTGAGCGAGATACTCTACGCGTTCACGTCCGGTACCGGCAATAACGGTTCGGCGTTTGCAGGGATCAGTGCAAATACGCTCTGGTACAACACGACCATTGGAATTGCGATGCTTGCCGGTCGATTTCTAATGATCATTCCGGTGTTGGCTATCGCGGGCAATTTGGCACGCAAGAAGCAAGTTCCAGCGAGTCTTGGAACATTTCCGGTCACAACTCCGCTCTTCACGGTGCTGCTCGTCAGCATTGTCTTGATCGTCGGAGCACTCACATTCTTTCCGGTATTGAGCTTGTCACCGATACTCGAACATTTCCAGATGATAGCTGGACAGACATTTTAGTTATGAAGAAGGCAATTTCACTTTGGGACGCTAAGATAATCTCGCAGGCCGTGTTGGATTCGATCAATAAGTTGAATCCGATCTCGATGATGCGAAATCCGGTGATGCTGGTCGTCGAGGTCGGCGCCGCATTTCTAACTGTCCGCATGATAGCGAATCTCATTTGGCCAAATGCTGTAGGCAGCTTTGGATTCGAGCTTCAGATCACTGTTTGGCTGTGGTTCACCGTGCTGTTTGCGAATTTCGCAGAAGCAATGGCCGAGGGCCGAGGCAAGGCGCAGGCCGATTCGCTGCGAAGGTCAAGAACCGAAACAACTGCAAAACTGCTGAAAAACGGTTCGACCGAGATCGTCCCGGCACCTAGTCTTCGCAAAGATGACATCGTGCTGGTCGAAGCAGGCGACTTTATTCCG
This sequence comes from uncultured Acidobacteriota bacterium, assembly GCA_937871585.1. Lineage (GTDB taxonomy): Bacteria > Acidobacteriota > Blastocatellia > Pyrinomonadales > Pyrinomonadaceae > OLB17. Next base: position 20,791 of record CALMPJ010000183.1, on the reverse strand, counting down.
GGCGACGGAGAGGTGATCGAAGGCGTGGCATCTGTTGACGAATCCGCGATCACGGGCGAATCTGCACCTGTCATCCGCGAATCGGGCGGCGACCGATCTGCCGTTACTGGCGGCACTCGTGTTCTGTCCGACTGGCTAAAGGTTCGGATCACATCGAATCCGGGCGAGACGTTTCTTGATCGGATGATCTCGCTTGTCGAAGGTGCTTCGCGGCAGAAAACTCCGAATGAGATCGCGCTGAATATTCTGCTCGCGGGACTGACGATCATCTTTCTGTTAGCAGTTGTAACTCTACAACCATTTGCGATCTATTCTGGTTCGCCGCAGACGCTCTTTGTATTAGTCAGCTTGCTTGTATGTCTGATACCTACGACGATCGGCGCATTGCTTTCCGCGATCGGCATCGCGGGAATGAACAGGCTGGTTCAGCATAATGTGCTTGCGATGAGCGGTCGTGCGGTCGAAGCAGCCGGAGATGTGAACACGCTGCTACTCGATAAAACAGGCACAATTACGCTTGGCAATCGTCAGGCGACGGAGTTCATTCCGCTACCTGGAATTGATGCTGATCGGCTGGCAGATGCGGCTCAGCTTTCTTCGCTTGCGGACGAAACGCCGGAGGGCCGGTCGATCGTCGTCTTGGCGAAACAAAAGTATGGTTCGCGTAGCATCGAGATCGGAGAGTTGGGTGAGTCAGCAAAGTTTGTTCCGTTCACGGCTCAAACGAGAATGTCGGGCGTTGATCTTGACGGTCGTGAGGTTCGCAAGGGTGCCGTAGATGCTGTTGAGAAATACCTAAACGGAAACGGCTCGCAATCGCCTTCCGAACTAAAGGAAATAGTCGAACGCATCGCGCGTGCGGGCGGAACGCCGCTTGCTGTTGCCGATCGAAAGCAGCCGCTGGGAGTGATCTACCTCAAGGACATCGTCAAAGAAGGCATGCGCGAGCGTTTCGATCAGCTTCGTCAGATGGGCATCAAGACCGTGATGATCACGGGCGACAATCCTTTGACGGCGGCATCGATCGCCAATGAAGCAGGTGTCGATGATTTCCTCGCCGAGGCAAAGCCGGAGGATAAGATGGCCCTTATCAAACGCGAGCAGGCCGAAGGCAAGCTCGTCGCGATGACTGGCGACGGCACCAATGACGCACCGGCATTGGCACAAGCTGATGTCGGCGTCGCGATGAACTCGGGCACGCAGGCCGCGAAAGAAGCCGGAAATATGGTCGATCTCGACAGCAACCCGACAAAGCTGATCGAGGTTGTCGAGATCGGAAAACAATTGCTGATGACGCGAGGTGCATTAACGACATTCTCGATCGCGAATGACGTTGCAAAGTATTTCGCGATCATTCCGGCAATGTTCTCCGCGACGTTTCCTGTGCTGGACACACTGAACGTGATGGGCCTCAAAACGCCGCAGTCGGCGATCTTGTCGGCTGTGATATTCAACGCGATCGTCATCATCGGCTTGATACCGCTTGCATTGAAAGGCGTAAAATACAGGCCGTTGTCGGCATCATCGTTGCTGCAAAGGAACTTGCTCGTTTACGGGCTCGGCGGCCTTGTCGCTCCGTTCATTGGGATCAAACTGATCGATATGATCATAACCGCGATCGGTATCGCATAAGGAAAGTATGAAAGACCTAGTTACTTCAGTGTTAGTTATTTTGGTAATGACCGTTGTGCTCGGTGTCGGCTATCCGTTTGTCGTTTGGGGGATCGGTCAGACCGTTTTCCCGCATCAGGCAAATGGATCGTTGATCAAGAATGAGAAAGGCGAGGTCGTCGGTTCGGAATTGATCGGGCAAAACTTTACGTCTGCGAAATATTTTCACGGTCGTCCGAGCGCCGCAGGTAACGGCTATGACGCAAGTGCGTCGAGCGGTTCGAATCTCGGCCCGACGAGCGAGAAGCTCATCAAGCGTGTCACAGGTGATGCCGAGACCATCCAAGAAGAAAACCCGGGCAAGCAGGTACCGGCAGATCTCGTTACTACCAGCGGTTCGGGCCTAGATCCGCACATTACGCCTGCGGCAGCGGCATTTCAAATCCCGCGCATCGCAAAGGAACGCGGTATGTCCGAATCAGAACTGGACCAACTCGTAGCGAGGTTCACTGAGCAAAGGCAGCTTGGCGTATTGGGCGAACCGCGTGTGAATGTGCTGCTTCTCAATCTTGAGCTCGACAAATTGAAACCTCAGGCAAAATAGTATGGTGATTCGAAACCACTTTTTGGCAATTTTCTTCGGAGGGCAAAGTCCTCCGCGATCTAGATCGTTATGTTCGTAGATACAGAACCAAGCATTATTCCGAATCGGAATGGAGAAAGGCCGTCGCCGGAGTCGCTGCTGCAATTGGTGCAGGATAGCGAGCGAGCTAAGCTACGGATATACATCGGTGCCGCAGCCGGCGTGGGCAAAACATTCCAAATGCTGGAAGACGCACACGAACTGCGAAAGCAGGGCATCGACATCGTGGTCGGTGTTGCCGAAACACACGGACGTGCCGACACGATCGAAAAGCTCGAAGGACTCGAAACGATCCCGCTAAAGCAGATCGAGTACCGAGGAAACGTCTTTGGCGAACTCGATCTCGAAGCCGTTATCCGTCGCCGGCCGCAAGTGGTCGTTATCGACGAACTGGCTCACAGCAATCTCGATGGCGTCAAGAATCCAAAGCGTTACGAGGATATCCTTGAGATACTCAACGCAGGAATTTCAGTCATAACTGCGGTTAATATTCAGCATATCGAGTCGCTGAACGACGTCGTCCAGAGGTCGTCGAATATCCAAGTTCGCGAGACGGTTCCGGACTGCTTTTTTAAGCGTGCTGACGAGATCATTGACGTTGACGTTTCGGTCGATACGCTCCGAACGAGGCTGCGGCAAGGCAAGATCTATTCGGTCGAGAAGATCGAGCAGGCATTAAGCAACTTTTTCCGTAAGGGAAATCTCGCCACTCTAAGGGAACTTGCACTTCGGCACGTCGCTCAGTTCCAATCAGCACAGGACCACGAATACCGCGAACGCGAAGGGATGGAAAGCGCCGTGATCCCTGAGAAAGTGATGGTTTGTATGGCTTCTCGCGGAAGTGCGAAGAAGCTGCTGAGAACCGGTGCGCGAATTGCCGGTCGACTCGCTGCGGATGATTGGTTCGCGGTCTATGTGGAAACACCGAACGAAGAACTCGGACGTATCGATCCGAAGTCATACGCCGCTCTTCGTGAGAATATTGTCTTTGCGGAAACCTTGGGTGCCAAGGTCGTAAAGCTCAAGGGCGGCAACGTTGCCGATGAACTGCTCAAGTACGCACGCGAACATGGCATCACGCACGTCATCTTTGGCCAGTCCGCACGGTCGCGATGGCAGATCCTCTTCTATGGCTCGGTAATCAATAGATTTCTTCGCGAAGTTGATGACGCTGCTGTTCACGTCATTCCTCTCAACAAAGACGACAAATAGACGATTTGTAAGCGGCGTCGCAGTCGTGCAAACTGTCTGTTATGACTCCGCCGCTGCCCGATAAACTGCTAGCACTTGTGCGATCGATCGATCGCTCAGGCGGTCGAGCGATGCTCAATGGCGGATGTGTTCGCGATGAGTTGATGGGCGTCGAGCCTAAGGATTGGGACGTTGAGGTTTACGGTGTCGATCCTGAAAAACTTCGTGAGATCATCGAGTCGATAGGTGAGGTAAATGTTGTAGGCGAAGCATTTGCGGTTTATAAGCTGGCTGGCGGCATAGATGTCAGCCTGCCGCGTCGAGAGCGAAAGCAGGGAAGCGGCCATCGCGGTTTCATCGTCGAGGGCGATCCAAATATGTCTTTCAAAGAGGCATGTTCGAGGCGAGATTTTACCGTGAACGCGATCCTAAAAGACGCGATCACCGGCGAGATCGTCGATCCCTACGACGGTCGAGATGATATCAAACGAAAGATTCTGCGGCATGTGTCAGACAGGACTTTCGTGGAAGATTCGCTGCGAGTGCTGCGTGCTGCTCAGTTTTCGGCAAGGTTGAATTTCGAAGTAGCCGAAGAAACGTGGGAACTTTGCTCAACCATAGACCTGTCAGACATTGCGAAAGAACGCATTTGGGGCGAGATCGAAAAGCTCTTACTAAGAGCCAATGAGCCTTCGATCGGACTCAGATTCCTTTACGAAATTGGTGCGATCAAGCAGCTTTTCCCAGAATTGCAGGCTCTCGTCGACGTCCCTCAGGAACCCGAATGGCATCCTGAGGGCGACGTTGATGTGCACACAATGATGGTTGTGGATGAGGCTCGCCGGCTGATCGACGATCTCGATCATGCACGAAAAGTTGCGGTGATGCTCGGTGCTCTTTGCCATGATCTAGGCAAACCGCCAACGACAGAGTTTGTCGATGGCCGCGTGCGTTCGCGTGGGCATGACGAAGCTGGCGTTGAACCAACATTGTCATTCTTGAACAGGCTCGGCGTATATAAGCTCGACGGTTACGATGTTCGCGGCCAAATTATCGAGCTTGTCCGTTATCACCTAAAACCCGGAATGTTTTACAAAGCAAGGCCGCCGGTCGGCGATGGTGCGTTTAGAAGGCTTGCGCGAAAGGTAGAACCTGACCTGTTGTATCGTGTCGCAAAGGCCGACAGCCTCGGCCGTTATCCAGATGGCGACCGCGGCAAGATGGTCTTTGGATCCGAGGCTCAGGAATGGTTCATCGAGAAAGCGCGTTCGCTGCAAGTCGAGAAGGAAGCCCCAAAACCGCTCTTGCAAGGGCGGCATTTGCTCGAAATTGGTCTTGTGCCCGGGCCGATCTTCAAAGAGATCCTCGATGCAGCCTACGAACTGCAACTTGACGGCAGCATTAGCGAACTCGAACAGGCAATCGAGTTCGCGAAAGCTGCCGTTACCGGTGACGATGTCACCAATACATAATGCTTGCCGGGCACGTTTTCCAGACCGTACCGCGTTCGTTCAGCCAGCTGACGGTTCGCGGCGATTCGGAAAGGTCGTAGTTTTTCCAGGGATTTACGATCTTAATGCGACCGTCGTCCTTGTCGACTCCCGTCACAACGATCACATGGCTATAGCCGGGTATCCATTGGCCGGCAACCCAAACAGGGCCGTATGATTTGAGAATTCCGTGAAGTATCTCGCCGGTGAAATCTCCGTCGCCAGCCCATTTTAGGCCAAGCATCTTGGCGGTTTCCTTACACTCGCCGGGAGCAATACCGTTGTCTTTCATATAGTAAGGAAAGAGATTTGGCGACGCGTCCATCTTCTCAAGAATTTTTGACGAATCCTTGTTCTTCCATTCGAATAGCATTTCCAAACACGTTAGCCAACAGCACGATGTACTTGTCTGATTCTTTGGCGAAACGTTTGGCGAGACTTTATACATTGACATATTAAACTGACTCCATCAGTGACCTTACGATCGTAGTTGATCGAGGTTCCTTTCAATTGTTGACGCGATGGTGCGAAGATTTTGCGTTAGATCAGAAGTTCAACCTTAGGAGAGCCTAATTCCCAAAGGACATTTTTCCGGCTTGCGAAATTCCCAGTCGATGCAGCCGTCGGCTTCGAATTTCGTCTCCGGAAGAATTCCCTCGAATTGACGGATCTGGATAAGGAATGTCAGATACGCGTCGTCCGTCCAGCCTTCAACGTGCCAATCGAGTGGAGTTTCGCTCGGTCTTGTGCGACTGAAATAGTCGATCGGCTTTTCGTATGGGAATGCGGACTCCTTGCTGAAACATGCCTTGAACATACTTCGATCCTCGATAGCCATCCAGCCTCCGGCGAGATCGCCCGGAGGATAACCGTAGATCGCGACATCATATTGGCCGGGCGGAACTTCGACAAAGGTCCCAAGGTCGTATGCCCCGCCGTCCTCGGCAGCGGTCCAGTCGGTAATGTAATTCTCGAGGTCTTGGTCGCAAACACCGGAAACAAGGAGTCGTCCGGATTCGATGTTCATCACAGAGCGTGCACGTGATGTCCATTCTGAATCTTCTTGCTCGGTCAGATCGCCGAAAACGACACGAATAGTGTAGCCGTCGTCTTGATACAACGAACTTGCCATTACGGCTCCCTTTTCGGTGAGTTCGCGAAGTCCGGCCTGGCCGCCGAAGAATTCGTGAAACTCGTTTATCGGATGGCCGCCAAATTTCGCGTCGGCCAAGTAAATTAATGAGCCCGCCTCATAGATCTCAAAATTGATCGAGTGTCGATCCATATTCTTCTCCTATTGACCTGCCTCAACAGCCGCGATGAACGGATGCCGTCCCCAACGCATTACTCCAAAACGCACAGCGACGACAACGAACTGGCCGGGAAGCAGCGGCGTATCGGCAGTGACCGAGCTGACGCTCAGTGTGCTATTGACGCCGCCTCCGTTTGGCTGAAGCCGCTCGCCCTCTAGGTTTACTCCGAGCGTGCTTCCCGTATCTGCCGAACTCAACAGGCGAAAGTCCGGCCGAGCCGATGTGCGTGTCTGAATCGAACTACCCGCGGTCGGGAAGTCAATAGCACGCAGCCGCAATGCCGTAATTGGTGTGTCTGTTAGGTTTGTGATCTTGCGGTAGATCGTGAGTGTGCCGCCAACGCCATTCGGAACTGGTGTCGGATCGTAAACCTCTGTGCCGGTTTCCGAGATCGAAACTTCGTTCGCGTGCATCATACGTAGGCTTTCCGATGTTTCCGGAGCCGGCGAGCCGAGGGTCGAATAAACCTTGGTCTCATCTTGAGCGGCAAATACTCGCGAATGATTATCGACGAGCAAGAAGTCCGAACGGTTGTCGCCGGTGTCGCGAAGACCTTGCGTGGTCAGGCGACGGACAAAACACGATTCGTAGTTCGCCGAACTCAAAGGTATCAAGCCGTTGCCTTCGGACCATTGCGTGGTTCCAAAATCAATGCTGTCGACGGCGTTCGCGGGCGTGAGTCGCAGTTGATTCGCGGTATTGAGCAGCACCAATCCCGAATTGTCCGGAATGTCGGATGAAAATACTTGATCGCCTGTGCTGGTCGTTGTTCCGATACCTGTCGGGAAATCGATCAGGCTGAAACCGCCGTTCGGCGAGTTGTTTGTGATCAGATAATGCCCACGCGAGCGAATGGTTACCATGTTGGGTATCGTCACCACGGAAGCGATATTGCTGCCGTTCGTTCTAGCAACCGTAACGCCCGAACTGCCGTCCGCAGTATTTATCGTCACATCGAAGTCGTTTGGATTGAACAACTTAACATATTCGTCATTGGCTCCGAGGCGGCCGCGTTGGCGGAATTCGCTGATCAGAAGCGAGCCGTTCTTTATGTCTTCGTCAAGCACATTCACGGTCGTCGATTCGCGTCCCGCCTCAATGTCGGCATTGTTCGTCGGATTGTTCATCGTGATCGTGAACGCTTCGCGAGGTTCGAGGATGTTGTCGTTCAATAATTGGATCGTGATCGTCTTGCCGGTTTCGAATGGACCAAAACTTAGTTGCCCACTTGCGGAAACATAATCCGAGCCGCTCGTAGCCGTTCCGTTCGATGTCGACCAGTCGACCGTTACCGGAGTTTGGCTTGATAGAATTCCCGTTCGAGCGACCGTTGCTGTAATCGTGTTGCCGTTTTCGCTTCGATTATACGAGAGATTTTGGAAGAGCAGTGTCCCACCTGCGCCGCCGGTCGGTGGACCTGCGGTCGCGACAAAGATCAGCTCACGATTATTCGCCAGCGAAGCAATGTTGAATATCGAGGGATTGATCGTATAACCCGAACGCATCGCAGTTACCGAATGCGGTTCGCCCGGAACAGTGTCTGTGAATCCGAATCGTCCGTCGGCTCCGGTGATCACATTTCCCGAAACTTGGCCGCTCATCGCGACCATTACGTTTGGCAAAGGATTGCCAGCCGTATCGGTCACCTTGCCGCCGATTGTCAGGTCGCCAAATCGGGATACGAATGCGTCGATACCGCCGCCGTTCATTGTCTGAAATGCGTCCGGCGTTGTCGGATATGCCGTGGCGCTCAAAGCAGATTGTCCGACGATCGTGATGTTTCCGTTCGGATCGACAGCGATGTCGTTTCCAAATTCGGTTCCGGCTCCGCCGATATACGTAGATGTGATAAAAGCAGTTGCGGTCTGGTTCAGTACCGATAGCACCGCATCATTTGCACCATTGAACGTTGTGTCATAGGCTCCCGATGTCGTGGGATAATCGCCGTTGAAATTATCGCCAGCTATATAAGCGTTTCCGAAACGATCTACTGCGATTCCCCGAATAGTTTCGGCTTGCGTGCCGCCAATAAAAGTTGAATAGGATAGACTTGCTCCCGATGCATCTAGTTTAGAGAGGCCCATCTCGTTCGAGCCTGCGGCAACGGTATCTACAACACCGGCAGTTGTAGGAAAACCGCTTCCGACGGTGCCGCCAACGTAAACTGCTCCGATCGGATCGATCGCGAGGGCGTTCGGATTATCGATGCCCGGACCGCCAATGAACGTCGAGTATACTAGTGCGGTACCGCTCGAATTTAACTTCGACACGTAGAAATCTGTCACACCGTTGTGTGTCGTGTCATAGGCCCCGACCGTTGTTTGCAGATCGGTAGCAGCGTCGGCAGTGGAACCGGTTACGACGGCTTCGCCGGCCGCGGTGACCTTGATCGCGACTCCTGTATCGATATCTGAGCCGCCGATGAATGTAGAGTAAACCAACGAAGTACCCGTGTCGTTGAGCTTGAAGACTGCGGCATCATCGAACCCATTGTGTGTTTCGTCAAACGCTCCTACGGTCGTCGGGAAATCAACGACCGTATCACTTGTTCGAACTGCTACATACGCATTTCCGGCGGTGTCTATCGCAATATCATTTCCCTGGTCAGTATTCGATGCACCGACATAAGTCGAGTAGGTGAGCGATGATCCGGAAGCATTAAGCTTCGAAACGAACACATCCGAGCCGCCATTGAACGTCGTGTCATAAACACCGCCGGTCGTTGGAAATACGGAAGACGCTGTTCCGGTCAAGTAAACATTGAACGCTGAGTCGACCTCAACTCCGTAAGCCTCGTCGTAGAATGGACCACCTAGGTAAGTCGAAAAGACGATGCCGGTTCCTGATGAATTCAGTTTTGTTACAAAGACATCTTCATTTCCATTTGCTGTTGTATCAAATGTGCCGGACGTTGTTGGAAATGTCGTTGAGGTAGTTCTGCCGACTACGTAAGTGCAGCCATTCGTATCAACGGCAACGTCATTCGCCACGTCGGTTCCGAATGAGCCAAGCAAGGTCGAATACGAAAGATTGTTGATCAAAACGGTAGGGTCGATCGTGAGTTTTCGCGACCGATCGTACTCTCCTAAGTTGAATTTTACTAGGCCGTTCTCGATCCGGAATGAACTTGTGATCTCTGACCTGAGTCCGTGTGCGTCTTCCTGAAAACTGTACGGTGCGGCATGTCTGACCAGCCCTGCCGGTGTTTCGATCAAAAGTGAACCATCGGCGGCGATCGAAAGCGAATCGGCACCGTCAAATGACAATTCGATCTGTTCGGGGTCGGCGAATGGTGACACTTCGAGATCGTAACGAGTCGCACCGTTGGCGAGTCCGTGCCAGACCATCGAGATGCCATCGGCGACATTATCAATGTTTACGCGACGAAAACTCGGTACGTCCTTTTGCCAATTTGAGCTGTCGTTTCCAATAAAGTAATTTGAACGCTGTTCGGCCTGATCGTAGCCTGCCGTCGTCGTCAGGCGTTCGGCATCTGCAAATCGCATTCGAAGAGCGTATGCCGTGGTATCGTCCTTACTCGCGTTGCTATCGGTCGATATCGGGAGAATGTAAACAGCCTCGCTATCTGTGAGAAAGACCGTACTAGAACCGGAACGTGCAAAGAATCGCACCTGCGGATCGAACTGCCCGACGTTCTGTTCGAACACAAGTTTCGATTCGTTTCCAGCTTCAGCCTCAGTTGAAGTTCTGACGGGCAATGCTGTTCGCTGCGGCAATACTAGCATCGGAGAGAGCAATGAGATTACGAGGGCAAATACCAATTGCCTTGAGATTACCTGTTTGATTTCGCACATAATGATCACCTATCCCGAGTAAACGCCGGGATTGCGATCAGTATATTTGCGATGCTTCAGATTGTAGCCACCCGCACGGATAGTCGAAAACGGTTAGACAATGCGGCTTTTTAGGGCCAATGAAACGGCTTCGCTCTTGGAATGAACTTGCAGCTTTTCGTAAATGTGGCGCATATGAAACTTGATCGTGTTATAGCTCACACCAAGTTCTTCGGCGGCAGTTGTGTAGTTATGGCCATCGACGAGCAGCTTTAGCAACCGAGTTTCGTGCGGCGTTAGGTCGTGATCAATGCGTTCGACAGGGCGAACTTCACGGAATAGCTTGATCACGCGGCTCGCAACCTCGGGAGACATGGGAGCACCGCCGGAGACGGCCTCGCGTATGTTTTCTAGCAGCTTTGCGGGCGGAGTTCGTTTAAGCAAGTAGCCCGTTGCGCCTGCACATAGAGCGTCGAATATGCGCTCGTCATCGTCAAAAACGGTGATCATCAGCACCGCCATATCAGGATGATCCGCCTTCAATCGACGAATGCCTTCGATCCCGTCAATGCCCGGCAAGCCGATATCGCTAAGCAAGACGTCGGGCGCATTCGCGTTGATCCGCGGGATCGCCTCTTCCATCGAACGAAAGCTGCCAATGCACGAAAAGCCGTCCGTGAAGTTGATCAACGTCGTCAGGCCTTCGCGTATATCGCGAATATCCTCAACGATCGCGATCGTAATTTCTTTTTCAGCCACTGCCTGCATATCTTTGACTAGACCGAGCCGATCGTAAGTTTAATAAAACCTTAATGTCTTCCAAGCCACCCGTTTGGGTAGCGCCAAAAAGTTACATACCCAACGGAAACTCCGCTTCGACATTTGTCGGCCCACCAATCGTTGAATCGATTTGAAATTTACCACCCATTTCGGCCGTTCGCCGAGCCATGCTTGCGAGGCCGTTTCCGGCAATTCTTTCATCATTCGATCTGTCAAACCCTTTACCGTCGTCTTTGATGGACAGATTCAAATGTGAATCGCTTACTTCGATCGTAGCCCAAACGTTGCTTGCTCCTGAGTGCTTGACGACGTTGTTGATCGATTCTTTGAATATCAAAAACACTTCGCGGCGAAGATTCGAGTTGATCACCGTTTCTTGAGAACCATCGCTGCCTTTGAAATGAAACCTGATCGACCTTGCCGCGAGAATGTCGGCCGCAAATCGTCGCATTCGCTGTGAAAGGTCGCTGAGATGATCTTTCGCAGGATTGATCGACCACACGATGTCGCTCATGGTGCCGACCAACTCGTTCGAAACGTTCGAGATCTTGGAAAGCGGCTGTTCGGGCGACGTTCCGGTACGTGCTTGTGTCTGTGCAACCTCGCTCAATACTGCGATCTGAGTCAGGCTCGCACCGATGTCGTCATGAAGGTCAGTGGCGATGCGTGAACGTACGCTTTCGAGCTCGGCTATACGTTCCTCGCGAGAAATTCGGAGGCCTTCTTCGGCGGCACGCGCGTCTTCGAGCGCGGCGTTTATCTCGCGCAATCTCGCAGTTCGATAGGAATAGGATCCATAGACCAACATAAACAATAGCAACGCGACGATCGCCAGAAACCACCATCGCAAATAGAAAGGCGAAAGCACGCGAAACGTGACTGTTGCCGGCTGCTCGCTCATTTGCCCCGCTGAATTAACAGCCCGAACCTCAAACGAGAACCGGCCCGCGGATAGGTTTGGCAGCGTGACCTTACGCCCTTGAGTCGGCGAACTCCACTCTGCATTTGAACCGAACCTGTACTGATACAGAAGCCTTTCACCGGCTGCGAAACTGAGGCTAACGAACGCGATCTCAAGTTGATTTTCCGACGGATCAAGATCAGCGAGCTGAATATCGCCCTGACCAAGTTCGCCGATCGGTCGTAGCTTGCCATTTACAGAAACTCCGCTGATCAATGTCCGCGGCGGCATTCTTGGCCGGTCTGCCTGTGGTGTAAAACTCGAAAGCCCATACAGAGTGCCGAACCATAGCGTTCCATCTTTCATCGCCGTTGCGACATTAACAAAATTGTCCGCCAGACCGTCCGCCGTCGTGTAATGTTGGAATCGTCCTGTGTTCGGTTCATATCGATCGATTCCACGGCCCGTCCCGAAATATATACGGCCGAATTTGTCTTCGATAGCGGCTGTTACTTGGTCGCTAGACAAACCGTCGCCGACGGTCATCGACGAGACCGTTGGTTTTCCGGCGCTTGGATCGTCGATACGCCCGACGCCTCCGTTTGATGTACAGACCCAAAGCCGTTTCTTGGAATCGACGAACAGATCGCGAATAAAGCCGGCCGGAATGCCATCGGAATTTGTCAGCCGAGTTAGTTCGCCCGCTTTATATCGGACCAGGCCGCCGCTATACATTCCGATCCAGACGCTGCCGTCCGGACCATCGGCAAAGGCCGTGGCCGCAGAATCCAAGGACTTATCCACGATGTCGAACGACGCGATCTTTCCGGTTGTGATGTCCAGTCTATTAACGATCGTACTTGAGCCTCCGCCAATCGTCGAGATCCAAACATTCCGAGCGGCATCTTGCCAGACGCGGAAAACATAATTGTCATCCAGACCCTCTGCCACCGTGTATGTTCTGACCAATGACGCCGATGAAAGATCTCCTCCTTGTGAGGAGTAACGGTGCACGCCGGTCGCCGTGCCGATCCACCATTCGCGAGCGACCTCGTCGTAGGCGATCAGATCGTTCCAGCCCCACGAAAGCGTTGCGTTTTCCAGATCGCTTGGCGTTTCATTAACCAATGAACGACCATCGAATCGATTGATAATAGGCGGCGTCAATGAGCCCGAACGTGTCGTTAGAATATATGGCTCATCATTCGGTCCGGCCAGTATCTGCGAAATTCGTGCAGTTCCGAGGCCATCCGATCCAAAATAAGATGTGAATCCGACGAGCGGCATCTTCACGGCACCGCCGCTTTCGGCACCTAGCCAAAGATTGTTGTCGGTATCTTCGGTAATTGTAATGATGCGAACATGCTGAAGGCCGTTTTCCGGCGTGTAGCCGAGGAAAGCCTTGCCATTGTTCGACTTCGGCTCGGTCATAAGATTCAAGCCGCCGCGAGTGCCGATCCAGATCCGACCGTCCGTAGATTCGAAAATGGTTTCGACGAAGTTGGTCAACAGACCGTCTTTCTCGCGATATACTGCCGCGGCCACATTCGTTCCCGGCTTCGGGTCTGAAATGAGAAGCGTAAGTCCATTTCCAGTGCCGACCCAAACACGGCCCGAGCGGTCCTGATAAATGTCACTGATACCGTTCTGTGTGATGCCGTTCTCTTCGGTAAATCGATCAAAGCCGCCGTCTTTTCGCTGTCGGAATACGCCCAAATACGCGCTTCCTGCCCACAATAGGCCTTCGCGGTCGATCATTAGAGTGTTGACAGCATTAAGTTCACCGGGCTTTGCTCCAGAGAACGGAACACGCACAAATTCCGAATCCCAAGAATTATCAGCTTTGCCCAAGCGAAACAGCCCCGCCGCCGTTCCGACCCAAACGACGCCATCGGCTGCTTCGACAAGCTGTGTCGCGGCAGTAGCGTTTTGGTCGTTTCGACCTAGTGACACCGTTTTGAAATGAGGTGATGAAATTTCCGATCGAGTCTGGTCGAGCTGAACAACACCGCCTTGAGTTGCAAAAAGATACTCGCCGTTTCTGGTTTCGAGTACATCCGAAACGATACGATGCGGCAGCCCGTCGGCGATTCCGTAATTTGTAAACGTGTAGCCGTCAAACCGCGAGATGCCTTCGGTCGTGCAAAACCAGACGTAGCCGTGAGAATCCTGGTAGATTCGATTTACAAAATCACGTGCGAGGCCGTCGGCGATCGTATATTTTTTGACGGAAAGCTGTTCGGCTAGCGCAGCAGATAGTCCTGCAACAATGCAGATGAGCACGAGAGACGCGATTCGAAGGAGCGAAATGCCCATGTACGAAACAATATGAGAACACGAGAATTCTACACTGTGTTGTTATGGAAAATGAAAAAGGCGAGCAGAATAACCCGCCTCAACGATCAAATAAGGTGTATCCGAAAGACGCGGAGGTTGGTCGATGTCAGAAGGGCGTCGCCGGTTTCTCGACCGACGGAACGAACTTCGACATATCGCACCTTTTGTCCAACGCCGTAGCTTGTGCGATCTTAGCAAGTCGATTCATAGCGGCGACCAGCCTCTCCTTTCTCTGTTCGTTCTGCTTTTGTTGAGGCGTCAACGGTTTTGACGGATCCGTATTATTCATCGTAAGCAGCAGAACGAACGAACCGCCGTTCAAGGCCGTGTTAATACAAAACTGCTTTGTACAAGGGTTTTTCGGATCTTGCTCTGCTAAACACTCAGAATAGACCTTCTCAGGATCATACGAACCGACGTTAGTTGGCGGGGCTTCGACCTGATCCGTAAGTTCTTTTAATTCATCTTCAAGTTCGGTACACGAGCCATCAGACTCACAATTTTGAAAATCTAGAAGCAGTGATTGCAATTTTGGAAGAGCTTCGTCGAGAACTTTGTCGCCATGTATCTTCTGAAATGCGATCAAACCGCTTATCGCCCCGATCTGACATTCCATTGCAGAGCTGCCGCCTCGCAAACAGAAGCCTGCGATCGCGTCAGGATCGTACGAGGATTCCATTCCTAGGGCCGAAAATATCTCTTTCCAATAGGGAAGCCTCTTCTCGGTGTCGGCTCGAAGCCAGGCGATCGATCGGGTAAGATCAATTGCCTTTCCGCCCGAACCGGACGTTTGTGCCCAACCTGTCGAGCAAACGATCAAGAGCACGATACAGCAAGCGACAGCCGATACGATTTTTTGAACTTTAGAGAACCTATACATTTCCTCCCTCCGATAAATGCCAAGTAATGGCTCTCACCGATCTGTTACAACGTGTATTAGTGACTCGAATATCCTATAAAGGTTGCATCGATTTGTCCATTACTTCGCTTCTTTCACAAGTCGGCGAATGCATCAGGTCGAATGATATCAAACAAAAAAAGGCGAGCCATAAGACCCGCCTTTTGTCGTTAAGTTTGCTTTCCTTCGAGAAATGCTTTGAGCCGCCGTGACCTCGACGGATGCCGGAGTTTTCTCAATGCCTTTGCCTCGATCTGTCGGATACGCTCGCGAGTAACGGCGAAATGCTGGCCAACTTCCTCGAGTGTGTGCTCCGAGCCTGTGTTTCCAAGGCCAAAGCGCATTTTGATGACCTTTTCCTCACGCGGCGTCAATGTCGCGAGAACCTCGTCCGTGATCTCACGAAGATTCGAGAAGGTCACCGATTCGGCAGGATTCAAGATCGAGCGGTCTTCGATAAAATCGCCGAGATGCGAATCTTCTTCTTCTCCGATCGGAGTTTCAAGACTGATCGGTTCCTGAGCGATCTTAAGCACCTTTCGCACCTTGGACACCGGAATGTCCATGCGTTTTGCGATCTCCTCGCTCGTCGGTTCGCGGCCTAATTCCTGAACAAGCAGACGCGAAGTTCGGATCAGTTTGTTGATCGTTTCGATCATGTGAACAGGAATTCGGATCGTACGAGCCTGATCGGCGATCGCACGCGTGATCGCCTGTCGGATCCACCACGTTGCGTACGTTGAAAACTTATAGCCGCGACGCCATTCGAACTTATCGACGGCCTTCATCAAACCGATGTTGCCTTCTTGAATGAGGTCGAGGAACTGCAGTCCGCGATTGGTGTATTTCTTCGCGATCGACACGACGAGACGAAGGTTGGCCTCGACCAACTCGCGTTTCGCTTTGTTCGTTTCGAATTCGCCAACGCTGATCACTTTGTACGAACGTTTGATCTCAACGGCCGGCAAGTGATATTTTTCTTCGATCGCGGTGATGATGCCGCGAGCTTCTTCTAGTTCAGCCGTGAATTTCTTCTTTTCGGCAGCAGCAGGCTTTTTGGCGAGCTTGCCTTCGAATTTCGTGACCAGCTTGTCGGCTTTCTTGATCTCGGCATCGACCTTTCGGATCGAGCCGATCAGGAGCTGATATGCACGTTCGGTGAGATTCAGGTGCTTGATCTCAAGCGCAATGTCGAGACGAAGGCGTGCCGTTTGACGGCGAAGGCTCATCAGTTTCTTGGTCTTCTTGTCGCCAACCTTCTTCTGTTCGTTGATCAGATTGACCCAAGTTTTCAGTGCGACAGCGAAGTTTTGGCGAATGTTGCCAATGCCTTCGAGCGTCCAACGCATGTATTCCTCGGCTTTGTCTTCCTCAAGCGAGATCTCGGCTTGTTCGCTAAAAACAACAGTTTCGCGAATGCTCGCCTTGCCCGCAGCAAGGTCGTCACCGATCTGCAGCAGACGTTCGACCGCGATCGGCGAGCGTGAAATTGCCTTATGAGTCTTTAATTGCCCACGCTCAATGCGTTTCGCGATCGTGACCTCGCCCTCGCGATTGAGTAGAGGCACGACGCCCATTTCACGTAAATATAAGCGAACAGGGTCGTTTGACTTATCGAGAACTCCAGCCGAAAGGTCTAGGTCGAGATCGTCGTCATCTTCCTCGGCGGCGGCTTCTTCATCATCGAGAACGATGCTCGAAGCTTTCTCCAGCAGTTGTGCATCGGTTTCGGCGACCGAGATATTCGCGCCTTCAAGGCGCTCGAGGACGTCCTCGAGATCGTCCGCCGACATCATATTCTCCGGAATTTGACGATGAAGCTCGTCAAGGCTGATGAATTTTTTCCGCTTGCCCAGAGCAACCAAGCGATCCATCAAATCTTCTTTTTCGTCGTAATCAGCCATATCTTGTAAATACTCAACGCTCGCAGGCGGCGTAAATCATTGAATATTCAATATTTAATAACGTTTTTGGGTCAGGAAATGTTTCACATCCGCCAGCAAGTCTAAACCGAACATTCTATCACATAAAAGCGACATTCGGTTGCAAACTACGACGTATTTTTTCGAGTTCGAGTTGTTCGTGAACCAGTTGGTTGAAAAGCTCGGTGTCGCCGGACTGTTCAGCCAGAACGGCATCGCGGCCGAGCTCGGTAATTCGGTTCGCGATCGCAAGCGTTCGCAACGTTAGAACACAGCCTTCAGCTTCCCGCAAAGCACCGTCAATTGGTGTCTCATCGGCGCGTTTTGGAGCAGTCGCAAAGATATCACGGGCCGTATCGATCATTTCTTCGTCGTCGCCAATGTGGTCGAGAAGCGACTCGGGATCGATGTCGCCGCCGGATCGAGAGATCGCGACGAAAGCGGCGTATAGCTCGGCAGTTGCGAGATTGTGGTAATCGCTCTCCTCTATCTGCGGCACGATCTGAGAGCGAAGTTCCCCATCGTGTACGAGCAATTCGAGCAGACGGCGCTCAGCAACAGTCGGTTTAGGGCGAACGGCTCGGGCGACCTGCTGCATTTGAAACTGATGAACCCCACGATTGTCTCGGCGAAGCGAATCCCAAAGCTGCTTCTTCAGTCCGGCATCCTCGATCGAAAAGTATTCCATCGCCTGATCGAAACTCTCGCGTTGCTGGATCGCGTTCTTGATCGTCGAGATGACGGGCAGAAAATCCTCAATAGCCTCGGCTTTCTGCTTGGCATTATTGAGGTTACGGCCGTTTGACGAAGTTCGCATTGCAAAACTAAGGAACGGCTCGGCTTTGCCTCTCGCGGCATTGTAGGCTTCGGTTCCGTTTTCGCGGATGAAATCGTCAGGGTCTTTGCCGTCGGGCAATACGAGAACCTTAACGTCAAAATCCTGCGGCAAAAGCTGTTCGATCGCACGCCGCGCGGCCTTTATTCCGGCTGAATCGCCGTCGTAGTTTATGACGACACGCTCGGCGAAACGATTCAACAGTTTCGCTTGTTCAGGCGTGAACGCGGTTCCTAAACTCGCCGCAACGTTGGTGACGCCAAACTGGGCGAGAGCAATTAGATCCAAATAACCTTCGACGAGGATCGCGAACTTTTTCTTTCGTATCTCGTCTTTGCCCTGAAACAGGCCGTAAAGATGCTCGCCTTTTATGTATGCAGGAGTTTCCGGCGAATTGAGATATTTCGGCTGATCTTCGGCCGTCATTCCGCGAGCACCAAACGCCACAGGTCGACCGTTCACATCCAGAACAGGGAACATTATTCGCCCACGAAAACGGTCGTAAGTCCTGTCTTTCTCTTCGTTTACCGAGACCAAGCCGCTTTGCGCTATCAGCTTGTCATCCGCGCCAAAATCGCGAAGTACGTTGATCAAACCATCCCAACTATCAGGCGAAAATCCGATGCGAAACTTCTTCTGAACTTCTTCAGAAATACCACGCTGAACGAGATATTCCCGAGCCTTTTTCGCCCTTTCACCCTTCCCCGTTTCCAGCTCTTTCTCCCAAAATTCGAGAGCGACCTGATTCAGCGCAACGACCTGATCGGCTAACTGTTTCTTCTCTTCACGCTGCTTTTTCGAACGCTCGAATTTCTGGTCATCGACAGGTTCGGGCAGCTGAACGCCGCTCATCTCGGCAACACGCTTGACGGCCTCGGGAAAGTTCAAACCTTCCATCTCCATCACAAAATTGAACGCTGTCCCGCCCTTGCCGCAACCGAAGCATTTGTAAAATCCCTTCGCGGGATTCACCGAAAACGAAGGCGTCTTCTCCTGATGAAACGGACAACACGCCATCCAATTCGCACCCTTCTTCTTCAGATCCGCCGCATACGGCTGTATTATCCGCACCAGATCAGCACGGTTTTTTAGATCGTCGATAAAGTATTGAGGATAGAGCACAGCTAGTGGATCCTATCGACTAACTCCGACCGAAGTGTTTCTGAGATGCGAAAACCGGAATTCTCAAGTCGCTCGATCAGAGTATTTGGTTCTTTGATCAAATCAAGATCGATTCCATTCTTGAGGATTCCGAACGTTCCGGTGATCTCGATGCCTAATTCCGTTGCAGTACGTCGCCCTTTTTTCTCGTCAATGATTAAGATGCTCTGAGGAATATCTAGAGCGAGGGCAATCGACGTGGCTTCGCCTATCTCCAGTTTCGTCGTTAGATCGTCTATTAGCAGCTTGTTTGAACTGGAACGAAGCTGAACCCAATTTGGTAGGGAATCACCAACTTCTTCTGCGACTTCCGGGGTCGCAAACACTTGTTGGTAAAGGTCGCGAAGGAGTTCGACCTCATTCATATTCTCGAGACCGATCAAACAACTAGCACCAGCGATGACCAACTTCATCGCTTAAGTCTCTCAACATCTTGCCGCAGTTCCTCAGCATCGTACTGAAAGATCGAAACCCCATATTTGCCGACGGTCTCCAGAAATTCTCGCCGACCGATGCCAACCATCTTCGCGGCCTGTCCTGAGGACAATTCACCCAGATCAAAAAGCTTTGCAGCCAAGATCATCTTGAGGTTGAAATCACTCAAGTGGACGCTGTCTGGCAAATTGACTTCTAGAGTTGATGTCATAATTGAATTTTCGATTGAACCGCCAACTATGTCAACTTCAAATTGTTTGGCGGAAACTAGATATGAACTAACTCGTTCAGGGCATAAGGTAGTAATTTGTTAGTGTATCGTAGTACGCAAATTCGCGTTTGCGTACGATACGCAAGCGGCGGGAATCGTACGAACCGAACGCCTGTCGTAGAATAGCGGCTTTGTTACGAAACCTTTTCAGACTAGTTTCGCCAACAACGGCTTTGATTCGAAGCTTTGGGTTAGCGTCCAAGAGTTCTCGCAAATACTCATGAACGGTCAGGTAGTAGCATATAGCATCATTGTCCGCATGAAAGTCAATTAGCTTATTTTGTGTCGGGATCGAGAGATTCCATTTGGAAGCCGATCGTGCTGGTTCTTCGGCGCCTGATGGCACCACCCAAAATTGCACAAGCGTCTTACCTTCTTCTTTTCCTCGGACTACGGTGACAATAGATCTTATATCAGCTCCGTGCCGACGGATGCCTGAGGTGAGACGTATCTCTAGCTGAAGTTTCTCGATCAAGTGCGTGTTCGAACCGGAAATAACCGCGACGCCTTTGGTCGCCGGATCGTTTCGAACTCGAATAGCAAGATTGTCTATTCGGGCGAGTAACTCATCGCACTGAATCGGACCGAATTCATCAACAAGTTCGGCTTGCGGTTTGTCTTGGCCGATGGTCGCGAGCGTTGAGAGCAACACAACTAGTACTAATAGCGATCTCATAGCTTTATCTCCGCAATTGTAGCGCCGTGGCCGCCTTGGGACGATGGGGCGAATTCGAATTTTGCTACTAGGTCGCTGGTTTTTAGGAAGTGGTGGACGTAGTTTTTCAGTGCGCCGGTGCCGAAGCCGTGGATGATGCGCACCCGAGGCGTGCGGGACATATAGGCTTCGTCGATGAAGCGGTCGAGTTCGTATTCGGCGTCGGCTGTGGTGCGGCCGATGAGGTTCAGTTCGGCTCCCGTGTCCAAGGTCTCTCGTCCAATGTCCAAAGATGTTTCGGTTGTGCGAACCTTGGACTTTGGGCTTTGGGCTTTGGACTCAGTCGGTCGAAGATCGGTTAATTTTTCTCGTAAACGCAGATTGCCGACAAGCACCTCGGCGATCTCTTTGTCCATCTTTTCGATCGTGCCGATGTTGCCGAATGAGGTGATCACCTTTGAGCCGATTACGAGCTCGGGTTGCTCGCCGTTTGGGAGCCCAGTCGCTATCGCTCCCGGTTCTGACTTCGCGGTGCCGAATCCGGACTTAGGATT